>JAQGHY010000067.1 GCA_028291455.1 Rubritepida sp. | reverse complement strand
ACAGAGGCAGGTTCAGTAGCGCGTCAGTGCGACCCTCGTCCTCCATCGACCGCCGCCGCGCCTTGTTGCAATCGGTCATGCCCACCTTAGGCAGCTGGAGCTGCTTGCGCATCGCACGCATGGCCTTGAGCGGCTCGCCCGAGAAGTTGAGCCAATGATCCGCGATTGCCGTGACCACCCGCGAGATCGCAGCGTTGGAGTGCTTATGGGTCTTCTTGGCTCGCGCGAAGTGGAACCGATACGCGACCTCGGCCAGCTTGGGCGTGATCACCGCCGCCAGACTCGTCATCGTCGCCACCGGGATGCCGCGGAGGACCAAGGCGCCCAGATACAGGCGCAGATGCGTCTTGCGGCTTGCCAGCGTGACCGGCGACAGCGGCTTGTGGCCGAGATTGGCAAAGAGCTCATCGCCGATCCAAGGCGCCTGCCAGGCCTCGATCTCGGCAATCAGACTCGCCGGATAGATCTCCCAGCCCGGCGTGTAGTAGAGGCGATTGTCCGGCACGGTGAGCCGCGTGTCCGGCCAGCCAGCCACCGTCCCCACGGCCTCGTTGAAGCACAGGATCGCCTCGCGATGCATGCGGACCGGCTCGGCCACCATGGTCTTGTCCTGCAGCTCGATCAGGAACCCATCCATGAAGGCGTCGGTCACCTTTGCCGGCTCGACACCCAAAAGGGTGCAGCAGCGCGCAAAGCGCGACAGCAGATAGGACGAATGCTTGTCCGTCAGCTGCACCGTCAGGCTCGCCCAGGCCGGCGAGGGCGGCGCGTCGATGCGCAAGGGGATCGTCACGCGGCCCGCGTGAAAGAGCGCGAAGCTCAGGTCAGCCAGGACATTGCGCCAGCGGCCGGGCTCCAAGCCGGTCATGGCTGCGGTCTTGCCCTTGAGCAGAGGGCGGATCGCCACCGGATCCGCGGCAATGGACTCGAGCATCAGCCCGACGACCTTACCCAGGCTATTCAAGGACGAGCCCACATCGCCGCGGCGCTTGAGGGGGAGGGCTTCGTCGGCCAGAATTCGCCGGCGAAGCTCTGCCAATTCTAGGCTAGGTGAAGTATTGTTGGGGGGCTGCAGCGGGCGGTGAGCGATCACGAGTTATCTCCGAATATCTGGGGGTATCTGGGCGTCCGAATGGTGTCTGTTTACCACAATTTATCATGGGCTTACTTGAGTGGCGTAGTCACGATCCACTGTACTTAGTGATCAGTAGATATCTCAAATGATCTGCAGTACTCTATTCGATAGAGCGCCGGATGAAGGCCTGCAGGTCGATCTCGGCCACGCGGACCATGCGGCCGATGCGGTGGCAGGGCAGGGCGCCCGAAGCGATTAGCCGGCCGACCGTCTGGATCGAGCAGCTGAGAATTTCGGCAGCGCGTGCCTTGTTGACCAGGCGCAGCTGCGCAACCGGCGGGACACTCACAGGCGTGGGCTCGCGAGCAAAGGGCGCGCGATCTTGCGGGTCATGAGCAGGTCTCCAAAACAGCTTCGGAAGGAAGGACGGCAGCGGCCCAGGCCTGTCGGGCAGCCTGGCGCGCCAGAGCACGGACGAGCAGGAGCAGGGCAGGGGATGCCCCGCCCGGAGCGCGCTGATGCACGGCGTCGAGGCCGTCGCCGGACGAAAACCGCCCAGAAGACAGATTACAATGGGCGGTGGAAGGACGGTCGCGCATTCCGGTTATTGAGATGCAGTGAGCGGAGCTGTCAACGAGGAGACGCGTAAACATGATTTGGCGCAGAACATTTAGTTAGCAAAATCAGTGATCTAAACTGCCGACTTGGTAGTTTTCAGCACCGGAGCCGGACGGGCGGGTCAGACTCTAAGATCTTGTAAAGCCCTGGAAGGCAGTTCTTGCCTCGCACGGCCATAGCATCTAGAAATCCTCCCGGCAGGTAGATTTCAAGGTCACATCATGCGTCTGGGAAAATTGTTTGAACGGCCCATGGATGAGGTCCGACGGCGCCTGTTGGAGGCTGCCAGGGACCGGCGTATCGGGCTCAAGGAGCTCTCGACGCGAGTCGGCAAGAACCCGTCGTACTTCCAGCAGTACATCGCCAAAGGCAGCCCAAGGGTTCTGCCCGACGATGTCCACGCCGAGCTCGAGAAGATCCTTTGGGCGCCAGCCGGCGAGTTGTCCGATGGCGCAAGCGGACCTTCAATCGAGGTGGCTGAACCACGACCTGGACTGCTCAGCTTATCGACAAGCCACAGCCGAACCCTGCTGTCCCAGATATCTGAACGGAATCCCGTCGATCTGGCCAGCCTTCTGAAGAAGCGGCGAGCTGCTGAAGGTCTTTCGGCGCCACGACCCGTCGCAAGCGTGGCGCTCACACTCACGCGCCAGCACGGGCTGCTGCAGCCACGCCACGTGCTGATCTGTGACGTCGAGCCGGCCATCAGAGTGGGGGACCTGGTCGTGGTGATCCAGGAGCAACGTGTCGCTGGCATCGGCCAGCTGGTCTCGGTGGGACAAACCACGACGATTTCGGAAGGCGCGGCCGTTCAGGAGTTGACAGGGAGCTACGATGCCTTGTGGCGGGTGCTGAGCGTCTTGACGGACCGATAAGACCGTCAAAGCAGCTGCGGTCGATGTTCTTCGGGGGTGGTCAACTCGGCCCAAGGAAGGCGGGGGACTGTTCAGTGAGCAACCAGGGCATTCGGCTTTAGCGACGCTCTTTCGAAAACTATCCGGTCAGATCGCCGGTCGCCTTGCAAAGGTTCATTGGCGAAGGTCCACGCTGCGCCCGGAGCTTCTTTGACGCTCGGTTTGCTCAGCGCCTATCGGGCAATAGCGGCATGTCGTCTGTCCTCCTGTCTTGGCCGACGACCACCGTCACCTGGTGGATCAATCCTTGAACGGGTCAAACTCTCCTGTGCCGGCCATTGCAACGGCAAAGGGCCGCAACCGGTGACGGACCTGAACCGACCCGAGATGGTGAGTCAGCACATCCGCCAGGCGTCGATACGCCATGGGACTTTCATCCAGATCGCCACCGGCCAGTACCACGCCCCGCTCGCGCAACCAGTCATCCATCTGTTGACGCGTCAGCCGACGTTTCGCCTCCATCCGGCCAAAGGTCCGGCCCGCGCCATGGATCGTGGAATAGAGCGAGGCCGCGGCAGCTGGTGTGTCGAGCCCTTCCAGAATCACGGCGTCGTCACCCATCGAACCGCCGACAAAGCCGCGCTGCCCCGGAAAGGCGGGCGTCGCCCCCTTGCGGACCACCCAAAGGTCGCGGCCGCCGTGTCGCTCCCGCCAAGCGTAGTTGTGGTGGTTGTGCACCGTGTCGCTCACTTCGCCACCAACGATCCGGCGCACGCGGTCCACTACCCATTCCCGCCCAGCCTGGGCATAGCGCCCCGCCAGTTCCATCGCCGCGATATAGCCGCGGCCAAGGTCGCTATCGTCCGCCAGGAGGGCAGGGGCCACATGCATCCCCTCCTTGCCTCCGGCCAGAGCGAGGTAGCGGGCGGCGCTCGTATGACCCAGGCCGCGGCTGCCGAAATGCACGCCGATCCAGACCATGCCCTCCTCATCCTCGAGCAAATCCACATAATGGTTGCCGGAGCCGACGGTCCCTAGCTGAGCCCTCGCCTTGTCCCGATAATCTGCCATTCCGGAAACCTGCCAGGGCTCGAGGTCATCCAGCAGGGGATGATCCACGCGCTCGCTGTTGCTCCGCCCAATCCCGAAACTGATCGTGGTCCTGATCTCGCCGAGCAGTCCGGCCACCCTGTCGCGGATTGCCGCGAAGGGGACGTCCAGGCGTACTGCCATGTTGCCGCAGCCAATGTCGAAACCGACACCGGAGATGCTGATCTGCCCATCATAGGCGATTACGCCACCCACGGGCTGTGCGTAGCCAAGATGCCCGTCCGCGCAGAGCACGCCTGCTACCACCCGGCCCACCCCCATGCAGGTGCGCATCTGGCTGAGCGTCCCCTCGGAATGATCGCCGAGAACCACCAACGGTGCGTTGCGGTGTTCCGCGGCCTGTGGGGCGAGTGTCCCCGCCAGCATGGCGGCCCGGTTCGCCTCGGTCTCAGCCCGCACCGCATCACGAAACCCACACCAGGCCGGCTGGCCGCGTTCACTCCCGGGCTTGAGAGACCGGCTATCCGGATCCACGTGAGCCGCTATTGCCAGCTCACGCGCGCGAGGCTCCAAAGGATCGCCACGACGGGGAGGAAGGGGTGTCGGACCTAGAGGCATTGAGCGCCGTCCTCTCACAGCGAAGGCTAAAACGGCTCGCCAGGGCAGTTCTTTCCATAATCCGAGATGCTTGGGCAAACGAATTTCACGGGCGACGCAGACCTCGGGCACTTTCATCCGTCTCAAGTGGACGCGGTTTGGTGAGTCAGTCGCTCCGCTATGCCTGCCCCCTGATCTGTTGAAGCGCTCGGCGCCGTCGCACAGGTACCGATTAGGCACCCTCGGCGGGACCTCTGAACTGATGGAGGAGGTGCGACTCCCTCCGAACACCTCTCGCAGCCTTTAACTGGGCTTCTATCGCCGTTGAGTTCCTCAGCGGGGCAGAGCGAAAATGTGAGTAGCGCCTAGAACCAGAGCGCACTTGGCGGAGGGGGTGTGACTCGATGCAAAAACCTCTCGGAGGTTTTCGCTTAATTTCTGTCGCCGCAAGATCCACGAGCGCTGGATGTCATCGGGGACCCAGAGCTGGGCACTGTGCAGGAAAGGCCCACCCGGCTTGCCTAGTCCGGCAAAGGCCTAACCCTTGAGGCCCGGAGAGTCTCCGCCGCCTGGAGAGAGAAGACGCCCCTCATTCCGAGCCGCTGAGGCCATTGTCCAAACCACACCTAAGCCTGAGCGCGGCGCCAACAGATAATAGTATGTTTGTGTTGGTAAAAACTGGAGCAGCAAAGGAACCGATACCACACGTTGCGGCCGTGCGGCCGCTATCCGGATTCGGAAAGAAACCGCCATTTCGACTGGTGATTTGTCATTGGATCGCCGCCATAGCAAAGCACTCTCTTCTTCGACATCGCTAATGTTTTACTCAAGCGTAACTACGGACGTTCAAAGAGGTCACGTTGCAAGCCGCCGCGCGCGAGTTTATTTTGCCTGGACATGTCTCCAATCATCTCCTAGCGTCCCTATAACCGGGAGAATAAAGATGATGTTTGCGCGAAGAGCATTTATCGGCGGCGCTGCGCCCATTCTCGCCGGCTGTTGCGATCCAAATCGCCCTGAACCGAACAGGCAACCGTCTACGTCGCCTGATCCGATTCCGCCGGGCACCATTTCCGCTCAGAGACCACTGAACCAATCGACTCTGTTCCAGCGAAATCTGCGGCAAGGGCTAGATAACTCGGCGCTGAGCGCGCCTGTGACCGATATCTATGCCCGATTTGTCATCACGACAAAAATTTTGCAAGAAGGATGGAACGGAGCGATACCAGCGGCATCTACAAGTATCGCAGGAAAATTATGGCAGGCGATCAAAGGCGAGTTTGACGAAAGCACGACGAGATATGTTCTGAATTTTTCTATACCTACGGGAATTGGTAATTTTGATAGCGATGACGCGCTGGGGTTGAAAATTCCATTATTTGTACTGGACTATTCTGGTTCGGCCAGAAATAGATCGCCGACTCTGATGGCGCGAAATGTTGGCTATGCCGCAACTCCTTGGCAGCAAATATCCAGTTCGGACGCACTTCTGTTCAAGATTTTTGGCCAGTCATCTAATGTCAACAATATTCAAGCATCTAGAGTAATTAGTGGTGTTACATCGACACTTGCTAGTATAGGAACGATACTCGCTGCGGGACCGACAGCTGGACTTTCGGTGGTCGTGGGAGCGTTGGCGCAACCGGCCGTTCAGCGCGTAGCTTCTACGATTGACAGTACCGTTAGTAGCGCCCTGTCGACAGGCAGCACTGTCGTGTCCGTCCAGGCGCTCGGTCCTCGAGTGAAGGTGGAACAGGACAACCGTTACTTTTGGACTAAATCTGACTGGTTCCTCCAGACTTCGGATGGCATCCCAGTTTTCGAGGTAGTCATCCAAATAGAGTTTGCGTCCAATATGGTTAGGCCGGAGGCGTCGAATGAGCTTGTACAGCCTACGCAGGCCGTTCAGAACTTTGCGCCTGACACCATCCTTGGGCGCTCGAAGACGCCTTATCCAGGCTGGAGCTCGCCAGCAACGCTGCAAGAGATATCGCTAAACGCGCCGGAACTCACCGGCCTCAGCAATGCACTCTCATCAAAACCCTATGCCTTAGAAACTACGCGGCAAGCTATCCAGACCGCGGTCGCTGCAGCTGACGGCTATCTTTCTTCCAAAGTCGGTCTAACGCCCTTGGACTCAATTAGGGCAATTGGGGAAATTGCAAATGGAAGAATTGCCTTCGCAGATCCGGATATTATGAAAGTCCCGTTTTTCTTCGGGAACCGAACGTTCCTCACGAATATGGGTTTCCCCGTCCCACCAATGTCCTAGGACTGATATAGCCGGCAGCAAAAATAAATTGGCATTGATATGGGTGCCGACGGTGATTTCAGGAACACTCCCGCACTGAATTTCCGAGATGGAGGGGCCGACATGTCCAAAACTCTGTTTTTTTTGTTCTGTCTACTTGCAAGCTTTAGCGAGCAGGCAACCGGTCAAGGCCTCGGCTTTGCATCTACAACTTCGTCTCGGCCTCAAGGACTATCCGCGGAATTTGGTGGGGGTATTGTCTTCATTCGCGTTACCGATGGCTCCAATACATTAGAAAGTGGAACTGGATTTATCATATCCTCGGGTGATGCGGATGGAATTAAAATTTTAACTGCAAGGCATTTGTTCGAAGATGATGCTAATGTCGTATACAGACGATTCACAATTCGATTTTCGGTAGGAACTAGTAACGGGCCCTGGTTTGAAGAGCCTGCAAGTTCGATGATACCGAGTCAGGATAGAGATGTCGATGCTGCATTAGTATTTCCAGAGGTCGGTCCAATACTTCGGAGCGCCCGTCCTTTGCCGATATGTTGGAGTTCCTCTTTGGAACAGGGCGACGCTGTTTATGCGCTTGGCTGGCCGCGATATTCTCGCCTCGACTTAGCCTCGGGCCGGGTAAGAAGTTTCGGCCCGCAATTAATTTTCACTGACGCACCAATTGAGGAAGGGCATTCCGGGGGGCCGGTTTTCGATGCCAACCGAATAGTCGTCGGGATCGTGATTTCGACTTTGGAGAATAGCGATAGAATCAACGCTATTCTCCCTATGCGAAAAATCCAGGCTTTTCTCTCATCCAAGATAACTCCGTTTTCGAGTTGTGTGACCTATAGAGACGTATCGTTCGAAAAAAATGCGAACAGCCCTTCTAATCACGCCGATGTTGTCATGGAAGGGCGCGGAAGATTAAGAATCATGCCTTTCGAGTTCCCATTCTCGCCGGTAAATCCGGCGCTGGGTCGATTTTTTCATATGACTTTAGAAATGTCGGATGGATATCTCGCGCGAGGCGGCGGTGATATGGCGGGCTTTGTGCGAGAGCTTTCTTGGGGATTTTGCCGCCCCGGCGATCCGTTTAATGTGGCGTCGGCGCGTATGCCATCACCGGAGCTAACAATGGATGCCCAGTCGTCCGCAAGGATCCAATTGGCGGGGCGGGTTATTTTTCTAGGGATAATTGGAGGAGTCAACACGTCAGCTGCCATAGATACGTCTTGGATTTGCGCGTCAGCAGGCGGTCGGCTGATACCACAATCATCGCAACTGACGCAAACTCCTTTCTCTCAAGTCGAAGACCGTTTCACATGGTGGTTTCACGAAATACTGGCCGATGAGCGAGGATATGTTCGTGCATTCAACCCAGACAAATTTGAACAAAGGCAGGGAGGGTGAGATGAGTTTGATGTCGTTCAACGATGTTTTGATCGGACGTCGGAGAGTTTTAGGGGTTTCCTGCGCTACATTGCTCCAATCGGTGGGTGCTTCTGGAGCCGAAGACTATGAGTTCGACGGGATGCCAGATAGTTCGGAACCAGATTTTGGCCCTCACTTTATGGAACGCGGAAATTCTGAACCGTCGCACGATGATAGATTATTGGCGGAGATACTACTCAGAGACAAAATTCCAAGTGTGGGCAGGCCAATCGATATCGCCAGGGCCTTCTTAAGCGATGAATTCCCAGAAAGATTCCGGGGAAGATGGCCTACGCCAGGCCCTTGGAATCCGGTGATAAGCACGTTTCTCGATGGCGTGGGTTTTCCTGAATCGCCGGATTTAATCCCTTGGTGTGCAGCTTTCGTCGGTTGGTGCCTACATCGAGGCAATAAACCGACAACAGGGCTTGCAAGCGCGCAATCGTTTTTGAGTCCGAATTCTCCATTGCGCCAAACTGACACCCCGCGGGAGGGAGATTTGGCCGTATTTGTACTGCGAATTGCTGATTCGGACGAAGAAACAACGAATGGCCATGTCGGATTTGTGTCGCAGGTCCCAAACCAGGCTGGTGTCGGGCTGCGCCTCCTCGCTGGCAACCAGTCTGTGCGAGCAAATGGTCGTTTATTCCACAGCGTGATAAGCGATGTTCCGTATAATTTCGTCGGGAGGCCTTTTGTAATGGAATATAAGCACACTAATACCCGAGTTTATTTGAAACTGAAGGGTTGGGTTTCGGTTTGATGATTGATGATTTTTGCTAGCCGACGAGCTAGCATGACAATCCATCGCCAGTATGTGACACGAACTCATCTGGGCAGTAAACCAGCGAGGCGCCGAAAGGCCGTTTAATGCCGGGCTCGAGCTAGACGCAATTCACGCGCAGAAATTATGGAGCGGTGAGCACTCGGTCGAGGTGGCCGAAAGGCATTCAGAGCAGGCCCGACATTCGTTAATCACTAACATGTTCCAGATCTTCTACGGATCGCAATCGGCCGAGGAGGGTGGGACTGTCTCTTACGTCTTTAATTTCGCTTAAGGCCGAGCTGGCTGTATCGCCTCTGTCGGAATAGTTCGCCGTGCCCACTAGGTCCTCACGCGCGACCGATCAGAAGACGACGAGATCAGAAGACGACGAGAATGGTTACTGGGCACGCTTGTCGTTATGTCGCTGTCCTCGGACTAACGCTTCGACGTCGCGATCGGCCTCGGCGGGTCGAGCGGACATCACTGAAGTCACGCGTCTTCACAGAGATCATATCGATGAGCAGGTCGGGGATGTAGATGTCCCGCGTGCGCAGGCTCTTGGCGGAAGGTCACGGCGCGTGCGGGCCTGTCGACGATTGGGGACAATTGACCGTTGAGAACTGAGCTGGCTTGCCTCGCTTTTTGATATGGCGTCTGCGGGGGCGTCTAAGGGCACATGGGGCCAGTTGCTCCCTGCAGCGACGACAGTCGCTGCTAACCTTCACGCCCGTGGTGAAGAGGTTCAGCGATGCCTGTTTGGTCCAGGAGCTCGGGGCTGCGTGGACGCAGCACGAGAACCTTAAGCAACCGCTGGCAGGCGCGGCCTATTTCGGCGGCCGCCTACAAGTGGCCTCTGTGGCCTTGGATCGAGGTGCGCCACGATGTAGGCGTGTCGATTGCTCTGGGAATGGATGGTCAGCATTCATTGGCTATGTTGACCGCCTCGCGGCGCGCTGTGAAGGCTGCGCGGCTCGTGGGCTTTGGGTGGAAGTCCGGCGTCGCAATATCGAGCCTGTTGATTAAGGCCGCTAACTCGGGATCGGTCCTGGCACGCCTCCGATCCTGAATCAAAACAACGTCGCCGTGCAGCTGGGCGCGAAGAGAGGCCCAACGCTCACCAAGCACGGCCCAGTGAAGGCTGTCGTAGCCTCCATCCATCTGAATGCAGTGTATCTCGATCCGCGGCGGTGTCGCCTCGTTGTTCCGCCAAGTGCCCGCGCGGTAGTCCTTCAAAAAGCGGCTGTTCTTGCGATCCACCCGGCCGATCTGTTGCTCGACGACACCAGGATTCCACTCTGCATGGAGAAGAACCACCGTGCGGCACTCCTCATGTAAGTTGAGCCCCTCGCGCCCAACCGTCGACTGCGCGACCAGCACCATGGGCCAGGATCCCTCGCGGTTGAAGGATGCTTGGAGGAGGCGTCTGGTTTGGGGTGTGGTTTGTCCGTAGAGTAGGCGGGCAAAGGAACCTTCTCGCCCGGAGTAATCGGCGAGATAGTTCAGGAGCAGTTGTAAGCGGCTCTCTTTCCCGGCGGAGGAGCTGTTCCTAATCTCCTCCGTGAAGCTGTCACCTGCGCCTTCAGAAAGTTCCGAGATCAGCGCAGACGTTTCTTGAAGAAGGCGCTCGGTTGTCCAGTCCGATGGCTCTCCTGCGCCCTGAGCTTTGGGCCGTCGAGCAAGGCGAATCTCGAGTGCCTCCAGCAACAGCGCGATCCCGCTTTCGCTGGCAAGCTCGCCAAGGTCTTCCCCGAGCCAGATCTGCGAGATTAGCGATGCAGTATCTTCTCCCTCCTGCGCCCGCGTGGTGATCTCGCGGTGGATCGCACGTAAACCCGCACCCCGTCTGCGATGGGCCTCATCGTAACGCTCCTTCAGGAGCAGGTTTACCCCGTCTAGGCTGTCGGGGGCGCGGAGCGGGCGATCCGACGACTGCAGGGCCGCGCGAACGGCGGCCTCGGCGCCGGCGGAAACGCGGCTTGCCCGCCAGTGCCGTCCGTCGGAGAGATGGCGCAGCATAGCGCGGGCGTCGAGGAGGCGGGTCAGCGCCTGGAGAGGTTTGATCAGTGTGCCGAACACCAGCACCTTGCGGCCTTCTGCGGTCGGGGCCTCAATGACTTTGACTGCCGCCAAAATGGCTGGGTGCTCGAAGATGTTCGTTCCGGCCGGTAGCATGGAATTTCGGGACCAGAAGTTGGGTTCGACAGCCGCTCCCTCGACTTCGTCCTGCAGGATAAGCTTGTCGAGGCCATGCGCCTTGTCGAGCATCAGCCGATAACGTTTCGTGGCGCGATCCGTACTTGGAAGAAGCGAGAGCGCCTCCGCCGCACAGAAGGCTCGTAGCCAGTCACGCCCCATATTAGCCGGAGCAACCGATACCGTCCGGATGTCTCGATAATCGACCCCGTGCGTCTCTCGAAAAGCGCCTAGCTCCTTGTCCGAGCGCTTATCGCGGCGGATCACATAGGGGCCGAGCGCATGCGCAAAGCGCACCGAAACCAACTCGAATTCCGCTACGAGCGCCTCACCAAGAGGCTCGGTGCGCAGCCTCTTCGTTGTCGCTGCGTAGTCCGAAATTGGCTTCTCCAACCCCGACAGCATACGGCCTACCTCGTCGTTCGTTGCAGTGCCTTGCGCGTTGACGAGGCGCCTTAGTGTGCTGCGCCACTGGTCTGCGTCCAGTTCGACCGGCGTCGCGGTCATCCCAAGACGGAACGAGTCATCGCTCTCCCAGAGCAGGGGCCCAAGGATACGTGAGAGGCTGCTGTCCTCGCCGCGCGCCTTGTGCGCCTCATCGATTACAACCAAATCGAAACGGCCAAGCGCTCGCCCGACTACCGGAAGAGCCGCGCGGCGATAGTCATCGGACGAGACAGAGCGCCAATCCCGCACCCGCTCGATCTTCAGGCTCTCAATGGCAAGCGTCTCGAAGGCGGCACAGGCCGCCCTGTGGGTGGCGCGGCGCTCGCCACGGCCGCCGTCGCGCATGTTGCGGCGCCTGGCGTCGTACAAGGCCCCGATGGCCGGCATGAGCTCCCGCCGCCAGGGGAGCTCTCCGTTCGAGGGCAACGGAAATGCCATCCGGGCGAAGGCGTGAGAGACCATCAGAATCTTCTCGTCGCGCCAATCACTCTCTGGCAACTCCCGCTGCTGGCGCCGGTCGCGCAGCGTCGCATCGCGCCGCTCCTGCCAGCCTGCGGTGAGATCGCCGTCGCCCTCGCTGCCGAATCCCTTCACGAAGCTTTCGTAGCTTCGGAGCGGCAAGAGCGTGCGGTCGTCTGGGTCGAAGAGCCGCAGCTCTGCCTGCCACTGCGAGCCGAGACCGGCCGGCATCACGATCGCGGCCCGACCACCGCAGCGCCGTACCGCGTCGATCAGGGTAACCGCAGTCCGCGTCTTTCCCATGCCGACTTCGTCCGCGACCAGAAGCGCTCGTCGGCCATTCCGCAGACGCTCGGCGATCACACGGATGCTGGCGCGCTGTCCTTCATCAATGAGCGCAATCTCGTCATCCAAGCGTTCAGCTTCGGCCGCTCTCCCCTCGAGAATCTCCGCGACGCGGCCCCATCCTTCGAAGCCGCTCATGACATCCGTGCCCATAGATC
Source organism: Rubritepida sp. (assembly GCA_028291455.1). Lineage (GTDB taxonomy): Bacteria > Pseudomonadota > Alphaproteobacteria > Acetobacterales > Acetobacteraceae > Roseococcus. Next base: position 1,443 of record JAQGHY010000067.1, on the reverse strand, counting down.
ATGCGTGCCGGACAGTCCCCACGCGTCCTCGATACGGCTGAGGGCCGCCTCGATCTTGCCCGCATCGACACCGATGGGGAGGAATTCGACGTCGGCCAAGGCACGCAATGGATTGACGCCCGCCGCGACAAAGGGCGCCATCATAGCTGGCTCCGTCTGAGCAAGGCTCGGAAGGTCTTGTTGGAGTTCGCGGCACCACCGCTGCCAATCCCGCGGATCGAGTGCCTTTTGAGCCTCCGTAAGACGCGTGATCAGGCGCATCATCTGCCGAATTGGATAGGCGCGCGCCGCGTTGTCGAAGTCTCCAAGTGCGCCGCCGAAAATTTCCTGGTCGCGCTCTTCGCCCTCTTCCTCATCTTCGTCGCCCCCGACAACGAAGGCTGGAAAACAACCGATCCTCGCGAGGATATCGTCCAGGCTCGGCCGCTCGCGCTTCGGCACGACCAACACCCCGTCGGCGCGCACAGGCACCTTCCAGCCGCTTGGATGTAACGTTGCGTAGGCCGGCGGTGGTGCGGGCCAGTCGCAGGGCAGCGCGACCGGCTCGTGATCGGAACTGACGACCTCGACCTCCTCGTCGCAGCCATCAGGAGCGCTGAGTCGACCGTCCACCCATTCGACAAAGGTGACCGGCGGCGGCGGTGGTGGCTCGGAAGGCAGCTCGAAAGCGGCGCCGGGCGCAAGGGCCGCCAATTCGACCTCCGTGTCGAAGTTGCCAGGCAGGAACTCTCGAACTCCATTCCTCGCATTTCGGCGCCAACTCAGCTTCGGATCTGGCGTAATGACGATGCCCGCCTCGAGGTTTCCGCTGGGAGCGGTGCTCTCGAATCCCATGCGGCTGAAATTGGCCGAGCCGATGTAAATCTGCGCCGGACCGATCTCTCCCGAGCGCGCGTACTTCGCGACGAAGAGGTATTTGGCGTGCAGCTTGGCTTGGCTGTGTTCGGCGTGACAGGAGCCAGGGTTCCGAAGCATCCACCCCTTCTCTACCAAGCGGGCGCCCTGAGCATGCAGGCCTTGGCAGCATTCCGGATTGAGCACGAGATCCAGCACCGCATTTTTGGTAAGTTGCCTGTTGTGGACAAATGCCGCGCGGAGGCTTTCGATCAGGCCTTCGCTCTCCTCTTCAACGCTCGCTTCGTAGAACCCAGATCCGATCACGAGGTGATTGTTCCTGCCGCTCAGTCTTTTAATGACTTGGCTCCGCATCGGCTGTTCGCGCGTGTCGACGAAGCGTGGCGGGAGCTGGCTCAAGGGCAGCGCCCGGATCGCGTTCCGGAAGATCTCGTCTGGACGTGTGCCGTCGAAGGTCTGACACAACAGGCCATCGTCGCATCGCGTGCGCAGCCAGCCGAAAAGGTTGTCCGCAGCGAGAATGTCCGAAATGAGTTGCGGGTCGCGCTCGCCCTCAGCCAGATCGCCGCACCAGAACATGTCGATGCT
>JAQGHY010000159.1 GCA_028291455.1 Rubritepida sp. | reverse complement strand
GCGGTACGGCTTGTTACCGCCGTCGGAGACGAGATAGACGCCGAACTCGCCCTTGGGCGCTTCGGTCACGGTGTAGGTGCTGCCCGCCGGCACATGATAGCCCTCGGTGTAAAGCTTGAAGTGGTGGATGAGCGCTTCCATCGAGCGCTTCATCTGCCCGCGCGAGGGCGGGACGATCTTGTTGTCGAGGATCTTGATCGGGCCCGGCTCCATCTGGTCCAGGCACTGGCGGATGATGCGCATCGACTGCCGCATCTCCTGCATGCGGACCAGGTAACGGTCGTAGCAATCGCCGTTGCGGCCGACCGGCACGTCGAACTCCATCCGGTCATAGACGTCGTAGGGCTGCGACTTCCGCAGATCCCAGGCGACGCCCGAGGCGCGCAGGCAGGGGCCGGAGAAGCCCCACTGCATCGCCTGCTCGGCCGACATCACGCCGATATCCACGGTGCGCTGCTTGAAGATGCGGTTGTTGGTCAGCAGCCCTTCCAGCTCGTCCAGGAAGTTCGGGAACTGCGCCAACCAGGCTTCGAGCTTGGGCGGCAGCTCGACCGGAATGTCTTTCGCGACGCCACCGGCCCGGAAGTAGTTGGCGTGATAGTGGCTGCCCGAGGTCATCTCGTACATTTCGAGCAGATGCTCGCGCTGCTCGAAGCCCCAGAGCGCCGGCGTGATGGCGCCGCAGTCCAGCGCGTAGGTCGTGACGTTCAGCAGGTGATTCAGGATGCGCGTGATTTCGGCGAACATCACCCGGATGTACTGTGCCCGGATCGGGATATCCTGAGTGATGCCGAGCAGCCGCTCCGTCGCGAGGGCGAAGCTGTGCTCCATGCACATGGGCGAGACGTAGTCGAGCCGATCGAAGTACGGATTGGACTGCAGATAGGTCTTGTACTCGATCAGCTTCTCGGTGCCGCGATGCAACAGGCCGATATGCGGATCGGCGCGCTCCACCACCTCACCCTTCATCTCCAGGATCAGGCGCAGCACGCCATGCGCGGCAGGATGCTGCGGGCCGAAGTTGATGGTGTGGCTGTCCATCTCGACGATGCGCCGCTGCGATTCGGGCTCGGCCGCGCCAATGGGGCTGAGATCACTCACGGCTTGTCGCCTTCCGTCCTGGCCGACTCCGGCGGAGGCAGCCGGTTGAGATGCACCTTCTCGTCGCCGGGAAGCGTGGTCATGGCCTCCCAGGGGCTCATGAAGTCGAAGGAGCGGAAATCCTGCGTGAGCTGCACGGGCTCGTTCACGACGCGTCCGGCCGCGGCGTCGTAGCGGACCTCCACGAAGCCCGACAGCGGGAAATCCTTGCGCAGCGGATGGCCCTCGAAGCCGTAATCCGTCAGCAGGCGCCGCAGATCGTCGAGGCCGGCGAAGACGATGCCGTACATGTCCCAAGCCTCGCGCTCGAACCAGGTCGCGGTGGGCCAGATGGGCGCCACGCTCGGCACCGGCTGCGTGTCGTCGGTCGGCACGATCACCGTCACCCGCGCGTTCCGCGTGAGCGATAGCAGGTTGTAGACGACGTCGAAGCGCTCCGGCCGCTCGGGCCAGTCAACGCCGCAGACATCCATGAGCTGAGCGAAGTCGAGCGCCGGCGAGTCGCGCAGCAGCAGCATCAGCGGCAACAGCGCCTCGCGCGTGGTGTGCAGCACCAGCTCGGCGCCGTAGCGCACACGGCTGAACTGCACGGGCAGACGCTCGCCCAGGACCTCGCGGACCTCCGCCTCGACATCAACCACGAAGGATGGTCCCCGTCCGCCGGATTTTCTTCTGCAGCTGCATGATGCCGTAGACCAGCGCTTCGGCCGGCGGCGGGCAGCCGGGCACGTAGATGTCCACCGGCACGATACGGTCGCAACCGCGGACCACGCTGTAGCTGTAGTGGTAGTAGCCGCCGCCATTGGCGCAGCTGCCCATGGAGATGACCCAGCGCGGCTCCGACATCTGGTCGTAGACCTTGCGAAGCGCGGGAGCCATCTTGTTGGTCAGCGTGCCGGCCACGATCATCACATCCGACTGCCGCGGCGAGCCGCGGGGGATGACGCCGAAGCGGTCGAGGTCGTAGCGCGCCATATAGGCGTGGATCATCGGCACGGCGCAGCAGGCGAGGCCGAAGGTCATCGGCCAGAGGCTGCCGGTGCGGGCCCAATTCACGACCTTGTCGACGTTGGCGACGACGAAGCCCTTCTCCTCGATCTCGCCGGTAACGGCGCGAAGAACCGAGTCCTGTTGTGCCCCGGGCGGGAGGCCATCCTTATTCCAGGCGAGTTCGTTCATGGCGGTTACTCCCAGTCCAGGGCGCCTTTGCGCCACTCATAGATGAAGCCCACCGTCAGCACGCCCAGGAAACCCATCATCGAGCCGAAGCCGAGCCAGCCGATCTGCCCGAGCGTCACCGCCCAGGGAAAGAGGAAGGCCACTTCGAGGTCGAAGATGATGAAGAGGATGGCGACCAGGTAGAATCGCACATCGAACCGGCGACGCGTGTCGTCGAAGGGCGCGAAGCCGCATTCGTAGGCGGAGAGCTTTTCGGCATAGGGTTTCTGGTGTGCGGCCAGCAGGCTCCCGCCGACCATCGCGACGGCGATGCCGCCGGCGATCCCCAGGAAAACGAGAATGGGAAAATACTCGGCGAGCAGGGGCTGCGTCATCTTACGGCCTTGCTTTCCACTTTAGCTGGGCTTGCACCAATTCCGCGGCCTTATCCCATTTCAGGACAGGGCGGGCCGGACGAATGCGCGCATCCATCTGACGCAGCGCACCATACAGCAAGGGCCGCCGGTTCCGCCATAGGGGGAGATGTTAAAGCCGTTTCAGCAACGAGGATTATCGTGGGTTTTGCGAACGGTTCGCAACAACAAAATCTCGGTGTTTTGAAGAATGTCACCGCCAGATAAGTCTGGCGCGAGTGACGGGGCTCGAACCCGCGACCTCCGGCGTGACAGGCCGGCGCTCTAACCAACTGAGCTACACCCGCTTAAGACGAGGGGGCGTGTAGGCCCGCGTCCTATGGCTGTCAACCAACGGACATCACTAAACTTGTGGGTAAAATCAGGAGCCCGGCGGAAGCGGGAACAGCCATCGACGAAGCGGGGCAACGGACTGTTGGGATGGCGGGCTGGTGGGCGCTGACGGGGTCGAACCGCCGACATCCTGCGTGTAAAGCAGGCGCTCTACCTCTGAGCTAAGCGCCCTCAGGCCGAGACGCATCTATGCCCGCAAACGCCGGGCGCGGCCATACGGCCGGCTCGCTTTGCAGTGGATCGCATATGGAGTGCTAGGCCGACAAAGCGGCTGTAGGGGCCCTGAAGGCCCTGGCGAGGCCGTGCCTCGCCAGGATGGCGCCTACTTAAGGCCGGGCGCAAAGCGGCGCCCAGGCAACGTGATCCGTGCTGAGTTAGTTCACGGAGTCCTTGAGGTTCTTGCCGGCCTTGAAGCGGACGGTCGTCGAGGCGGGGATCTTGATCTCCTCGCCCGTGCGCGGGTTGCGGCCCTTGCCGGCCTTACGCTTGCTGGTGCTGAAGGTACCGAAGCCCACGAGGCGAACCTCCAGCTTCTTCTTCAGCGCCTTCGTGATTGCGTCGAAGACCGAATCCAGCACGTCGCCGGCCTTGGCCTTCGACAGCTCGCCCGACTCGGCGACGACGGCAACGAGATCCTGCTTGTTCATGGGAGAACCCCCCTTTTGATTGATCCGCTGGCGAGAAGAACGATTCGACTGCCGCGATCCATGGCCGACACTAAGGGCCGGTTTTCCGCCACGTCAATCGCCGCATCGCCCGATTCGTGGCGGAAACCCTCGGTTTTTTGGAGATAGCTCGCGCAAAGCCTTGATCGGCTTGGCAAAGAAAAGGGGTGCCGCTCACGCGACACCCCCTATTCAGCACATCATCGGACGCTCGTTCAGTGCGGGCGAACGGCCGTTCCCGATTCGGCGGGCGGCACCGGCGTCTCCTCCGGCTCGACCCAGGTGATCGCCTCAGGCGCCCGTACCAGCGCCTGGTTGATCACCTCGTCGGCATGGCTCACCGGAATGATCCGCAGCGCCTTCTTGACGCTCTCCGGCAGGTCCGCGAGGTCCTTCTCGTTGTCCTTGGGGATGAAGACCGTGGTGATCCCCGCCCGCAGGGCCGCAAGAAGCTTCTCCTTCAACCCGCCGATCGGCAGCACGCGGCCACGCAGCGTGATCTCGCCCGTCATCGCCACGTCGCGCCGGACGGGAATGCCGGTCAGCACGCTGATGATGGAGGTCGCCATCGCCACGCCGGCCGAAGGACCATCCTTGGGCGTCCCGCCTTCCGGCACGTGCACATGGATGTCCCGCTTCTCGAACAGGGTCGGCTTGATGCCGAAGCTGATCGAACGGGACCGCACATAGGACAGCGCGGCACTCACGCTCTCCTTCATGACGTCGCCGAGCTGGCCCGTCGGCTTGATGTTGCCCTTGCCGGGCACAACCACGCTCTCGATGGTCAGGATCTCGCCGCCCACCTCGGTCCAAGCCAGGCCGGTGACGACACCGACCATGTCCTCGCTCTCGGTCTCGCCGTAGCGGAACTTCTTGATGCCCGCATACTTCTCGAGGTTCTTGACCGTGATCGCGACCTTCTTGGCCTTCTTCGAGACGATCTCCTTCACCGCCTTGCGCGCGAGACCACCGATCTCCCGCTCCAGGCTGCGAACGCCGGCTTCGCGCGTGTAGTAGCGCACGAGGTCGAGCAGGGCGTCGTCCGCCAGCGACCATTCGCCCGGCTTCAGCCCGTTCGCAACCGTCACCTTGGCCACCAGATGCCGCTTGGCAATCTGCACCTTCTCATCCTCGGTGTAGCCGGGGATGCGAATGATCTCCATGCGGTCCAGCAAAGGCTGGGGCATGCGGAGCGAGTTCGCCGTCGTCACGAACATCACGTCCGACAGGTCGTAATCGACCTCCAGATAGTGATCGGCGAAGGTCGAGTTCTGCTCCGGATCCAGCACTTCGAGCAGCGCGCTCGAAGGGTCGCCCCGCCAGTCGGCACCGAGCTTGTCGATCTC
>JAQGHY010000108.1 GCA_028291455.1 Rubritepida sp. | reverse complement strand
CATTCCAGGCGGTGACGCTGCAGATGGCAGCCGAGAAGGAGTTCGGCCCCGGCCAGCACGCACGACTTGACCCGCTCACGGTCAGCCTGCCGCATCCGGACGCGACGGCTGCGCTAATCGGCGGCCGCACCGAGATCACCGCGCATTTCGGCAATCCGCCCTTCCAGAACCAGCAACTTCAACACCCGGAGATTCGCCGCGTTCTCTCGTCCTATGATGTAGTCGGCGGTGCTCACAGCGTGACGCTGCTTTATGCCACGCAGCGGTGGCGCGATGCCAATCCGCGCACGTTGCGTGCGCTACTCGCCGCCCAAGAGGCGGCGAATGTCTGGATATCGGCTAATCCGCGAGAAGCGGCCGAGCTCTACGTCCGTGCAGAGCGTTCATCCCTCTCGGTGGATTTCGTAGAGGCGCTGATACGCCACCCTGATCACCATTTCACCTCCCGGCCGGAGGGCGTGCTGCACTTTGCCCAGTTCCAACATCGCATCGGCCAGATCCCGATGCGCATCGAGCGCTGGCAGGATGTCTTCTTCCCCGAGGCGCATGAAGGTGTGGGCTCCTGACGATGCTCTCGCCGTTGCTCGCTCTCAAGGAGGTCTCGGTCCATTTCGGCACCGCGAACCGCCCGGTTACCGCCGTCGAGAACGTATCCTTCTCGCTGTCGGAGGGCGAGCGGTTGGTGCTGGTCGGCCCGTCCGGCTGCGGCAAGTCCACGCTGCTCGCGACCGTCGGTGGCTTCCTCCGGCCAAGCGCGGGCCACGTACTGCTGGACGGAGTACCGGTACGACGCCCGGGACCGGACCGGATGATGGTCTTCCAGGAATTCGACCAGCTGCTGCCCTGGAAGAGCGTCGCCGCCAATATCGCCTATCCGCTGCGGCTCGCGGGCGTGACGCGCGAGGTCGCGTCGGCGCGGGCCGAGGCGCTGATCCACCAGGTCGGCCTCACCGGCTTCGGCGACGCATTTCCGCACATGCTCTCTGGCGGGATGAAGATGCGCGTGGCCATTGCCCGCGCGCTCGCCGCCCCGCCGCGCTTGCTGCTGATGGACGAGCCGTTCGCCGCGCTTGACGCGCTGACGCGCCGCCGCATGCAGGAGGAGCTGCTGCGGCTCTGGCACGAGCATGTCTTCACCTTGCTTTTTGTAACGCATTCCATCGAGGAGGCCGTGCTGCTGGGCAGCCGCATCCTCGTGCTTTCGCCGCATCCCGGCCGTGTGCAGGCGGTGCTCGAGGTGCCGGAGGACCGCGCGGCGCGCGCGGCGCTCCAAGCCGATCTGCACCGCCTCCTTCTGCCGGAGCCCGCAGATGTTTGACGGTGCGCGCCCCCAGCCGCCCGCCGGTCCTCTCGCCGCCGAGGCCGCCTGGAAGCCCACTCTGCGCCGCGCCGGTGTACTGCTTGTGCTCGGCCTAGCCTGGGAGGGCTACGGCCGCTGGATCGACAATGACCTCGTCTTCCCAACGCTCAGCGCAACGCTCGCCGCATTCTGGCGCTTGACCATTTCGGGCGAACTGCCGGCGCGTGCGCTGGCCTCTCTGGAGGTGCTGGCACTGGGCTACGGCGCCGGACTCGCCCTGGCCACGCTGCTGGTGCTTCTGGCAGTGGCGAGCCGCTTCGGCAGCGAGCTGCTCGCGACGCTGACCGCCATGTTCAACCCACTGCCGGCCATCGCGCTGCTGCCGCTCGCGCTGCTCTGGTTCGGGCTAGGCACGCCCAGCCTTGTCTTCGTCATTACCCATTCCGTGCTTTGGGCGGTGGCGCTCAACGCGCATGCCGGCGTGCAGGCCATCCCGCCAACGCTTCGGCGGGTCGGCGAAAACCTAGGGCTGCGGGGCTGGCGGCTGACGCTCCGCATCCTCCTGCCCGCCGCGCTGCCGGCCGTCATTGCGGGTCTGAAGATCGGCTGGGCCTTCGCTTGGCGAACGCTCATCGCGGCGGAACTCGTCTTCGGCACCACCTCCCGATCGGGCGGGCTCGGCTGGTTCATCTTCGAGCGCCGCAACAACCTCCAGATCGACGAGGTCTTCGCCGGGCTACTCGCGGTCATTGCCATTGGGCTTGTCGTGGAAGGCGTGGTCTTCCGCACCATCGAGGCTCGCACGATCCGCCGTTGGGGGCTTCAGCGGTGACCAGTTCTTTCACTCCTTTAAAGGACATCTATCGATGACGACGCCTTCCCTGCCCATCCTGGACCTTTCGAGCCTGGGCGGGCCCGATCACGCCGCTTTCCTGGCCGAGCTACGCGACGCCGCACGCAATGTCGGCTTCTTCTATCTCGTCGGCCATGGCGTCCCGGCGCAGCTCGAAGCCGAGGTGCATCGCGAGGCACGGGCCTTCTTTGCCTTGCCGGAGGCCCAGAAGCTGGACGTCGAGATGATCCAATCCCCGCATTTTCGTGGATACACTCGGGCGGGGCGTGAGATCACGCGGGGCGCCCCCGACTGGCGCGAGCAGTTCGACATCCATGCCGAGCGTGAGGCGCTGCCACAGCGCCCAGGTTTGCCTGCTTGGACGCGTCTGCAGGGGCCGAACCAATGGCCGGCCGAACACCCCATGCTCCGGCCGACGCTGCTCGCCTGGCAGGCGGCTCTGACGGTGGTTGCGACCCGGTTGCTCTCGGCCTTCGCTGAAGCATTGGAGCAACCCAAGGGTGCCTTCGAGGCGATCACGCGCGATCTGCCGAACCAGGCGATGAAGATCATCCGCTATCCAGGCCGCATCACCGAGGACAGCGAGCAGGGCGTCGGCGCGCACAAGGACAGCGGCTTGCTCACGCTGCTTGTGCAGGACACGGCCGGCGGCCTTCAGGTGCAAGGGGAGAACGGGTGGATCGACGCGACGCCCATTCCCGGCAGCTTCGTGGTCAATATCGGCGAGCTTCTGGAGTTGGCCTCCAATGGCTACCTCAAGGCCACGGTGCATCGCGTGGTAAGCCCGCCGGTGGGGCGCGACCGGCTGTCTATCGCCTTCTTCCTCGGCGCGCGGCTAGACGCGACGGTGCCGCTGCTGGACCTGCCGCCGCATCTCGCCGCCGAGGCGACCGGTCCGACGGCCGATCCGCTCAACCCGCTCTTTCGCAATGTAGGCGAGAACTACCTGAAAGGACGGCTGCGCTCGCATCCCGACGTGGCGGAGCGGCACTATGCGGACTTGCTCGCGGGGGCGCCGGCATGATCCGGCGACGCGCGCTGCTGGGCGCTGCCGCATCCTCGCTATCGATGGGGCATGCGATCGCCGGGCCGGTCTGGCCGACGCGCCCGGTGCGCATTGTCGTGCCCTTCGCGGCCGGCGGATCGGTGGATGTCATGGGCCGCGTGCTGGCGCAGCGGCTTCAGGAGCGCAGCGGACAGCCGGTGACAGTGGAAAACCGCAGCGGCGCCAACGGAACGATCGGCGGCATCGCTGTCTCCCAGGCAGCGCCGGACGGGCATACGCTGCTGGTCTCGGCAAGCATTCAGACGATCGCCCGGCTCGTCATGCGTAATCCCGGCTACGACCCGCTGACCGACCTCAAGCCGATCGCCCGCACCGGCGAGGGGCCGGTCCTGATCGCCATCAATCCGAACCGCCCCCAAACCACGCTTGCAGAGCTTGCGGAAGCAGCGCGGGCACGGCCCCAGGACTGGTCCTTCGGCGTGGGATCGCTCGGCTCGGCAGGGCACCTCGGCACGGTGGAATTCGTTCGACAAATCGGTGCTGACCTGACGATGGCACCTTATCGCGGCACGGCGCCCGCACTGGCCGACCTGCTGGGCGGCAGCATAGGCGCGCATATGGATCCGATGCTGGCCATGCTGCCCCCGGTCCGCGCCGGCACGCTACGTGGCCTTGCGCTCACCGCGCCCCGGCGCAATGCCGCTGCGCCGGAGATCCCCACCACGGCGGAGGCCGGCTTTCCTAGCGTGGACGCGCATTCCTGGTGGGCCGTCTGGGGGCCCGCTCGGCTGCCGGACGAGATTTCAGCGCGGATCGCCGAAGAAATGCGGGTCATCATCAGCGAGGCGGGTGTCCAGGCGCGGCTCGCCGGCCTCGGCATTGTGCCGCTTTTCGAAAGCGGCAGAGAATTCGACGCATATATCGGGCGAGATTTCGAACGGGCCGAGGCCCTGTTACGGCTTGCGCGGGTACAGCCGGAATGAGCGACTTACTTCAGGCGCGGTACTGGACCAGTCCGAAGGGCGCCGTATCGCCGAAGCGCTTGGTTCGCAGAGCGCCTCACAGCGCACTACGCGCGATGAAGACGGCCAGTTGCGCGTCTTCGGTCAATACGATTTCGGCATCATCCGCGACTACATTGTCGAGATGAACCGCTACCGGGAGTTCCCCTTGGCCGACATCCCCGTGGATAGCTACTTCACCAACCGCTTCGTGGAG
>JAQGHY010000093.1 GCA_028291455.1 Rubritepida sp. | reverse complement strand
GAAAGCCGTAGCGCAGGATGATGCGGTGGATGTCGCCGCCCAGATCCATCACCTCGGCGCGGCGCTCCTGGGCGATGTTGGGAATGTCCTCGTTCAGCACGGTCACGAAGAGCACGCGCTCATGCAGCACCTTGTTATGCTTGAGGTTGTGCAGCAGCGCGCCGGGCAGGTAGTCCGCCTGTCCCGTCATGAAGACGGCGATGCCCGGTACGCGCGTGGTGCGCGATTGCGGCAGGCGGGCGAGGAACGACTTCAGCGGCAGGCTATCCTGCCGAAAGCGGGCGAAGAGCAGCTGGCGGCCGCGATACCAGGTGAGCATCATCGTGAAGGCGACGAGGCCGATGATCACCGGCACATAGCCGCCCTCGGGGATCTTCAGCGCCGTGGCGATGAAATAGGAGATGTCGAGCAGCAACAGCGGCACGAAGACCGGGATCACCAGCAGCCAGCTCCAGCCAAACTGCCGGCGGTAGACGAGCAGCGCGAGGACGGTGGTGCAGAGGAAGGTGCCCGTCACGGCGAGGCCATAGGCGGCGGCCAGGGCTTCGCTGCTCTTGAATTCGACCACCAGGATGAGCACGCCGACGAGCAGCGCGAAGTTCACCTGGGGCATGTAGATCTGCCCCTCCGCCGTGGCGCTGGTGTGCTGCACCTCCAGCCGCGGCGCGAAGCCGAGCTGCACGCATTGCCGGGCGATGGAATAGGCGCCGGAGATCATCGCCTGGCTCGCGATGATGGTCGCCGCCGTGGCGAGCACCACGAGCACGGGACGGAACCATTCCGGCGCGAGCAGGAAGAAGGGGCTGGAGATGGCCTCGGGATCCCGCAGCAACAGCGCGCCCTGGCCGAAGTAGTTCAGCGCCAGGGCGGGCAGCACGAAGCAGATCCAGGCGACCTGGATGGGCTTGCGGCCGAAATGGCCCATGTCGGCGTAGAGCGCCTCGGCCCCCGTAACCGCCAGCACGACGGCGCCCATCGCGATGAAGGCGGCCAGATGATAGTGGATGCAGAACTGGATGGCGGGCCAGGGCGAGAGCGCTGCGAAGACCGCCGGGTTGTGGACGCTTTCGATCAGCCCCAGCAGCCCGATCGTGCCGAACCATACGGCGCAGATCGGGCCAAAGATCGCGCCCATCTTCCCCGTGCCGCGATACTGCACGAGGAACAGCGCGAGCAGCACGCCGAGCGTCAGCGGGATCACGAGGTTCTCGAAGACGGGGTCGATGACCTTCAGCCCCTCCACCGCCGACAGGACCGAGATCGCCGGCGTGATCATGCCATCGCCCAGGAACAGCGACGCGCCCGTGATGCCGATGAGCGAGATGATCAGCTTGCCCCGCTGCGTCGTGGCCGAGCGGTGGGCCAATGCCATGAGGGCCATGATGCCGCCCTCGCCCTTATTGTCGGCCCGCATCACGAAGGTCACGTATTTCAACGTGACGGTAAGCATCAGCGACCAGAAGATCAGCGAGAGGACGCCCAGGATCTCCCATTCCTCGATGCCGCCCTCATCGAAATGCAGCAGCGCGGCGCGCAGCGCATAGAGCGGCGAGGTCCCGATATCGCCGTAGACGATGCCGAGCACGCCGAGCAGGGAAGCAGCGGTGAGCTTATCGGAGTGGGAGGGACTGGCTGGGGAGGTCAATGGCAGGCCTTGGCGATGGGGGGCGCGGGGGAGCTACCCCAGGACCACCCCATAACAAACTTGGCGCCCCCATGGCAGCCCGCCCCTCAGTGGCCCCGGAGGATCTGGCTGAGGAAGGTCCGCAACCGGTCCGTCTTGGGGTTGGCGAAGAGCGTTTCCGGCTCGCCCTGCTCCACGATCTCGCCGCGGTCCATGAACACGACGCGGTCGGCCACCTGCCGGGCGAAGCCCATCTCGTGGGTCACGCAGATCATGGTCATGCCGGTCTCGGCCAGCATCACCATGGTGTCCAGCACCTCCTTGATCATCTCGGGATCGAGCGCCGAGGTCGGCTCGTCGAAGAGCATGATTTTGGGCTTCATGCACAGCGCCCGGGCGATGGCCACGCGCTGCTGCTGCCCGCCCGAGAGCTGGCCGGGGTACTTGCTGGCCTGCTCGGGGATGCGGACGCGCTCGAGATATTCCATCGCCAGCGCCTCGGCTTCCTTCTTCGGCATCTTGCGGACCCAGATGGGGGCCAGCGTGCAGTTTTCCAGAATCGTGAGGTGCGGGAAGAGGTTGAAGCTCTGGAACACCATGCCGACCTCGCGGCGGATGGCGTCCAGGCTGCGCAGGTCGTCGGAGAGCTCGATCCCATCGACCAGGATCTTGCCCTCCTGGTGCTCCTCAAGCCGGTTGATGCAGCGGATCAGGGTGGACTTGCCCGAGCCCGAGGGCCCGCAGACCACCACGCGTTCGCCGAGCGCGACATTGAGCGTGACGTCGCGCAGCACGTGCAGCGCGCCGAACCACTTGTTGACGTTCTGGAGCGAGATCGCCGGCGGGGCGTCGGCGCGTACGGAGGAGGCGAGGGTTTCAGCAGCCGACATGGTTTGCAGGTCTCCGAGCGGAATGATGATCTGCCGCGTGAATGGCGTTTTCGTGAAGATTGAGCCGGTCTTGCCGCCGGCCCCGACCCTGGAAAGTAATCATCGGTTGCGATGGCGGTTGAATTCCGCCTCCAGCCCCGAGCTGTACTTCGACATCGCGAAGCAGAACATGAAGTAGATCAGCGCCAGGGTCAGGTAGACCTCGACGCCGAAGCCCTGCCAGGCCGGTTCGATGATCGCCGTCTTGCCAGCCGTCAGCAGGTCGAAGATGCCGATGATCAGCACCAGCGAGGTGTCCTTGAAGAAGCCGATGAAGGTGTTCACCAGCGGCGGGATCACCAGCCGCAGCGCCTGCGGCAGGATAATGAAGCCGGTCTTCTTCCAGTAGCTGAGCCCCAGCGCATCGGCCGCCTCGTACTGGCCCTTGGGCAGGGCCTGGAGGCCGGCGCGTACCACCTCGGCCAGATAGGCGCCGGCGAAGAGGATGATGGCGACCTGCGCACGCAGCAGCTTGTCGATGTTCATGCCTTCGGGAAGGAAGAGCGGGAACATCACGCTCGCCATGAAGAGCAGCGAGATCAGCGGCACGCCGCGGATCAACTCGACATAGATGACGCAGAGCGCCTTGATCGCCGGCAGCCGCGAACGGCGGCCGAGCGCGACCACGATCGCCAGCGGGAAGGCGAAGGCCAGCCCGAAGGTGGCCAGGATGAGGGTGATCGGCAGCCCGCCCCAGCGCTCCTGCTGGACGAAGCGCAGGCCGAGGACGCCGCCCCACATCAGGACGCCGATGAGGGTCAGTACGGCGATCCAGATCAGCGCCAGCTCCCAGCGCCAGAAGCGCCGTATCGCCGAGAGAATGTAGAGGCCGATGAAAAGCAGGCAGACCAACGCGGGCCGCCAATGCTCGTCATAGGGATAGGTGCCGAAAAGGATGAAGCGGTGCTTCTCCGTAATCACGGCCCAGCAGGCGCCGACGCCCTTAACGGCGCGGCAGGCCTCGGTATTGGCGACGCCCTGCGCGCTGATGGGCACCGACCAGATGGCGTTGACGAAAGCCCAGTTGATGAAGCCCAGGCCCCAGCGGATGGCCAGGTAGCCCATCCCCAGGGTGATCGCGGTGGACCACCAGTTGCGGAAAAGGTTCTCCCGCGCCCAGGCGGCCGGGCCGATCAGGGTGATCGGCGCGCGGCGCGGCTCGGGCGGCGCGGTGAGGGTCGGATCTGCGGTGATGTCGCTCATGGCCGCTTACCTTTCCACCAGCGCTAAACGAGTATTGTACCAATTCATGAAGAGGCTGATCGACAGGCTGATCGTCAGGTAGACCAGCATGATGATGGCGATGCCCTCGATCGCCTGTCCGGTCTGGTTCAGCGTCGTATTGGCGATGCTGACGATGTCCTGGTAGCCGATCGCCACTGCCAGCGAGGAGTTCTTGGTGATGTTGAGGAACTGGCTCGTCATCGGCGGGATGATCACGCGCATGGCCTGCGGCAGCACGACGAGGTTCATCACCCGGCCACGCGACAGGCCGAGCGCCTCGGCCGCTTCCCATTGCCCTTGGCTCACCGCCAGGATGCCGGCCCGCACGATCTC
>JAQGHY010000079.1 GCA_028291455.1 Rubritepida sp. | reverse complement strand
TGGCGGCGAAAAGGCCCGGCTGGTGATGGCGAAGATGCTCTACGACCCGCCGAACTTCCTCGTGCTGGACGAGCCCACGAACCACCTCGACATGGCGACCAAGGAGATGCTGATCACCGCGCTCTCGCAGTACGAGGGCACCATGCTCTTCGTCTCGCATGACCGGCATTTCCTGGCGGCGCTGTCCAACCGGGTGCTGGAGCTGACGCCTGAGGGCATCCACCAATACGGCGGCGGCTATACCGAATATGTGGCGCGTACCGGCCAGGAGGCGCCGGGACTGCGTAGCTGAAGCGCAGATCAGCGCTTCGCCAGATACCGCGCCAACGTCTCCCGCGTGTACGGCTTGTGCACCACGGGACGTCCGGCGAAGGCGCCCAGCACGGCGTCATCCTCGCCATAGCCCGTCGCGAAGACGAAGGGGATGCCGCGGCGGTCGAGCTCCTCGGCCACCGGAAAGCTGTTCTCGCGGCCGAGATTGAGGTCCAGCAACACGAATTCTGGCGGATCGGCGGCAATGCGCCGGAGCGCATCGGCGACGCTGCTGGCGATATCGACGTTCGTGATGCCGAGCTTTTCCAGCATCGCCTGGGTGTCGAGGGCAATGATTACATTGTCCTCCACCACCAGCGCCGTGCGAATCCGCTTCAACGCCGGCTGAAGCTGCGGCTGATGCGGCGTCGGCGCCTCGGCGGCAGCGGAGGGCGCCAGTGCTGCATAGGGAACCTCGCTGACCTCCCTGGCGGGGATGAGGAAGCGCGCTTCCAGACCGGCCGGAGCATAGGTGACCTCGGCCTCGCCCTGCAGGTCGAAGGGGATCGAATGCTCGATCAGGCTGCTGCCGAAGCCGCGGCGGGTCGGCGCCAGAACGGGCGGGCCGCCATGCTCGCTCCATTTCAGCATCAGGCGCCCGTCCGCCTCGACATGCCAGAGGATCGCCACATGGCCACGCGCCGCCCCGAGCGCACCGTATTTCGCTGAATTCGTCACCAGTTCGTGGATGACGAGCGCGAGGGTGGAGAAGGCCAGGGGCGTGATCAGCACCTCCGGCCCATCCAGCAGGACGCGGCTGGCGCCGGTGGCATAGGTTTCGGTCTCGGTGACCAGAAGCGTGCGCAGCGGGGCCGGGCCCCAGTTGTCGCGGGTGATCTGGTTGTGCGCCCGCGCCAGTGCCTCGATGCGGCCTTCGAGTTCGGCGGCGAAGTCGAGGGCGGAGGCGGCCGCGGTCTGCTTCACCAGCCCCGAGATCAAGGCGAGGATATTGCGGACGCGGTGATTGAGCTCCGCGATCAGCAGCTTCTGCCGCGCATCCGCCGCACGGCGCTGTTCGTGCGCGGCCTCGTCCAGGCGGAGGATGACGTCGAGCAAACCGGTCTGGATGCCCTCGGCGATGCGCCGTTCGAGGGGCTGCCACGGCGCGGAGCGGCCACGCACCACCTCTTTCCAGGCTTCGAAGCTGGCCCGGGGCGTCAGGCGGGGGCCGTGCGGACCGATGGTCTGCAGCTTCACCGGCTCACCGCCCCAGGTGACCGTGTGCGCGTATTCCTTGCGGAAGAAGACGAGATAGTCGCGCGGGATCTGCGACAACGGCACGACGAGCATGCCCGTCGCGCGATCGGCCCAATCCGCCGCGGCGGGATGCCGGCGGACGATGGATTCCTCGGCGAGGACGGCGGGTCCGGCGGCGGCCCGCAAGGTCGCCAGCAAGGCGCGGAATTCCTTTTCGTCTGGCGTCTCGCCCAGCAGCGTCACATCGCCGCCGATGGCCAGGCCCACGCCGTTCGAAGGGATGGTCTGCGCGATTTCCGGCAGCACCTCCTGCAGGGCGGCCGCGGCATCCTCGCCGCTGGCGATGCGGGCCATGATGCGGTCGCGGACCACGCGCGCCTGGGCTTCGTGATCGGCCTCCTCACTCCGCTCCCGGCTGTCCAGCAGCAGGGAGAACATCCGCCCGAACAGCTCGGCGGCCGAGCGGCGGCGGAAATCGACCAGGCGCGGCGAGTAGTGGTGACAGGCAAAGAGGCCCCAGAGCCGGCCCTGCACGACGATCGAGATCGAGAGCGAGGCGCTGACCCCCATATTCCGCAGGTATTCGAGATGGATCGGCGAGACGGCGCGCAGCGTGCTGAGCGAGAGGTCGAGGCCGTGGGACGAGGCATCGTTGCCCTCGCCCAGGATTGCGACTGGCTCCGCATCCACGTCGGCGATGATGCGCAGCCAGTTCCGCAGGTAGAGGGACCGGGCCTGGCGGGGAATGTCGGCGGCGGGGTAGCGCTGCCCGAGGAAGCTGCCGATCCCCGGCGCCGCGCTCTCGGCGATCACCTCGCCGGAGGCGTCCTCGTCGAAGCGGTAGACCATGACGCGGTCGTAGCCGAGGAGCGTCCGCAGCCGTCCGGCCGCCAGCTGGCAGAATTTCGCCAGGCCGACCGCCTGGTCGAAATGCCCCATCAGGAAGCGCAGGTCCGTCGTGACGTCGAAGGCGCTATCGGAGAGGCCGGGCTCGGCCTCGATGACCAGCGTCCCGTCCGAGACATGCAAGGCCAGGTCGAAGCTCGGGCCGCCTTCCATCAGCTGCACGCCGAACATGCGTTCGACCACTTCGAGCTCGCTCAGGCCGTCGAGCCGTGCACGGATGGCCGAGAGCGCATCGGGGGAGATCAGCGCCGAGAGCGGGC
The DNA here is from genome assembly GCA_028291455.1 of Rubritepida sp. Lineage (GTDB taxonomy): Bacteria > Pseudomonadota > Alphaproteobacteria > Acetobacterales > Acetobacteraceae > Roseococcus. Next base: position 5,016 of record JAQGHY010000079.1, on the reverse strand, counting down.
GGCCAAGGGCGGATTGCGCTGATATCCCGGTGTAAGGCTGGAGGTTCCGCGATACCTGGCGGATCGTGTCGTCCCCGTCTGTGGCGATCAGGAAGCCGAAGCTCTGGATATGGCCGAGCCGGTGGATCGCCTCGCGATCGCAATTGGTGAGGTCGACCCTCTCATCCTGCGAAACGCTCATGCCGCCGCCCCCGGCAGGAACAGGCCGAAGGCGCGCTGTGCTCCGAGGACGGCGAGGTCCGTCTGCGCGGCGGTCAGCCCCTCCAGGTGGGGCAGGAAGCTTTGCCACAGGCGTTCCTTGTGGCCGTGCCGCAGGAAGGCGGTGGGCAATCCCTCGGGGATTTGCCGAAGGAGCATGGCGGCGCCGAGCCGCGAGCCTTCGAGGACATAGGCCGCGCCGAGCGCCTCGGCGCCGGAGGCGAGGCGGATGGTGTGGCCTTCGGGCATAGGCTGGCCGAGCGCCGCCAGATCCTCGGCCAGGGCCGCACCGCGTTTGCGCGCGTGCCAATCCGGCAGGGTCGCCGCGATGCCGGCGTCGTCCAGCGCGGCCTCCAACGGCAGGATGGACATGGCGTGAATGGCGAGGAAACGGCCGTAATCCGCGGCATCCGTCAGGTCCAGGCCCTCGAATCGTGCTTCGACCGCCTCGTGCAGGGGCGCTGTGGCTTGCCGCAGAAGGTTACGGGTGGAAATGGCCGGAGGGAGGAGCTGGGGGAAGCCTTCGGTCGAGGTGAAATTCATGGTTGGCGATGATCTGTCCCTGGAATGTCGCCTCGATGCGTGGCGAGCGGGCCTTCAAGCGCCCATCGATGGCACTTCGGACGACGTCGGCACGACGGGAAGGCGATCGGCCGTCCCTCAGGACATACCGTGCCTATCATAAAAGCTCACGGCGCTGCAGTGCAAATGCGACATCCGCCTATTGGCAGGAGACGCGCTCGCTCAGCTCCCGGGCCAGCTGAGCCCGGAACCGGATCTGCGCGAAGACGGCGCGCAGCCGGGCCGCGCTGGACTCCGAGGGGGCGCTGGCCGCGACGGTCGAGGCCTCCGCCGTCAGCTCCGCCAGCCGCGCGCAGCCGCAGCCGCGGAAGGTCGCGGCGGCGCCGTTCAGGGACGCAACCGCACGCTCGCCGCGCGCCCGGCCCTCGATGAGGCCGGGAACGGGTTTCCCGGCCTCGCGCTCCACGTCGCGCAGCTGTGTGAGGCCCTCGCCGAAGCCGCAATTCGCCCGTGGAATGCCTTGGGCCATCAGCAGCGGCGCGAAGGCCGCGAGGATCAGCGCACGCCGCATCGGGCCAGGGCCTTGAGCATGTGGGACGGGATAGGCGCCGTCACCCGGATTTCGGGATCGCGCGGGAGGAGCAGCGCGCGGGCCAGGAGGTGCATCGCGCCGTCCCCCCCACCGTATTGCGCATCGCCCAGGATGGGGCAGCCGAGATAGGCCATGTGCACGCGCAGCTGATGGGTGCGCCCGGTGCGCGGCGTCAGCTCGACCGCGGTGCGCGCGCTGTCGCGGCCGATGACGCGCCATTCGGTGCGCGCCTCCTGCCCGGCAGCATCCACTACGATGCGCCACCCCGCCGCGCGCGTGCTGCGCTTGAGCAGCCGCTCCTCGCAGACGCCGGTCTCGGTGGGCGGCGGCGCGGTGAGCACGGCCCAGTAGGTCTTGCGCGCCAGCCCCTCGGCAAAGAGCCGGTTGAGCGCGGCGATCGCCGGCTTGGTGCGGCCGAGCGCCAGGCAGCCGGCGGTGTCCGTGTCCAGCCGGTGCGCGAACTGCGGCAGGTGGCGCTTGCCCTGCTGGAGCATGGGCAGCCAATCCTCCAGGCTCGCGCCGCCGCGGGGGCCGCGATGCACGGGGATGCCGGCGGGCTTGTCGAGAACCAGCACCTCCGTATCCTCATGCAGGATTCGCGCGCGCAGCCATTCTGGCAGCGCAACGGCCCGGTCCTTTGGAGGCTCGGCATGGCGGAATATCGGCTGCACTGCTTTCCTGAATCGGGCGGCTGCTACAAGGCGGCCCTTATGCTCGCCCTTTCCGGCGCGCAATGGGAGGGCATCTGGGTCGACTATTTCGGCGGTGAGACGCGAACGCCCGAATGGCGCGCGAAGGTCAGCGTCATGGGCGAGGTTCCGGTGCTGGAGCATGCCGGGCGCAGCCGGACGCAGTCGGGCGTGATCCTGAGCTACCTAGCGCAGCAGACCGGCCGCTTCATCGCCGCGGATCGCGAGGAGGAGCTGCGCTGGCTGCTCTTCGACAACCACAAGTTCACGAGCTACCTCGCCACCTGGCGCTTCCTGCCGGGTTGGACCGAGGCGCCGGACCCCGCCGTGCTGGCTTTCTTCCGCGCCCGCGTGGAGAACGCCTTCAAGGTGGTGGAGGCCCAGCTTTCCGGCCGGGACTTCCTGCTGGGCGGCACGCCCTGCATCGCCGATGTCTCGATGCAGGGCTACCTGCATTTCCCGCAGAGCGAATGGCCGCTGGACATGACGCTCTACCCGAACATCACGGCGTGGATCGGTCGATTCAAGGCGATGGATGGGTACCGGCCGGCCTACGACCTGCTGCCGGGGCCGCGCACACCCCCTAAGTGACCTGCCGCCGCCTCGCGCGTCGTGCTTGACTTTGCCCCCCTGGATGCCCTGCGATGCCCTGGCAATTCCGCGCGCAAAGCCGGGAACGCAGGGAGTGGACGATGGAGAAGCAGAACTGGCGGCGCCGCACGGCGCTCGGCCTGGGCGCGGCGATGCTTGGCGCCGGTACGGGCCAGGCGCAGACCGGGCAATGGCCCACGGGCGCCACGCGCTTCATCGGCATCTTTCCGCCCGGCGGGGGCACCGACATCCTCTCGCGCATCTGGTGCCAGAAGATGTCGGAGCTGGCGGGCCAGCAATTCGTCATCGAGAACCGGGCGGGCTCCGGCGGCAATGTGGGAACGGAGGCGATCGCCCGCGCCGCGCCGGACGGACGCACGATCGGCCTGGGCAGCGTCGCGCCGCTGGCGATCTCGCCGACGCTCTATGCCAGGCTGCCCTTCGATCCCGCCAAGGACTTCACCTATGTCTCGGGGCTCTGGCAGCTGCCCAATATGCTGGTGGTCCATAACGACGTGCCCGCGCGCACGGTGCCGGAGCTGATCGCGCTGGTGCGCGCCAATCCCGGGCATTACACCTTCGCTTCCTCGGGTTCCGGCACGACGGTCCATCTCTCGGGCGAGATGTTCAAGTCGATGGCGGGGCTGGACATGCTGCACGTGCCCTACCGGGGCGGGGCGCCGGCGCATATCGACCTGCTGGCAGGCCGCGTGCACATGATCTTCGACAACATCCCCCAGGCAATGGCCGAGGCACGCGACGGCCGGGTCCGCGCTCTCGCCGTCACCGGGCCGCGGCGCAGCCCGCAGGCGCCGGACGTCCCGGCCATGGCGGAGTTCATCCCAGGCTTCGAGCTGACCTCCTGGGGGGCGGTGATCGGCCCCGCGGGCCTGCCGCTTCCCATGGTGGAGCGGCTTTCCGCCCTGACGAAGCGGGCGCTGGAATCTGCCGATGTGAAGCGGCTGTTCGAGGAGAACGGCGCCACGCCCTGGTGGACGACGCCCGAGGATCTCGCCGCCTTCCGGGTACAGAACGAGGCCGCCTTCGCGCCGCTCATCCGGGAGTCGGGCGCGCGGGTGGACTGAGGTTGGATCAGGCCGCCGCCGGCAGGGCCCGCAGCCGCGCGAGGCGCGAAGCCAGCACCACCCCGAAGGACGCGGCGAACAATGCCCCGGCCAGCGCGATACCCATCGCCGGGCTGTAGCTCGCGAGCCAGCCGCCGGCCAGCGCGCCAAGCGGCCGGACGCCGTAGATCGCCATCTGGATCGTTGCGCCGACACGGCCGAGCATGGCGCGCGGCGTCACCGCCTGGCGGATGCTCAGCTGGCAGACCAGCCACATCATCGGCCCGAAGCCCACGAGGAACTGTGCGGCCAGCGGGATGGCGAGCCCCTGCGGCGGCGCGATGAGCAGCAGCCATGGCGCCAGCACCGAAAGCCCCGGCCCCAGCAGCAGCACCGCATTCGGCCCGAGGCGGCGCATGAACCAGGGCACCAGCGCCGCCCCCATCAGCAGCCCGGCGCCTAGCCCGCCCTGCGCAAGGCCGATGCGGGCTGGATCGAGGGCCAGGCGGCCGAGCGCGAAGGGCACGAAGGAGGCCATCAGCGCGAAGAACCCCATGTTCCAGAAGATCGAGCAGAGCGCGATGCCGCGCAGCAGCGGCTGTTGCAGGACGAAGGCGGCACCCTCCCGCAGCTGCGCCATCAGCGCGGGTCGGCCGGTGTCGCGGGGCGGCTCGGCCTGTCGCGGCAGACGGGTGAGGACGAGGAAGGCCAGCCCCGCCGCCACCATGGCCAGCGCATAGCCGGAGGCGAGCCAGCCCGCCGCCGCCAGCGCGCCCACCAGCGGCGCCGCGAACAGGGTCACAATGGCGCGGCACATTTCCAGCCGGGCATTGGCGCGCGCCAGCCCCTCGCGTCCCACGAGATCCGGCACCACCGAGCCCGCCGCCAGCACGAACAGCACCGTCCCGCCCGAGGCGATGCAGGTACCGAGGCCGAGCAGGGGGACCATCGCCAGCCGCGCCCCCGCGAAGGCCAGGCCCAGGCCGACCACGCCCAGTACGGCCGCGAGCAGCAGCACGGTCCGGCGCGGCGCGCGGTCCACCAGCACGCCGGCGGGCATGGAGCAGAGCAGCCAGGACGCCGCCTGTACCGCCAGCAGCAGCCCCACCATATCGGCGCCGCCGCCGAGGCCGATCACCACGGTCAGCGGCAGCGTGGCCATGGCGATCTGGTCGGCCGCGTGGATCCCGGCGGCACCGCCGAGCAGGGAGGGGAAGGAGGAACGGGCGGTCATGGCGATCTCCGGGGTGATGCGCCCTCACTGCCCGCGTGCGCCCGGCACCGCGCTCCGGTTGTTGCTATCGTATTGGCGAAGGGTCATTTTCAATTGCGCAGCAAGCAACGGAGTGCGGGTGCCGCC
>JAQGHY010000056.1 GCA_028291455.1 Rubritepida sp. | reverse complement strand
CCTGCACACTTCGTAGCCATCCATGCCCGGCATCATGACATCCAGGAGAATGACATCGGGCATTTGCGTGAAAGCTATCGTCAGCGCTTCCGGGCCGCTGGAGGCAAGGAGCACTTCATAATATTCGGCCTGCAGCTTGGCTTCGAGCAGGCGTAGATTTGCCGCGATGTCATCCACCGCGAGAATGCGGGCGGTCATCGGACGGATTTTCCTCTCGGGACAGGCAAGGACGGCAACAGGAGCATCACGTGTCTGAAATGACCTTCGAGACCCCAAACGGAGCCGCGAATAACGGAGTGGCGAATAAGAGCCTCTTCTTCCGCCGCTGGCTGCGTAACCCGCTGCAGATGGGCTCCATCATCCCCTCTTCCCCCGCGCTGTGCCGCAAGATTGCGGCCGCCGTCGAGCGCAGTCCGGATGAATATGTGCTGGAGCTGGGCGCGGGCACCGGCGTCATCTCCCGCGCGCTGCTCGCGGCCGGTGTACCCGCCGACAAGCTCATCGTCGTCGAGATCGTGCCCGAAATGGCCGAATTCCTGCGCGAGAGCCTGCCCGGAGTGAACGTCATCTGTGGCGACGCCTTCGCGCTTCGCCAAGCGCTGCCAGCGCAGATGCAGGGCCGGATCGGCACGGCGATCTGCGGCATCCCGCTGGTGCTGCTGCCCTTCGAACGCCAGCAGGCCTTCCGCGATGCCGTGGAGGAGGTGGCTCCCGGCAAGGGCTTCCTGCTGTACACCTACTGCGCGACCTCGCCGCTGCCCTACGGCAAGCTCGAAATGTCGGGCCGCCGCATGGCCTTCACGCTCGCGAATTTCCCGCCGGCCAGCGTGTGGCGATACCAGCCGGCGGCGCGACCGTGAGCTCAGCGGATGCACCGTTCCTGACATGCAGTCGCAGATAGCATGACGGACCCGCGCCGAGGAGGGGTTCTTCCACGATCGGCGCGATAGGGTTTTGCGATTGTCGCGGCTCAGCTGCTGGTCAGGGTGTATTCCACCCCGTCCTTACCGGTGAGCCGCGCGATCAGCCGCGGATGCGGCCCCTGCTGGATCTTCAGCGCTTCGTCCAATCCACGTTCGCCAAGCGCCCGGCGCAGGGAATCCACCTCCGGGTGCTCGGCCTCCAGCGCGACAAGGCGAAGGTGGCTGTCGTGCAGGCGCTTGCCGGCCCGCTCGCCCTTCCATTCAATCAGTGCGGGGATCAGGTTGTCCATGGCCTCCCGCAGCGGCGGCTCGGCGAACCGCCAGGCCAGGTCGGCGCGCTTCATCTCGCGCAACTGGCCAGCGCGTGGCCCGAGCCGCGCCATCACCGTGTCCATCGACGTGGTCCTCGCAACCCAGCTCAGCAGCCGGGGTTCGGCCTCCAGCATGAGGCGCGTCGCCGGATCGTCGAGGCCGAAGAGGCGCGGATGAGGTGGTTCGGGCTGAGCGGGATCGGGCGCGATGACTTCCAAATAGCAATCCGGACCGAGGCCGAGCAGCAGGTTGTGCGTGCCCGCGCCGTCATGCTTGCCGCCGGCCTGGGGCTTCACGCCCAGCACCCGCTCGACGAAGGCCGCGCCCTCCTCGAGCGTGCGGGCGCCGATCACGATGTGGTCGATCTCGGCCATGATCAGCGGGCCTCGAACTGGGAGGCGCCGAACCTGTTCTCGCGTCCCTTGCCGGATACGAGGTGGATCATGGCGGCCGGGCTCGCGAACAGCGCCGGCCGCTCGCCACCAAGCCCTTCCGCGCCGCCGGCGCCAACCGGCACGACCTCATATGGGAGGCCGGGTTTCTCCAGCAGGATCCTGGCGGTGTGGCCGTTCGGGGTCGGCCAGGTTTGTACGCGAAGGGGAGCGGGCATCGCACTTCCTCGGTTTTGGGGAAGAACGATGACCTCATGGCCGTTGGCTCGCAAGCCGAACCCGCTTCCGGCGCCAGTATTTCCACAAACAGTTAAGCGTTGGCGCGTTCCACCAGCGGCCCGGGCGGCGGCGCCGCGGCGACCTCGCGGATGATCTTGCGGCGTACCGCCTGCTCGAAGCTCTCGAAGCCGTCGGCCACCATCAGGAAGGCGCCGGGACCGCCGATCACCCGCTCACGGTAGTAGTCGTCGAGCGGCTGCATCGCACCGAGGCCCGGCGGCGGCGGCGTGCGGTCCAGCACCGCCAGGCCGTTCACCACGATGCCTTGGTTCAGCAGGTCCTCGCGGGCCAGGCCCACTTCGCGCCCGGAATTGTTGATGCCGTCGCCGGAGATGTCCACGACCCGGCGCGTGCCCTCGAAGCCCTCGCCGAAGAGGCGGCCCGCAAAATCCATGGCGCCGGAGATGGAGGTGTAGAGGTGGGTGCGGCGGGGGGCTGCATCGATCGCCCGGGCAAAGCGCTCGGCCGAGTCCGGGCCTTCCAGCTTCATCCAGGGCACCAGATGCTCCTGGATGTTCCAGTCCGACCAGGTAAAGAGGGTGCAGGCGATGGAGCCGACCGGCCCGCGCTCCATGGCCTCGACCAGGCGGCGGTCGCGGAAGGCGGCCGCGTAGCCGTTGAACTGCATCTCCTGCTCCTCGGCATCCACCGAGCGGGAGACGTCGACGGCCAGGATAAGCTCCACATCCACGGGCTCGAGCGCGCGCGCCGCATGGGTACGAAGGATGGCCGGAGCCGCAAGCGCGGCAATCAGCAGATGACGACGGTGCATTCTAGCCCCCAATCAACCGGAGCCGTGCTGCGTGTTCTCCCCAGAACGAGGTCTGGTGTAGCGCGGATCGGACAGTGGTCAAGACCTATTTGTTGCAATGCAACATAAAGGCAATGGGCCACGTCATTAAGACCCGTTCACCTGCCGTTCCCTGTGCTGGGGCAGGCACAGGGACTGGTTGGAATGTGAAGCCGCTTAACGTCCCGACATCAGAAGCCGGCTCCGGGCTGCGCCAGGTAGGTCAGTTCCTTCGCCGTGCTCTCCCGTCCAAGCACCGCGTTGCGGTGAGGGAATCGCCCAAAGCGACGAACGACGTGCCAATGACGCCAAGCGTAGTCGATCCCGCCACCGGGCGCTGCCTGGGCTGGGATATCCCGCAGGCCCTCGAACAGCGCGACCGACAAATCCTGTGCCTCGCGGGATTCCGCATGCTCGAAGGGGAGGTAGAGGAACCTGCGCTGGGTCGGCGTCATCGCCCGGTCGGTTCCCTCGCGCACCAGACGACGCGCGATGCGGAGTGCATGCGCGTCGCTGGCAAAGGCTTCCGGACTGCCGCGAAACATGTTGCGGGGAAGCTGGTCGAGCAGCAGGACCAGCGCCAACGCACCCGCCGGCGTCACGGTCCAGCTATCCAGCGCACCTTCCCTCGCCGGCACGACCAGCGCGCCGAAGCGCTCACGAATCGCCGCGTCGAAGGCATCGTCGCGCTTGAACCAGACCGGGCGATCCGTGTGCGGGCCTTCAGCGAACCAGAACTCGAGAATCCTGGCGATCAAAGCGCGCGGTCCAGCACGCGGATGGAGTGCACCGCTTCGCGCCCTGCCAAGTCCTGGATCTGATGCCGGCAGGAGGTGCCGTCGGCCACGATTACATCGCCGGACGCCGCCGCCCGGACCGCCGGCAGGAGCGACAGCTCGGCCATGGCAAGGGAAGCCTCCAGGTTCTTCGCCTCATAGCCGAAAGCGCCGGCCATGCCGCAGCAGCTCGAGGCGATGGGCTTCACCTCCATCCCGGGAATGCGGCGCAGCGCCTTCACGGCGGCGGGAAAGGCACCGAAGGCCTTCTGGTGGCAATGGCCGTGGATATGCGCCACCCCCGCACCGGATTTCAGCGCGGGCAGCGCGCCCTCCGCCTCCAGAAATTCGGTCACGAGGAAGGCGCGCTTCGCCAGGGCCTCGCTCGCGGCACCGGGCAGCAGGGCGGTGAATTCGTCACGCAGGGTCATGATGCAGGAGGGTTCCAGCCCCAGCACCGGCGCATCCGAGCTGGACAGCGCCATGAGGGTGCGAAGCGCCTCGGCCCGCGCCTGCTCCACCATGCCGGCGGCGAGGTAGGTCCGACCGCAGCAGAGCGGCCGCCCCTCCCCCTTCGCGGCCCGCACGCGATAGCCGGAAGCGGCGAGAACCCGAACGGCGGCGCGCAGATTCTCCGGCTCGAAGTAGCGGTTGAAGGTATCGCCGAAAAGCAGGACCTCGCCCTTCCAGCCGGTGCTGGTGGCTTCGGCGTCGCGAAACACGTCGCGCCGGAATCGCGGCAGGCTGCGCTTCACAGCGAGGCCCAGGAACCGCTCGGACAGCCGCGCCAGGAGCGGCACGTTGTCGCGCAGATTGGCGATCCATGGCGCAAAGACAGCGTAACGCGCGATCTGCGGCAGATACGCCACCAGCCGGTCCTTTAGCGGCACGCCGTGCTTGGCGTTGCGGGCGGCCAGCACCTCGATTTTCATGCGCGCCATGTCCACGCCCGTGGGGCATTCGCGCTTGCAGCCCTTGCAGGAGACGCAAAGCGACATCGCCTCGCCCACCTGCTCGGAGGCCAGTGCATCCGGCCCGAGCTGTCCCGTCAGCGCAAGGCGCAGCGTATTGGCGCGGCCCCGCGTGAGATGCTGTTCGTCGCGCGTGATGCGGTAGCTCGGGCACATCACATTGGCATCGAACTTCCGGCAGGTGCCGTTGTTGTTGCACATCTCCACAGCGCCGAGGAAACCGCCCTGCGGTCCCGGATGGGCCGACCAGTCCAGCACCGGCGTCACCGTCGCATCGGCCGCGTAGTCCGGGCCATACCGGAACAGCGTGCGGTCATCCATGCGCGGGGGACGCACGACGCGGCCGGGGTTCAGCAGCGCGGTCGGGTCGAACTCGTCCTTCACCGCCTCGAAGGCTCGCGCGATGCGGCTGCCGAACATGGTCTCGTTGAATTCGGAGCGGGCGATGCCGTCGCCGTGCTCGCCGGAATGCGAGCCCTTGTACTCGCGCACCAGGGCGAAGCACCTCTCCGCGATCTCGCGCATTTTCCGGACGTCGCCGCCGTCTTTCATGTTCAGCACGGGGCGGACATGCAGGCAGCCGACGCTGGCATGGGCGTACCAGGTGCCCTTCACGTTGTATTCGTCGAAGACCTGCGTCAGGCGCTCGGTATAGTCCGGCAGGTCGTCCAGGCTGACGGCGCAGTCCTCGATGAAGCTAACCGGTTTCGCGTCGTTCTTCATGCTCATCATGATGTTGAGCCCGGCCTCGCGCACTTCGGCAATGGCGGCCTGGAACACGGGATCCGTAGCGCGCACGACCTGCCCGGGCAGGCCGAGGTCGCCCATCATCTCCACCACCGCGTCGAGCTGGCGCAGCAGCTTCCCGTCATCATCGCCGTGGAACTCGACGATGAGCAGCGAGTCCGGTTCGCCGATGAGCATCTGGTCGATCGTCGCGCGGTAAATGGGGATGCTGCGGCCGAGGTCGATCATGGTGCGGTCCACCAGCTCGA
>JAQGHY010000048.1 GCA_028291455.1 Rubritepida sp. | reverse complement strand
CCGAGGCGCCGATGAGGATATCGCCATCCGCGGCGGGATAGACGCCCATGGGCGTCGTGTAGGGATGGTCGTTGCCGCTCTGCCGATAGACCTTGCCGTCCATCAGCCAGGCCGTCGCCTGGAAGTCCAGCATCGCGATCTGGGCCTGCAGCAGCGAGGTCTTCACCCATTGGCCCTCGCCGGTGGCCTCGCGGTCGAGCAGCGCGACCAGGATGCCGATGGCGGCGAAGAGTCCGGAGGAGAGGTCCGCCAGCGGAATGCCGGCGCGCAGCGGGCCATGGCCCGGCAGGCCCGTGACCGACATCATGCCGCCCATCGCCTGCGCGATCAGATCGAAGCCGGGCCGCGTGCTGTAGGGACCCTCCTCGCCGAAGCCGGAGATGGAGGCGTAGACGAGCCGCGGATTCACCGCGCGCATCGCCTCGTAATCGATGCCGAGGCGGTGCTTCACGTCGGGCCGGTAGTTCTCCACGAGAACGTCGGCCTGGGCGACCAGGCGCTTGAGCACGGCCACGCCCGCCGGCGCCTTCAGGTCTAACACGATGGAGCGCTTGTTGCGGTGCAGGTTCTGGAAGTCCGAGCCGTCGCGCGAGCCCGTCATGTCGTCCTCGGCCGGCCCCTCGACCTTGGTGACGACGGCCCCCCAGTCCGAGAGCTGCTTCACCGCCGTCGGCCCCGCGCGCACCCGCGTCAGGTCCAGCACCCGGTAGCGCGCGAGGGGCGAATGCCCGCTCATGCCGCGAGCTTGCGCGGCAGCAGGCCACGCTTCAAACGGGCGGTCTTCGGCAGCATCGCGTCAGGCCGCGTCGAGGATGGCGGGATCGAAAGGGTAGGGGACCGGGGGCCCGCCGCGCAGCGGCAGCACCACGCGCGCCGTGCCGGGCGTGCCCTCCTGGCCCTTCTGGTCGAGCATGCCGATCTCGAGGTCCACGACGCCGAAGCGGCCACGTTGCTCCTTACCGGTCACACGGCCCCAGGCGGTCAGCGTGTCGCCCGGCACGTTCATCCCGCGGAACTGGAAGGCGACCTTCCACGCCCAGCCGGTATCTCCAGCCCAGTCCGCGAGCAGCTGGATCATCACGTGCTGCTTCCAGCTGCCGTTGACCATGACATCCGGCAGGCCGTCATGCTCGGTCGCGTATTTCCAGTCGTAGTGGATGCGGTGCCAGTTCTCCATGGCGGCCGACCAGCGCACGATATGGGCCGTCGTCATCGGCCCTTTCACCACGGCCGGAATGTACTGGCCGATTTCGATGTCGTCGAAAACAGCGCCTTGGGTATCGCCCATCGTCTCGGCCCTCATCGCAGGATGATCGTGTTGGTGGAGCGCAGCAGCTTCTCGCCAGCGCCGGTCTCGTAGCTGTCCTCGATCACGACGAAGACGATCGGTCCGGTGCGGCCGTTGCGCTGGTAGATGTCGGCGTAGCGGCTCTTGAGCACGATGCCCTCTCCGGGCCGTGCGTGGCGGAACAGCTCGTATTCGTAGCCCCCGTTCATCAGGCGCTTGAGCGGCACCAGCACGGGCGGCAGGCCCGGGCGCAACGCGCGGTCCACGCCGTCGTAGTCGGGCTGGTCCATCATCGCGAGCGGATCGGGCTCCTCCTCCGTGCGGCGGAAGACGTGCACGGGGAAACCCATCGGCGCGACCGGGCCGCCGTAGCGCTTGGACGCCTCGGGATCCCAGAAGCGGGGCGCGTTGTCGATCAGCGCCTGGTGGAAGCGCCGAACCTCCGAGGATTCGACCGCATGCCGCGCGGTGATCGGCGGCGCCTCGGCGCCGATGATCGCCTTCACCTCGGGCGTGATGTAGTCGGGGATGGTCTCGCTCATCGGCGGAACAGGGTGGTGCGCAGCACCGCGCAAAGCTCCCCCCTCTGGTTGGTGAAGCGCCGCTCGGACACCACCTGGCCGAGCCGGCCGACCTTGCCGTGCTTGAGCTTGGCATCGACCATCGCGGTGCTGACGGTGAGGACGTCGCCCACGATCATCGGCTCATGGAAATCGTAGTCGTCCTGGCCATGCACGGTGGCCTTCCCGAAGGGGAAGTCGTGCTCGTAGATGGTGCACGTGAAGAAGTAGAGCCAGAGCAGCGGCCAGGGTGCGACGACGCCGCGATAGCCCCGCGCCTTCGCCGCGGCCTCGTCGAAATGGATGGGGTCGTGGTCGCCGACGCAGAGCGCCATGCGGCGGACGGCTCCGAGCTCGACGAGGGTCTGCACCTCCTCGCCGATCGGGCCAATCAGCGATTGCAGATAGGCCTCGGCCTGCGCGTCGCTCACTTCGGTCATGGTGTCGGACATGGTGGTTCCCTCCATCAGCGCCGCGGCAGCTCGACCACGGCCGAACCTGGCGTGGTGACCTCGCCGCGCTGGTTCTCGACGCGGCATTCGAGGTCGAGAAAGGCCTTGCCGCCCTCCTCGTATTTTCGCTTCACGCGGCCGCGCAGATAGGCGACGTCGCGCGGCATGGTGGAGCCGCGGTTCTGGTCGTGGAACTTCACGAGCCGCGCGTCGCGCCCCATCCACTGCACGACGGCCGTCAGCAGGTAGGAGGCCATGAGCGGGCCGGAGAGAATGATGCCGGGCAGGCCCTGTGCCTTGGCGACGTACTCGTCGTGGTGGAATTCGGATTCGTAGTTGTCGCAGGCGCCGGCCCAACGCACCTGATGGCCGACCATCATCGGCCCATGGGTGACGACCGGCAGGTCCTGGCCCTCGTAAAAATCCTCGAAGCAGCGCCGCGTGGGCTCCACCGTTTCGACGTTCAGCATGATGCGTGTCTCCTCATCGAATGGCTCCGGCCTCGGCGAGTTCGGCCCGGCGTGCGGAGGGCAGGCCGAGCAAATCGCCGAAGACGTAGTCGTTGTGCGCACCGAGCCCGGGCATCGGCGCGAGCAGGCCGCGCCAGCCCTCGGCGTCGGTCCAGGGCAGGGCGATGCTCCAGGCACCGCCTTCCACCTGGCGGAAGATGCCACGCGCGGTGAGATGCGGGTCGCCGACCAGCTCGTGGATGCCGCGCGATCTCGCGGCCGGCACGCCGTGCCCGCGCAGCGCTGCTTCGGCCGTGGCGCCGTCCTGCTTGCGGCACCAGGCGGCGATGCCGTCGCGCAGTTCGGCTGAGGCCGAAAGCCGTCCTGCGGCGAGGGCGAGGGCACTCGATTCCGCCCAGCCGAGCACGCTGCAGAAGCGCCGCCAGGTCGCGTCGTCGGGCACGGCGAGGGCGAGCCAGTCATCCTCGCCCGCACAGCGGAACAGGCCCGAGGGTGCAGCGGAAAGGTCCTCCGCGCTGCCCTGGCGCGCCGGCGTGCGGCCGAGCCCCGCATGCAGGAGCGCATCGGGCAGCAGCGCCACCGTGGATTCCAGCATGGAGAGGTCGAGATAGCAGCCGCGCCCCGTCGCTGCGCGATGCCGCAGCGCGGCCAGAATCGCAAAGGACTCCCACAGCGAGGTCACCGGGTCGGTCCAGGCGGGCATGATGCCCATGGCCTCGAGCTTGGCATTGGCAC
>JAQGHY010000024.1 GCA_028291455.1 Rubritepida sp. | reverse complement strand
AGATCGATCGCAGCCTCGCAGACCTGCTGGCGGACCCGCTGCTGCACCTCGTCCGCAACGCCGTGGATCACGGCATCGAATCCCCCGCCGAGCGCATCGCCGCCGGCAAGCCCGCGACCGGCCGGCTGCATCTGCTGGCCGAGCGCCTGCCCGGCCGCCTCATCGTCAGCATCGCCGACGACGGGCGCGGCATCGACGACTCCGCCGTGCTGGCCCGCGCCCTCTCACGCGGGCTGGTGCCCCCCGAGACCAGCAGCCGCTTCGGCGTGGCCGAAATCCGCGCGCTGCTGTTCCTGCCGGGCTTCTCCACCCGCGACGCGATCAGCGAGACCTCCGGCCGCGGCGTCGGGCTCGACGTGGTGCAGGACGCCGCGCGCCGCGCCGGCGGCTCGGTGCGCGTTGAAAGCGTGCAGGGGTCCGGCACGCGCTTCATTCTCGACCTGCCGCTGACCGCCGCCATCCAGCCCGTGCTGCTGGTCGAGGCCGGTGGCCACCCCTACGCGCTGCCCGCGGGGCGCGTGGAATCCGTGATCCGCCCCGAACAACTCCCCGCCAGCCAGCCTGTCACGACGCTGGAATCCGTGCTGCACCTGCCCGCCACCGAAAGCAGCGCCGTGGTCATCTTGCGCCGCCCGGCCGGGGCGCTGGCGCTGGCCGTGGACCGCGTGGGCCGCCGGACCGATCTGCTGCTGAAACCGCTGCATCCGGCGCTCGCGGGAACTCCGGGGATCGGCGGAGTGGGGGTGCTGGGGAACGGCGATCCGGTGCTGCTGCTGGAACCGGATAGCCTCTGAGCCAGGGAACTTAGTTCCCTGGAGCTTCCTGCGAGAAGCGAACGGCAAGGACCGTCACGTCATCGGCTGGTGGCGCTTCCTTCACGAAGCCCGCCACCGCCTTCAGCAGCACTTCGATAGCGGTCTGCGGATCGATCTGGCCGGTCAGCGCCTCGATAACGGCATCCTTGCCGAACAGATCGCCCGCCATGTCCTGCGCCTCGGTCACGCCGTCGGTGAGCAGCAGCATCGTCTCGCCCGGCGCCAGCGCGAACGGCGCGCTGGAATAGGGCAGCTCCTCGATGACGCCGAGCGCCGGCTGGATCACGTATCCGTCCATCATCTGCACGCCATCCGGCGACAGCCGCAACGGCGCCTCATGCCCCGCAACGCAGATGCGCCCCTCTCCCGTCTCGGCATCGATGATCGCCAGCGCGGCCGTCACGAAGGTCATCTCGGGATTGTCGGCGGCGAGGTCGTCATTGGCCAGCGCCATGAGATCGCCCGGATCGGGGATCTCGTTGCGCCCATCCGCCAGCCGCACGGCCGCGCGGATCAGCCCCATGCTTCGCGCCATGGTCAGCCCGGCAGAGGCACCCTTCCCCGCCACGTCGGCGATGACGAACATCAGGTGCTTCTTGCCGATCCAACGCATGTCGTAGAGGTCGCCGCCGACCTCGCGCGCAGGCTCCATATGCGCCGCGACCGTCAGACGCAGCCGCGACAGGGCGGCGAAGTCGCGCGGCACCAGCGAAAGCTGCGCACGCCGCGCGCTTTCAAGCTCCGCCTCCAGCGCCTGCAGCCGTTCGGCCGCCAGGTCGCGCAGACGCTTCTTTTCCAGCACCGCTTGGAGCCGCGCCTTGAGCAGCGGCGGATCGAAGGATTTCGGAAGGTAGTCCTCCGCGCCCAGCTCGATGCAGCGGATCACCCCGGCCATATCGGTCTGCGCCGAGATCACGATCACCGGCGGCGGATTGGGCTGGGCATGCAGCCGTTCCAGCACGCCGATGCCGTCCAGCTCCGGCATTTCCAGATCCAGCAGCACGACGTCGAAAGCCTTCCTGCCGATCGCCGCCAGCGCCTCGATGCCGTTATTAGCCATCATCGGCTCGGGATAGCCGAGTTCGGCCAAGCGCCGCTTCAGCAGCAGCCGGTTGAAGCTGCTGTCGTCGACAACCAGGATGTCGGGGCTCATTCCGGGCGTGCCGCCATGCTTTCGACCGCGCTGCGGGATTCGGTGGCAAGTCGGGAGAGATCGATCATCGTGACGGTGATTTCCTCGGCGGCCGTCGCGTTGGACTGGCCTATGCGTGTCAGCGTCGCCACGCGTTCGTCCAGCGAGGCGATGGTGGTCTGCTGTTCTTCCATGGCTACGGCGATCGCCGCGCCGAGCCGCGCGCTCTCGCCCGTCAGCCGCTCGAAATCGTCCATCGCCTCACCGACCGCGGCGGCGGTGCCCGCCCCCTCGCGCGTGCGGCGCCCGGCGGCGAGCACGACGTCGGCAATCTCCTGCGCCAGCGCCTCAGTGTTCGCGGCCAGCGCGCGCACCTCCTCGGCGACGACGGCCAGGCCGCGCCCATGCTCGCCCGCCCGTGCCGCCTCGATGGCGGCGTTGATGGCGAGGATATTCGTCTGCGTCGCGATCTTGGCGATGGTGCCGGCGATGCGCGTCACACGCTCGGTATCCTCGCCGACGGCGTCCACGATCTCGATGAGTTGCCGCACCTTCTCGAGACTTCCACCAAGCAGCGACTGAGCCTCGCTCGCCGTAACGCGCGCCTGCTGCGTGCTGCGTCCCACATCGGCCACCGCATCGGCCGTATGCCCCAGCGCGTCGGAAACCTGCCGCAGTTCCGCCAGTTGCGTCATCGCGCCGTCGCTGACCTGCCCGATCGCCTGGCTGGCTTGGGTGGTGACGACGGCCGTACGCCGCGCGCCTTCCAGCGCCTGCTCCATCAGCCGGTTCGAATTGGCGAGGTTCGTCTTGAACACCTCCACCGCGCGCGCCATTTCGCCGACCTGATCGGCGCGGTTGGCTTCAGGCACGTCAACCGCCGCATCGCCGCGGGCCAGCTTCTGCATGGATCGCGCAAGGCGTGAGAGCGGCCAGGCGGTCAGCTGCACCAGCACGAACCACACCAGCGCGAGCCCCAGCAGTCCAACGCCCGAGGCGATATAGGTGAGCAGCCGGCCCTCTTTCTGCAGCGCATGCGCGCGGGCCAGATTGGCATCCGCATCCGCCTTGGCGATGGCCCGCGCGTCACCCGCGAGGCGGTTGAAGGCGACGACGATATCGAGCCATTCCTCCTGCAGCGGCGCGTACTGGTCGCGCGCACGGCGGGCGAAGGCGTCGCGCACGCGCTCGCCCAGGCTAGGCAGGCGTGCCGACATGTCGCGCGCGCCGGCGGCGACCACGGGGTCGATGCGCTCGCCGACCAGCGACGACAGCAGCGTGTAGCTCTCCATGATGCCCTCGGCATTGCGCAGCATGCGCGGCGCCGTGACGGTGGGCGGCAGCACGCCGGCCAGGACGGCGGCGAAGCCCTGCGCGAAATCCGCGACATCGTTGGAGAAGTCGTCCACGGCCTCGATCGCCGTGCGGTCGCGCACGCCCATCTCCTCGATGATCGCGCCCTGCCGCGCCAGCAGGAACAGCGAGTTTCCGGCGAGGAAGGCGAGCACCGAGAACATCAGCACCAGGATCACGGCGGCGCGCGTGCCGATGCGCCCGAGGAAGCGCCCCCGCTTTGGGGTGCCGCCACCGCGCACCGCGCCGGTATAGGAAGAGGTCGTCGGGGCCTGGGTGTCTGGAGCCATCGTGCGATAGGGTACAGCACTTATCCACACGGGCCACCACCTCACATCAGGAGTCGCAGATGACCCGTATCCTCGTCGTGAACAGTAACACGACTGATTCCGTGACAGCCCGCATCGCGCTGGCCGCCGAGGCTGCGTTACCCGCGGGCTGCACGGTCGAAACCGTCAGCGCGCCCTTCGGCCTGCCGCTCATCGTGACCCGCGCGGACTGGATGGTGGCCGGGCCCGCGACCGTTGCAGCGCTGGCGGCGCGACGGGGAACCTTCGACGCCGCGGTGGTGGCCTGCTTCGGCGATCCGGGCGTCGATGCAGCGAAGGAGCTGTTCGACGTTCCCGTGATCGGCATCAGTGAGGCGGCCTTACACGCGGCCTGCCTGCTGGGGCGGCGCTTCGGCATCGTGAGCTTCACGGCGGCGCTGAAGCCGATGTTCGAGGATTGCCTGGAGCGCGCCGGACTGACCGCGCGTTGCGCCGGGTTCCGGATGGGGCCGGCCTTTTCGGGCGATCCCGGACGCGTGGCTGAGGAGCGGCGGGAGCTGATCCTGGAGCTGTGCCGTGCGAGCATCGAGCAGGATGGCGCGGAGGTGGTGATCCTCGCGGGCGGGCCGCTTGCAGGGCTGGCGCCGCTGTTGGCGAAGGATGTGGCGGCGCCGCTGGTGGATGGGACGGCGGCGGGGGTGCGGCTGGCGGCGGCGCTGGCGGGATTGGCGCCGGCGACGAAACCAGGCCGGGCCCGCCAGCTGGCGGGATACCAAGCCGGGCTCACTGACCTTTATAGTGGTGGGTAGCGCGACTTACTCCCGCGCCAGCTCCTGCTCCACCAGCGTCGCGAAGAAGCTCGCCCCGATCGGCAGCAGGTCGTCGTTGAAGTCGTATTTCGTGTTGTGCACCGGCACCGAACCCTTATCCGCGCCCGCCTGCCCGAGCTTCAAGAAGCACCCTGGCCGCTCGATCAGCATGTAGGAAAAATCCTCCGCGCCCATGGCCGGCGGACGTTTGCGGATCACCTTATCGGCCCCCATCACCTTCGCCGCCGCCAGCGCCGCGCGCTCGGTTTCGGCCTCGTGGTTCACCGTGGGCGGATAGCCGCGCTTGTACTCCACCGTGACCTCGGCGCCGTAGGTCGCGCCCACGCCCATCGCGACCTGGGTGATCAGCCGCTCCATGTCGTCGCGCGTGCCCGGGCGCAGCGTGCGCACCGTGCCGTTGATCGTCGCCGTCTCGGGGATCACGTTGCTCGCCGTGCCCGCATGGAATTGGCACAGGCTGATCACCGCCGAATCCAGCGGGTCCACGCGCCGCGCCACGATGCCCTGCATCGCCACCACGATCTGCGCGCCGATCAGCACGGGATCGATCGCGATATGCGGCCGCGCCGCATGCCCACCGATCCCCTTGATGTGGATGTTCACCCGGTCCGATGCGGCCAGGATCGGCCCCGCCACCACCGAGGTTTCGCCCAGCTTCAGGCCGGGGTCGTTGTGCACGCCGTAGACGCTGTCGCAGGGGAAGCGGTCGAAGAGGCCTTCCTCGATCATCACCCGCGCGCCGGCGCCGCCCTCCTCTGCCGGCTGGAAGAGGAAGTGGACCGTGCCGTCGAAGTTCTTCGTCTCCGCCAGGTACTTGGCCGCGCCGAGCAGCATGGTCGTGTGCCCGTCATGCCCGCAGGCGTGCATCTTGCCCGGCACGGTGGAGGCGTGCGGCAGGCCGGTTTCCTCGGGCATAGGCAGCGCGTCCATATCGGCGCGCAGGCCGATGGTGCGGCCCGAGTTGCCGCTGCGCAGCACGCCCACGACGCCGGTTCCGGCGATGCCGCGATGCACCTCGATGCCCCATTCCGCCAGCTTCCTCGCCACCGTCTCGCTGGTGCGGTGCTCCTCGAAGAGCAGCTCCGGATGGGCATGGATGTCCCGCCGCCAGTCGGTCATGTCCTGAGCGAAGGCGGCGATGCTGTTGTTGACGGGCATGGGTGCGGGATCCTTGAACCGGGTCCCGCACAGTCTCCGCCCGGGCCGTGCCGGGCGTCAAACCCCGCTCAGCGGCGCGGCGGGATTTCCGACACCATCAGCCGCGCCGGAATGCCCGAACCGCCGCCGAAGACGCCGATCCAGACGTCGTACTGGCCCGAGGCGGGACGGGCGATCACGATGCCGGGGTTGAGGTCGTTCAAGTCGTCGTTGCAGAGCCAGGTACCGTCCGGCAGGTTCACGACCAGCGTCGTATCCGCGCTGGATTGCACCGAGACATAGAAGGGCAGCGTGCCCGCCTGGTACTGGATCCGCACGTCCGGCGCATTGGCGACGGAGCCGGTGCAGCCGTGGCCGAGCCGCTCGGAATTGATGGGGCCGCCTGCCGTCACGTCGATCGAGCGTGGATCAGGCTGGAAGTTCGTCGTGAGCTCCATGGTGCCGAAGGTCGGCCGCTGGTTGAAGTCCTGAGCCAGCGCCGGGCCGGCGAAAAGGCAGGTTGCCAGCGCAACACCGGCAAGCTTGTTGACCATGTTCGGGTTTCCATCTTTTGCTCGTTACGCCTAAGAGCGTAAGTGGCCGAAAGACGTTACGTCAACGGACTCGGGGAGAAGATGTCGTGGCTTTCGAGGCAGTACGGGCATGACGATTCTTCTAGCACTCGACCAGGGCACCACCTCCACACGCGCCATCGCCTACGACGAAACGCTGGCCCCGCGCGGCACCGCGCAGATCGAACTGCCGCAGCATTTCCCGGCCCCCGGCTGGGTGGAGCATGAGCCGGAGGATATCGCCGCCCATTCCATCGTGGTGCTCGGCCGGGCCATAGCGCAGGCAGGCGCGACGCCGGCCGATGTAGCGGGCATCGGCATCACCAACCAGCGCGAGACGAGCGTGCTGTGGGAACGCTCGACAGGCCGGCCGCTCGGCCGCGCTTTGGTCTGGCAGGATCGCCGCACCGCCGACCGCTGCGAGGCGCTGCGGGCGGGAGGCCACGAGGCGCTGATCACGGCGCGCACGGGGCTGCTGCTCGATCCCTATTTCTCCGCCACCAAGCTCGCCTGGCAGCTCGACCACACGCCCGGCGCCCGCGAAGCGGCCAGGCGCGGCGAGCTCTGCTTCGGCACGGTGGAGAGCTTTCTGCTGTTCCGCCTGACCGAGGGCCGCGTCCATGCCACCGACGCCACCAATGCCGCCCGCACCATGCTTTTTGACATTCACCGCGGCGATTGGGACGACGAACTGCTGGAGCTGTTTGATATCCCCCGCGCCCTCCTCCCCGAGGTGCGCGATTGCGCCTCGAATTTCGGGCACACGCACCTGCTCGGCGGTTCCATCCCGATCCTCGGCATGGCGGGCGACCAGCAGGCGGCGACGATTGGCCAGGGCTGCTTCACGCCCGGCATGATGAAATCCACCTACGGCACCGGCTGCTTCGCCCTGCTGGTGACGGGCGCGGAGGCGGTGATGTCCAGCAACCGGCTGCTCACCACCATCGCCTGGCAGCTGAACGGCCAGCGCGCCTATGCGCTTGAGGGCTCGATCTTCATGGCCGGCGCCACGGTGCAGTGGCTGCGCGACGGGCTCGGCATCATCAGGCATGCCAGCGAGGCCGGCGAGCAGGCAGCGAAGGCCGATCCGGCGCAGCGCGTGCACCTCATCCCCGCTTTCACCGGCCTCGGGGCGCCGTGGTGGGACGCCGAGGCTCGCGGCGCCATCCTCGGCCTGACCCGCGCCTCCGGACGCGCCGAGATCTGCCGCGCGGCGCTGGAAAGCGTGGCACTGCAAACGGCCGACCTGCTCGACGCCATGCGCCGCGACTGGCCGGCGATGGAGAACCCCGTGCTGCGCGTCGACGGCGGCATGGTGCGGAGCGACTGGACCATGCAGTTCCTCGCGGACATCCTAGGTGCGCCGGTGGATCGCTCGGTAACGCAGGAAACGACGGCGCTGGGGGCCGCCTATCTCGCCGGTCTCCAGGCCGGGCTGCTGCCGCCGCCCGGCGAGGCGGCCATCCATTGGCGGCTGGACCGCCGCTTCGAGCCCGGCATGTCGGCCGAGGAGATCGGGAACCGCAAGGCCGACTGGCGCGCCGCCGTCGCGCGCGTGCGGAGCCGCGCGCCGGATTGACCGTCATGGCCACCCGGACCAAGACTGGCGCGTGGAGGATTCAATGTCAGAAACGGGCTTTCTCGTAGGCAACGGCGCCGGCTTTTCGGGCGACCGGGTCGATGCGCCGCTTCCGGTTCTCAAGACGCTCATCGCCAGCGGCCAGCCCGCGGCCATGTTCTTCGAGACGCTGGGCGAGCGTACCGTCGCTCTGGCGCATATGGAAAAGCGCCGCGATCCGCAAGCTGGCTATGAGCCGATGCTGGAACGCCTGCTCGATCCCATCCTGGCGCTCGCCAGCCAGAACAACATCCCGCTGCTCGGCAATTGGGGCGCCGCCAATCCGCCCGCCGCCGCCCGCGCCGTCGCGAAGCTGGCGATGGAGAAGGGCCTGCCGGATCTGCGCATCGCGCTGGTCGAGGGCGACGACGTCACGGGCCTCGTCGCCGGCGGCCAGCTCCCGGTGCATGAGGCCGATGCCGGGCTGGACATGGGCGCCTGGAACCTCATCGCCGCCAATGCCTATATCGGCGCGGAGCCGCTGATCGAGGCGCTGGCGCAGGATGCCGACGTCGTCGTCGCCGGCCGCACCAGCGATCCCGCGCTGGCCATCGCGCCGCTGGCGCATCACTTCGGCTGGCGCATGGACGACTGGGAATCCCTCGCCCTCGGTGCCGCCGCCGGGCACCTGCTCGAATGCGGCAGCCAGGTCTCCGGCGGGGTCTTCTGGGACCCGGGATTTAAGGACATCCCTGACCCCGCGAATATCGGCTTCCCCATCGCCGAGGTGACGCGTGCCGGCCTCCTGACCATCACCAAGGCGGCGGATACCGGCGGCCTCGTGGACCTGCGCACCATCAAGGAGCAGCTGCTCTACGAGCTGCACGATCCGTCCCACTACATCACGCCGGACGTGGTGCTCGATATCAGCCAGTGCACCCTCGAAGTGACCGGCAAGGACCGCGTCGCCATCCATGGTCTTCGCGGCCATGCCCGTCCCGACACGCTCAAGGTCACCGCGAGCTTCGAGGGTAGCTGGCTCGGCGAGGGCGAGGTGTCCGTCGCCGGCCCCAATGCCCTGGCCCGCGCCCGCGCGACGGCCGACGTGCTGCTCCAGCGCATGAAGATCCGCGGCCTCGACGTCCGCGCCCGCGTGGACCTCATCGGTGTCGCCAGCGTGCACGACAACGACGCCGGCACGCTCTGGCGCGGATATGAAGGCCCGGAACCGGCCGATATCCGCATCCGCCTCGCGGTCGAGGCCAAGACGCGCGACGATGCCGACCAGGCCTCGCGCGAAGTGCTGGCCATGCTCTGCTGCGGCACTGCCGGCACGGGCGGCGCGCGGTGGCGCGTCACGCCACGCATCCTCACCCGCAGCCACCTCGTCCTGCGCGAGCGGGTGCCCACCCGCGTCACCGTCAAGACCGCCCGGGAGATCCTGGCATGACCCAAGTCCTGCTGCACGACATCGCCCATAGCCGCGCCGGCGATAAGGGCAACCGCCTCAACATGTCGCTCATCCCCTACCGTCCGGAGCTCTATCCGATCCTCGCCGAGCAGGTGACGGCCGAGCGGGTGCTGGCCCTCTTCACCCATCGGGGCGCCACGGCATGCGTGCGCTACGACCTGCCGCTGATGCACCTGTTCAACTTCGTCGTGGACGAGGTGTTGGAAGGCGGCGTGAACGGCAGCCTCAACCTGGACGGCCACGGCAAGACCAACTCGTTCCGCCTGCTCTCCCTGACCGTCGAAGTCCCGGAGCACCTGCTGAGCGGCTGAGCCCATGCAAGACCAAGAATTCACGGAGGAAACAAAAATGAAAACGACACGCCGCCAGATCCTGCCGCTGCTTGCTGCCGGGGCGGGCCTTGGCATGCCCGGCATCGCCTGGGCCGCCGATGCCTATCCGGCGCGGCCGGTGCGGATCATCGCGCCGTTCCCTCCCGGCGGCGCGGTCGATGCTGTCGCCCGCAAGATCGCGCAGAAGCTGACCGAGCAGGTCGGCCAGCAGTTCTTCGTGGAGAACAAGACCGGCGCCACCGGAACCATCGGCATGGCCGAGGCGGCGCGCGCCGCGCCCGACGGCCTCACGCTGCTCGCCATCGATTCCACCTATTCGATGGTCCCCTACGTCTTCCGGCGGCTGGCCTGGGACCATGCCAACGGCTTCTCCGCCATCACCGACAGTGCACGCGGGCGCACGGTCCTGGTGGTGCGGGCGAACCTGCCGCTGCGGACCTATCAGGACTTCATCGAGCACGCCCGGCAGAACCCGGAGAAGCTGACCTATGGCAGCGGCGGCATTGGCAGTGTGCTGCACTTCTATGCGGAGGGCCTGCAGCAGGCGGCCGGGGTGAAGTTCTTCCACGTGCCGTATCGCGGTGCCGGCGATGCAATGATCGGCATGCTTTCGGGCCAGGTCGACTTCGCCGTGGCCCCAACAGCGGCGACCATCGAGCATGTCCGCGGCGGCACGATGCGCGCTTTGGCGGTGACCGGCACCACCCGCTCCACCTACCTGCCGGACGTACCGACCTTCGGCGAAGTCGGCCAGCCGCAATTCTCCCCGGTCTACTGGACCGGCCTGGCCGCGCCGGCCCGTACGCCGCAGGAGGTGATCGACCGCCTCCGCACCGAGGTCGTGCGCGCCATGGATGCGCCAGACATGAAGGAATTCCTCGCCTCCCAGGTGGCGGAGCCGGGCGGCGTCTCCTCCGACGATTTCGCCACGCTCATCCGCGAGGAGACGGAGCGCTGGCGCGTCGTGGCGGCGCAGGCCCATATCGAGCAGCAGTGACGCCATGAATGCTCCCATCCCCCGCGTCATCGCCACGCGCGTCTTCACCGAGGTGCCTGCGGCGCTGCGCCGCAACGTCGTGACCGATTGGTCCCGCGCCAACAAGTTCGGCCAGCCCTCCGACTGCTTCCTGGAGGGGCCGTGCTTCGACCGCGAGGGCAACCTCCTCGTCACGGATATCCCGCATGGCCGCATCTTCCGGGTCTCGCCCGCCGGCGAATGGGCGCTACTCGCGGAGTATGACGGCGAGCCGAACGGGCTCGCGCTGCATCCCGACGGCAAGCGCGTCTTCATCGCCGACTACAAGCAGGGCATCCTGTCGCTCGACCTCGCGACCGGCACCGTCACGCCGACGCTGTCACGGCGCAACAGCGAGCGCTTCAAGGGCCCCAACGACCTGATCTTCGCGCGCAACGGCGATCTCTACTTCACCGACCAGGGGCAGACCGGCCTGCATGACCCCACCGGCCGCGTCTATCGGCTGCGCCCAGGTGGCGAGCTGGACTGCCTGCTCTCCAACGGGCCGAGCCCGAACGGCCTCGCCCTCTCGCCCGACGAGAAGGTGCTCTTCGTCGCGATGACGCGGGACAATGCGGTCTGGCGCCTGCCGCTACTGCCGGACGGCACCACGACCAAGGTGGGCCGCTTCGCGTCCTTCTACGGCGTGGCCGGGCCGGACGGGATGAAGACGGACGCAAAGGGCAACCTGCTGGTCGCCCACGCCTCGCTCGGATGCATCTTCGTGATCTCGCCGCGCGGCGAGCAGATCGCGCGTATCGAGTCCTGCCGCGGTGCCGTCACGACCAACCTTGCCTTCGGGCCGGACGGCAAGACCGTCTTCATCACTGAATCCGAGACTGGGACGATCCTTGCCGCCGATTGGACGGAGGCCGCCGCCTGAGCGTCAGCCCATCCGGACGTTGTAGAAGAGCGGGGCGCCGCGCAGCACGCCGGTGAGGTTCTTTCGATAAGCCGTCGGCTGCCACCAGCGGCCGCCGGGGATATAGGGCACGTCCTGCCAGACCTGCTCCTGGATCTGGCGGCAGATGGCCTTACGGCTGGCCTCGTCCGACGCCGCAAACCAGGCTTTGCGCAACTCCTCCAGCCGGGGCGCGGTCGGCCAGCCGGACCAGGCCTGGTTGCCGTTGCCGCGAATGGCGAGATGACCCGCCGGATCCCACATATCGGTGCCGGGGAGAAAGCTGGCGGTCGCGCTCCAGCCGCCGCGCTCTGGCGGCTCGCGGTTGTTGCGGCGTTGCAGCCAGGCGCCGAAATCCAGCGGGATGAGGTTCACGACCATGCCGGCACGGCGCAGGGAATCCGCCGCGATTTCGGCGAGGCCGTTCATGGCTTGGTTGTTGGTCGGCGTGAGGAAGGCCACGGGCTCGCCGCGATAGCCCGCTGCCGCCAGCTCCTGCCGCGCCCGTCCGAGGTCGCGCGGGCCGGTGAGGACGGCCAGCCCGGCATCGTTGGCCATCGGTGATTCCGGGCAGAAGACCCCCAGCTTGTCGTCCGCCAGCGCCGGGTCGCCGCCGGAGACGGAAGCCATCAGGTCGGTCTGGTTGATGACACCCAGCAGCGCCCGGCGGATCGCCGGATTGTCGAACGGCGGATGCAGCTGGTTGAATCGGATGATCGTCATGAAGCCGGTGCGGTCGATAACCTCGACATTGATGTCGCGGCTGCGACGCAGGGTGGCAAGGTAGTCCGTCTGCGGGCGCTCCCACCAATCCACCTCGCCCTGGCGCAGCGCGGCCGCGGCGGTGGCGTCGTCGGGAATGGTGACCCATTCGACCCGGCCGACATGGGCGATCTTCGGGCCCGCCATAAAGGAAGCCGTACCTTCCGGGCGCGGCACATAGCCGGCGAACTTCTCGTAGACGCTGCGCACGCCGTCCACGCGCTCATTGGCCAGGTAGCGGAACGGTCCGCTGCCGACCATTTCCGTCACCTGGCGGTTGTTCGGCGTATTGGCGTGGCGCTCGGGCATGATGACCGGCAGGAAGGCCGTGCTCTTGCCGAGCGCGTCCGGCAGAAGGGGAAAGGGCGCCTTCAGCCGGAAGCGGATTTCGGTATCGGAGCCCGCGGACAACTCGTCCGTGGCGGCCATCAGCGCCTGGCCGAAAGGATCGATCCGGCCCCAACGCCTGAGGCTCGCAACGACATCCTTCGCCAGCACCGGCTCGCCGTCGTGGAAGCGCAAGCCGTCACGCAGCTTCAGGCGCCAGAGCTTGCCGTCATCCTCAATGCGATGGCCCTCGACCATCTGCGGTCGCGCCTGGAAATGCTCGTCCTGTCCGTAGAGCGTGTCGTAGACCATCAGCGCGTGCAGCCGCGTGACGAAGCCGGCGGTGAAAACCGGGTCGAGCACGGTCAGGTCCGAATTCGGAACGAACTTCAACGCGCGCGCCGCACCGCTTTGCGCGAGGGCCGGGCGTGCGAGCGCGGCGGCGGAGGCCGCGAAAAGGCTACGACGATGCATGGGGATCCCTTCGGCGGTGCCGCAGCCTATCAGCATCGCACCCGGCGAGGCACCCCGGCCGGAATCAGTCGCCCGGCAGGCGTTCCCGCAGCTTCAGCCGCTCCATTTCCGGCACCGCATGGCCAGCATCCACGAAGGCCTGCTTCAGCGCATGGAGGTTGGGCGCGAAAATCCCCTCGCGGTTGGCGTAGCAACATTCCCGGCTCTCGGCGGGCATCCGCAAGCTGC
>JAQGHY010000015.1 GCA_028291455.1 Rubritepida sp. | reverse complement strand
GTGCTGGCGCTGGGCTGGGTGTTCTTCGCGCGGCGCCGGCGGGCGCGCACCGGCTTCGGCGTGCCCGCGCTCTGGCCGGCGGCGGCGCTGCTGCTCGCGCCGGCTGTCCTGGCCTGGGCGGTAAGTGGTGCGCCGGTGGCGATGGAATGGCCGGCGGTGCGCGGCCTCGCCATCCGTGGCGGCATCTCGGTCAGCCCGGAATTCGTCGCGCTGTTCCTGGGGCTCTCGCTCTACATCGCCGCCTTCGTGGCGGAGATCGTGCGCGGCGGCGTGTTGTCCGTGCCTAGCGCGCAGATCGAGACGGCGCGCGCGCTCGGCCTCAGCCGTGGGCAGATCTCGCGCCTCGTGGTCATGCCGCAGGCGCTGCGCGTGATGGTACCGCCGCTCGCCGCGCAATATGTCAGCCTCGTCAAGAACAGCTCGCTGGCCGTGGCGATCGGCTATCCGGACTTGGTGAACATCTCCAACACGACGCTCGCCCAGACTGGGCATGTGGTGGAGGCGGTGCTGCTGATGTCGGCGGTCTACCTGCTGATCAGCCTCGTGATCGGCGCGGCGATGAACCGCTACAACCGCGCCGTTCTGTTGCGGGAGCGCTGAGCGATGGACCAGTTCGTCGTCGCTGTCCTCCCGAGGCTGCCGCCCCCCATGCCCCGACTTGGTGCCTGGGCCTGGCTGCGGCGCGAATTCCTCTCCGGCCCCGTCAGCATCGCCATGACGCTGCTGCTGGTGGCGGGCCTCGTCTGGCTCGGCCCGGGCCTGCTGCGTTGGGCCGTGACTCAGGCCGTCCTCTACACCCCCGACCCCGCCGTCTGCCGCGCCGCCGCCGGCGCCTGCTGGGCCGTGATCGGCGAGAAGTGGCGGGTGATGCTCTTCGCAACCTACCCCTACGACCAGCAATGGCGCGGCGGGCTGGTGGTGGCGCTGCTGGCGGGGATGACAGCGCTCTCCACGGTGCGTTCCCTCTGGTCAACAGGGCTGCTGGCGGCCTGGGTCGCGGTGATCGTCGCATCGCTGATCCTGCAGATGGGCGGCATCCTCGGCCTGTCCTACGTGCCGACAGGCCGCTGGGGCGGCTTGCCGCTGACGGTGATGCTCTTCGTCGGCACCGTGGCGCTTGGCTTGCCGTTCGCGGTGGCGTTGGCGCTGGGACGGCGCAGCACGCTTCCGGCGGTGCGGGGCGTTTCGCGCGGCTATGTCGAGGTGGTGCGCGGGCTGCCGCTGGTGAACGTGCTCTTCATGGCCTCGCTGCTCGTGCCGCTTTTCCTGCCCGAGGGCATGAACCCCGACAAGCTGCTGCGCGCGCAGCTCGGCATGGCGATTTTCTTCGCGGCCTACGCGGCCGAGGCCGTGCGCGGCGGCCTCCAGGCGCTGCCGGGCGGACAGGAGGAGGCGGCGCGCGCGCTCGGCCTCGGCGCCTGGGCGCGCACGACGCAGGTGGTGCTGCCGCAGGCGCTGCGCATCGCCGTCCCGGCGCTCGCCAACGACGTGATCCGCGCCTTCAAGAACACCTCCCTGCTGGTGGTAATCGGGCTGTTCGACGTGCTGGGCGGCACCATGGCCGCCCTCGAGGACCCCGCCTGGTCGCGCTTCTACGTCGAGGGCTACCTCTTCGTCGCTTTGCTCTATTTCGTCATTTGCGCCTTCCTCTCGTTTCGGGCGCGGCGGCTCGAAACCGATCTGGCGCAGGGGCGCAATTTCTGATGCCGCAACTCCGGAGAAGCGATCCATGAACGAGGTTCCCGACCGTCTGAGCCTGTCTCCCGCCCCAGACTGGGAAGCGGTGCGCGCGCGCTATCCCCGGGCGAGTGCCGGCATCCATCTCAATCTCGGCTCGCGCGGCCTGCTTTCCGACAAGGTCCACGCCGCCGTTACCGCAAGGCTGGCGGCCGAGCGCGACCTGAGCACGGGCGAGCCGCATGAGGAGGTGATGAAGGGCGAGGTCCGCGAGCGTTTTGCCAGGCTGATCGGCGCCGCTCCGCACGAGATCGCCTTTACCGCCAATGTCTCAAGTGGCCTCAACGCCATCGCCACCGCCTTCCCCTGGCAGGCCGGCGACAATGTCGTGGTCTGCGAGGAGCTGGAGCACGCCAACAACGTCTATCTCTGGCAGTGGCTCGCGCAGCGCCTCGGCGTCGAGCTTCGCGCGGTGCCGCAGAACAAGGGCGCCATTGACGCCGTGGCCATGGCCGAGGCGATCGACGGGCGCACGCGGCTCGTCTCCGCCTCCGCCGTCACCTTCACGCCGGGCTTCCGCACCGACCTCGCGACGATCGGCGCCGCGGCGCGGGCGGCGGGCGCCTTCTTCCTGGTGGACGGCGTGCAGTGCTTGGGCGTGCTGCGGCTGGACGTCGAGCGGGACATGATCGACGGTCTCGTGACGAGCACGAGCAAGGGCCTGAACGGCCTGCGCGGCCAGGGCTTTCTCTATGTCCGCGAAAGCTGGATCCCGCGCCTCGAACCCGTCGCCGTCGCCCGTACCGGCATTGCCACCGGCGGGCATTACTCCGGCTTCGAGGGGCGTGAATTCAAGTTCCGCAACGACGCGCAGCGCTTCGAAGTCGGCAGCCTCAACTACCTCGGCCTTACCGCCGCGCATGTGGCGATCGGCGAGACGCTGGAGGTCGGCGTGCCCGCCATTGAGCAGCGCGTCCTGGCGCTGTCGAAGCGGCTGGCTGATGGCCTCGCGCAGCAGGGCTGGCCGGTGAACCGCCCGCCTTCGCCGGAAGCCGCCAGCCATGTCGTCACCCTCGGCGCCCGCGGCAATGGCGGTTCCGAAAGCACAGGCGATGCGAAGCTGGACGCCTTCGCGGCGGCGCTGGAGGCGGAGGGCGTCGGCTTCTCGATCCGCCGCTGCCTGATGCGCTTCGCCTTCCACATGTGGAACGACGAGAGCGACGTGGAGACGGTGCTGCGGATCGGTGCGCGGCTGGCGGCCTAGGGCGCGGGGTCCAGGATGGCCGGTCCCAGGTAGTCCCCGCGGATGACGACGACCTTGTCCACCGTGCGATAGAAGAGGTGGGTGGCGGGCACGGCCGCCACCAGCGAGCGGCCAGGGATGCGGACCGTCAGCGGCGCCTTCTGTACGTTCATGCGGCGCTGCCACGTGCCGGGTTCGCCCAGGAACATGTAGAGATATTTGCCGCGATCGGCCGGGGCCAGGATGTTGGTGTCCCAGACGGTCAGATCGCGAATGAATTTCCAGAAGTCGAGCTGCCAGCCCGTCGGTGCCGAAAGACGGATCTGCGCATTGGGCTGACCGGGCGCCCCCGCTAGCTTGGAAACCGTGAGCTGCGCGGGTGTCGCCTTGCTGAAATGCCAGGCCTCACCGCGTTCGATGGCAGCGCGTTCCGCCGCCGTTGCCGGAGATACGAGCAGCATGGCCATCGCGTATTCTCCTGACCGGGCATCCGGGCCGCTACAGCCTAACAGTTCCCTCGAACACCATCACGCAGGATCCGCCCACCGTCGCGAGGATGCCCTGGGGGCTCCGCCGCGCGGTCGTGCGCAGGAGCGACGGCCGCCGCATCTCGACGCCCTGAGTAACGTCCCAGGCGCCGCTTTCGGCGCTGGTCAGCGAGAGCAGCAGCGCGGCCAGTGGCGTCGCAGCACTGCCCGTCGCGGCATCCTCGACTGTGCCGGAAAGCGGCGAGAACATCCGCGCGCGGACCGTGCCCGCGCCGGAATGGGCATAGAGGTAGAGCGGCAGGCGGTTCGGCCCCGCATCGGGATAGCCCTGGTGCGCCGCGCGGAAGCGCCCGAGGTCGGGCGCGGCGCGGGACAGCGCCTCGGACGTCACCTCCGCGATCACGAAGGAATTGCCGACCGAGGCCAGGACCGGCTGGTGCGCCGCCGTCAGCACCGCATCCTCGGGCAGCCCGACGCAGCCGGCGACCAGGGCTGCCGGCATCTCGCGGCCCAGCTGCAGCGGCTGCGGCGCGGCGATGGTGGTGCCGGTGGCGGCACCCGCGGCATCGCGCTCCACCCGCACCTCGACCAGGCCCGCGATCTCCTCGAACTTCAGCAGCCCGCCGCGCGCCCAATCGGCCAGGACAAAGCCCGTGCCGACATTGGGATGCCCGGCAAAGGGCATCTCCGAGACGCGGTTGAAGATCCTGACACGCGCGGTATTCGCGGCATCGGCGGGAGGGAGGACGAACGTGGTCTCGCTGAGGTTGAATTCGGCGGCCAGGGACTGCATTTCGGCATCCGAAATCCCCTGCGCATTGGGAAATACGGCGAGCTGATTGCCGCCGAAGCGGGTGCCGGTGAAGACGTCCAGCGTGACGAAACGATAGGCCTTGCTCATAGCGAAAGCTCCACCAGGACCGGGACGTGATCGCTCGTGCGTTCCCATCCCCGGGCCGGTTTGAGGATTTGATGGCGGACCAGGTTGCCGCGCAAATCGGGGCTGACCCAGATATGGTCGAGGCGCCGGCCGCGATCCGCCGCTTCCCAGTCCAGGGCGCGGTAGGACCACCATGTATAGAGTTTTTCATTCTCCGGCACGAAATGCCGCAGCGCATCGACCCAGTTGCCGGCCTGCTGCCACTTCATCAGCGCCTCCACCTCGATGGGCGTGTGCGAGACGATCTTGAGCAGCTGCTTGTGCGACCAGACGTCGTGCTCCAGCGGCGCGACGTTGAGGTCGCCCACCAGCACCGAGCGGCGCGCCTCGCCATGGGAGGCGAACCAGGCCGTGGCCTCCGCGATGAAGTCCAGCTTGTGGCCGAACTTCACGTTGAGTGCGCGGTCCGGAATGTCGCCGCCGGCCGGCACGTAGAAGTCGTGCAGGTCGATCGGGCCGCCGGGCGCGTCGAGCGTGACGCCGATGTGGCGGCAATCGCCCTTCATGCACCAGTTCGGATCCTCGTCGCGCGTGACGAAGGGAATGCGCGAAAGGATCGCGACACCGTTGTAGCCCTTCATCCCGCGCGCGCTCACATGCTCGAAGCCGAGCTCGCTGATGCCCTCATGGGGAAAGTGCTCATCCGGGCATTTCGTCTCCTGCAGGCACAGCACATCGGGCCGCAACACCGCATCCAGCTCCCGCAGCAGCGGAAGCCGGAGACGGACGGAGTTGATGTTCCATGTCGCGATCCGAAGGCTGCGCGACATCAGAGCTTGTTCAGCCCAGGCGCCTTCGCCTGAAGGCCCGGAGAATGCGGCAAAACGCGTCCTATACGATCTTGGTCTTCACTTCGCCGACACCCTCGACGGTGCCTACCAGCACGTCGCCGCGCACCACAGCGGCCACGCCCTCGGGCGTCCCCGTCATGATGAGGTCGCCCGGCTGCAGCTCGACCAGCTCGGAGAGGTTCGCGATCACTTCGGGCACCGACCAGATCAGCTTGGAGAGGTCGCTCACCTGCGTGACCTTGCCGTTCACCTTGAGCTCGATCTTGCCCTTGGACGGGTCAAAACCTGCCGCCGGAATCAGCTCACCCATCGGAGCGGAGAGGTCGAAGCCCTTGCCCATGTCCCAGGGACGGCCGGTCTTCTTGGCCTCGTTCTGGAGGTCGCGGCGGGTCATGTCGAGGCCGCAGCAATAACCCCAGACATGGTCCAGCGCATCGGCAATGGCGATGTTCTTGCCGCCTTTGCCGATGGCGACGACCAGCTCCATCTCGTGGTGCAGCGACTTGGTGACGCTGGGGTAGGGCATGTCGGCGGCGCCGGTCACGATCGCGTCGAAGGGCTTCGTGAAGTAGAAGGGCGGCTCGCGGGTCGGGTCGCTGCCCATCTCGATCGCGTGCTCGGCGTAGTTGCGGCCGACGCAGAAGATCCGGCGCACCGGGAAGAGCTGGTCGCTGCCTTTGACGGGCACGGCGGAAGTGGCGGGCGGGGTGACGGCGTAATTGGGCACGAGACGCTCCTGGACAGGTCCGCCCTCGCGTCTAAAGCAGAATGATCCGAAGGGAAATCGGGGTCAGATTGGCTATTGACCCGACTTCGGGCGCAATGACAGTTTCGCGATCGCGTGGGGGAACTGGCGATCGTTTCGGTGGGAACCCCGAAACGGAAAGCGCCCGACCAGGGGGGTGGTCGGGCGCCCAACAGTTCACTTCCGATCGGAATGGTCGGGCGAGCCGATTAGGGGGAACCGACGCGTCCTGTCGGTGGTTGAACCGCCACCGACGTGGGAAGCATAGCCTAGCCTTAATCTGGACGCAAAGTCTATTCGGGCGGCTATTCAGCCGCGTGGCGCGCATACCTCGCCTGCGACCAAGCCATGCAGGCGTCGCCGAAGCGCTCGAAGATGCGGCGGCTGAGCTCGTCGCGCTCCCAATCGTATTCCGGGTGCCATTGCACGCCCCAGGCGTAGCCTCTGCTATCGCGGACCTTCACTGCCTCGACGGTGCCGTCCGGCGCCCAGCCCATGGCATCGAGCCGCGGGGCGAGGCGCTGAACGCCCTGGTTGTGCAGGGAATTGACGGGCACGACGGTGGTGCCGGCCAGCTCGTGCAGCATGCCCTCGGGGGCCAGCCGGACGCCATGCGCCTTGCCCGTCCGGACCGAAGGGATCGGCTGGTCGGAGGGGGTGGAGTGATCCATCCGCCTCGGCAGGTCCTGGATGCGCTGGTCGAGGCTTCCGCCCAGCGCCACGTTCAGCTCCTGCATGCCCCGGCAGATCGCCAGCAGCGGCACGCCCATCTGGATGGCGGCACGGATGAGCGGCAGCGTGGTCGAGTCACGCCTGATGTCCTCGGGCGTGCCCTCGGCATGGTCGGGCCCGTCATAATGGCCAGGCCAGACGTTGCTGCGGCTGCCGGTCAGGATGAGGCCGTCGAGGCGCGGCAGGATTTCGGGGGCAAGGGCCTCGCCGGCAGCGGGCAGCAGCACAGGAAT
>JAQGHY010000011.1 GCA_028291455.1 Rubritepida sp. | reverse complement strand
TGCTGCATGGCCCTGCCGCTGCTGCGGCCAAAGCGCGGGGCGATCCGCCCCAACGAAGGAAGCCGATAGGCGTGAGCGAGACCGAAAACGGCGCTGGCGGCGGGGTGGGGGATACCGCCCCGGTAGGCCTCGAGGAGGAAATGCGCCGGTCCTACCTCGATTACGCAATGAGCGTGATCGTGGCCCGGGCGCTGCCCGATGCCCGGGACGGGCTGAAGCCGGTGCACCGGCGGATTCTCTATGCTATGCAGGAAAGCGGCTATACCGCCGACAAGCCGCACCGCAAGTCGGCCCGCGTGGTCGGCGACGTGATGGGCAAGTACCATCCGCATGGCGATGCGAGCATCTACGATGCCATGGTGCGGATGGCGCAGTCCTTCTCCATGCGGGTGCCGCTGATCGACGGCCAGGGCAATTTCGGCAGCGTCGACGGCGATCCGCCGGCGCAGATGCGCTATACCGAGGTCCGCCTCGCCAAATCCGCCACCGCGCTGCTGGAAGGCATCGAGGAGGATACCGTCGAGTTCCAGCCGAACTACGACGAGTCCGAGAGGGAGCCGCGCGTCCTCCCGGCCGCCTTCCCGAACCTGCTGGTCAACGGCGCCAGCGGCATCGCCGTGGGAATGGCGACCAATATCCCGACCCACAATCCGCTCGAAGTGATCGACGCCACCCTGGCCCTGGTGGCCGATCCAGCGACGACGCTCGAACAGATCATGGAGATCATGCCCGGTCCGGACTTCCCGACCGGCGGCATCATCCTCGGGCGCGCGGGCATCCGCTCAGCCTTCGAGACCGGGCGCGGCTCCATCCCGCTGCGCGCCGACTGCCAGATCGATGACATGAAGGGTGGCCGCCAGGCCATCATTGTCAACGAGATCCCCTACCAGGTGAACAAGTCGGTGCTGATCGAGCGCATCGCCGAGCTGGTCCGCTCGAAGCTCATCGAGGGCATCAGCGACCTGCGCGACGAGAGCGACCGTTCGGGCCTGCGCATCGTGATCGAGCTCAAGCGCGAGGCTGTGGCGGAGGTGGTGCTGAACCAGCTCTACCGCATGACTTCGCTGCAGATCAGCTTCCCGGTAAACTTCCTCGCGCTCAATGGCGGGCGTCCGCAGCTTATGGGCGTTCGCGAGGCGCTGACCGCCTTCATCGCCTTCCGCGAGGAAGTCATTCTCCGCCGCTCGCGCCATCGTCTGGCAAAGGCGCGGGAGCGTGGCCACAATCTCGTCGGCCTCGCCATCGCGGTGGCGAATATCGACGAGGTGATCCGCCTGATCCGCGCGAGTGCCGATGCCGCCACCGCCCGCACCGCGCTGATGGCGCGCGACTGGCCGGCCGTCGACGTGGCGCCGCTGGTGGCGCTGGTGCAGGACGAGGGCAACGAGCTCTCGGCCGAGGGCACGATGCGCCTGACTGAGGCGCAGGCACGCGGCATCCTGGAGCTGCGCCTGCAGCGCCTGACAGGCCTCGAGCGTGAGAAGATCGACGCCGAGATCACCGAAGTCGGCGCGCGCATCGGCGAGCTGCTGGAAATCCTTTCCAGCCGGCCACGCCGCATGGAAGTGATGACCGACGAGCTGAAGACCGTGCGGGCAACGCTGAACTCGCCGCGCATGACGCGGATCGTCGACTATGCCGCCGATATCGACGACGAGAGCCTGATCGCGCCGGCCTCGATGATCGTGACGCTGACGCGCGACGGTTATGTGAAGCGCACGCCGCTCGACGTGTTCCGCGCGCAGCATCGCGGGGGCAGGGGCCGCAGCGCCGCCTCGACCCGCGCCGACGACGTGGTGGTGCGTACCTTCGTGGGGCACACGCACCAGTGGGTGCTGTTCTTCACCAGCCGCGGCATCGCCTTCCGCGAGAAGGTCTGGCAGCTCCCCGAGGGCGGGACCGGCGGCAAGGGCCGTTCGCTGCGCCAGGTTCTGCAGCTGGCCGAGGGCGAGAGCGTCACGGCCGTGCTGCCGCTGCCGCAGGACGAGACGCTGTGGGAGCACCTGCACCTCGTCTTCGCGACGATCCAGGGCAATGTCCGCCGCAACCGGCTGAGCGATTTCCGCAATGTTCGCTCCTCCGGCCTGATCGCGATGAAGCTGGACGAGGGCGATTCGCTCGTCGGTGTCGCGACCTGCCATGACGGCGATGACGTTCTGCTCGCCACGCTGCGTGGCCGCGCCATCCGCTTCGTGGCCGATGCCGACACGTTGCGCGTCTTTGCCGGCCGTGATTCGACCGGCGTTCGCGGCATCAAGCTTGCCAATGGCGATGCGGTGATCGCGCTCTCGGTACTGCGCCATGTGAAGGCGACAGTCGAGGAACGGGTGGCCTACCTGAAGCTTGCCGCGCAGAAGCGCCGTGCGATCGGCGAGGACGCGGAGGTGCCTGTCATCGAGGAAGCCGAGGAGATCGGTGCTGAGGAGGTGACCATCAGCCCCGATCGCGCCGCCGAACTCGAAGCCGCCGAGCAATTCCTCTTCAGCGTCACCGATCTCGGTTTCGGCAAGCGCAGCAGCGCCTTCGAATATCGCGTAACAGGCCGAGGCGGGCAGGGCATCGGCGCCATCGGCCTCAGCAAGCGCACGGGTTCGGCGGTCGTGGCGACCTTCACCGTGCAGGAGGGTGACCACATCATGCTGATGACGAATGGCGGCCAGGCCATCCGGTTCGATGCCGACCAGGTGCGCCAGACCGGCCGCCAGTCCCAGGGCGTGATGCTGCAAAGAATGGACGAGAAGGAACGGGTGATGAGCTGCTTCCCCGTCCTGGATGACGCCGAGGAAGTCGAGGAAATCCAGGAAGATGGTTGAGCGCGTCGCCCTCTATCCGGGCACCTTCGATCCCGTGACCAATGGCCATCTGGACGTCATCGGCCGCGCCGCGCGGCTGGTGGATCGCCTGGTGATCGGCGTCGCGATGAATATCGGCAAGGGGCCACTTTTCTCGATCGAGGAGCGGGCGGAGCTGGTCAGGGCCGAAGCCACGTCCATCGCGGCCCGGACGGGCTGTGCGATCGAGGTGCGGCCTTTCGCCGGCCTGCTTATCGGCTTTGCGCGTGAGCTCGGCGCGCAGATGATCGTGCGCGGGCTGCGCGCCGTCTCCGATTTCGACTATGAGTTCCAGATGGCCGGCATGAACGCGCGGCTCGATCATGAGATCGAGACCGTGTTTCTGATGGCCAGCGAGCGCAACCATTTCATCTCCTCGCGTTTCGTGAAGGAGATCGCGCAGCTCGGGGGCGATATTTCCAGCTTCGTCTCGCCGCTCACGCTGGAGCGGACGCTCGCGAAGGCCCGGAAATCCGCCGCCGAATAGACTTTCTCTAACCCGGAGGATCACCCATGAACCGCCGCGCCTTGATGACCACAACTCTGATCGCAGCAGGAGCGATAATGTCCGAGACCAATGAAGCCGAAGCCCAGGCCGCCCCGGATCGCGAGAACACGCTGGTCCTGGAGCTGAAGGACAATGCCCGCGTCACCATTCGCATGCGCCCAGATCTCGCGCCTCTGCATGTGGAGCGGATCAAGATTCTCGCCCGCCGCGGCTTTTACGACGGCACGCCGTTCCACCGCGTGATCGCGGGATTCATGGCGCAGGGCGGCGATCCGACCGGCACCGGCACGGGCGGCTCCGATCTGCCCAACATCCGTGCCGAGTTCAGCCAGCCGAATGTCGCGCGCTTCCTGCGCGGCACCTGCGGCATGGCCCGTGCGGGCGATCCGAACAGCGCGAACAGCCAGTTCTTCATCATGTTCGCACCGACGCCGAGCCTCGATGGGCAGTACACCATCTGGGGCCAGGTGACGGCCGGGATGGAGAATGTGGACCGCATCGCACAGGGTGCCGGCGGTAGCGGGACGGTGCGTACGCCGGATCGTCTGATCCACGCGCGCGTGCTGGCCGACATCGCTTGACAAGGACGGCCCCGTGCAGCGACTTGCGCTTCGCACGGGGCCGATATCTGTGTAAGGGCCCTTAGCTCAGCCGGTAGAGCACCGGACTTTTAATCTGGTGGTCGTGGGTTCGAGTCCCACAGGGCCCACCAAGCTCAACTTCAGTTCGCCGCTCCGTCCCGCAGCAATTCCCGCATCACCGGCCGGAGCGTCTCCTCCTCCTCGGCCCAATAGCGCGTAAATTCTTCCGGCCCCTGGAAGGTGATGGGAATGGAGAGCTGCTGCATTTTCTCAGCATGCTCGGGTGAGAGGATGGCGCGCTCCAGCCCGGCCACGAGCGCCTGCCGGATCGCGGGCGGCAGGCCCGCCGGCGCGACGAAGGCTCGCGTGGAGCCGGCGACGATGTCGTAGCCCTGGGCGGCGGCCGTCGGCACGCCGGGCAGGAAGGGACTTTCCGTGCGGGACAGCACCGCGATGGAGCGCATGATCCCCTGCCGCACGTTCGAGCTCGCGGTGCCGACGGCGAAAATCCCGGCCTCGGTCTGGCCGCCGAGAAGCGCCACCGCGGCGGGTCCAGCCCCCTGGAAGTGCACTTGGTTGAACTGCACCCCTGCCAGCCGCTGGAGCTGGACCGAGGCCAGATGCTCATGCCCAAAGGTTCCGTTGTCGGTCATGCGAAAGTCGTCCGGCCGGGCCCGCGCCACGGCGATCAAATCCGCGAGGCTTCGCAGCGGGCTGTCGGTCCGCACCATGATGGAACCGGGGTCGAGCACGTGAATGGCCAGCGGCGTGAAGCTCTCGCGCGTGAACGGCGTCTGGCGGTTGGGATCGAGGTAGAGCGTCGTGGTCTGGGGCCATAACCCGTAGCCGATGGTCAAACCATCGGGCGCGGCCCGCGCCACCTGCGCCAGGCCAAGCTGGCTGGAAGCGCCAGGGCGGTTGAGGATGACGACGGAGGTGCCGAGCTCCCGCTCCAGCAACGGCGCCAGCGCGCGCGCGCCGATGTCGTTCCCCCCGCCCGGCGGATAGGGGACGATGAGTTGCAGCGATCGCCCGGACTGCGACCATGCCCGGGAAGCAAGGAGCAGCGAGGGCGCGGCCAGGACCATACGGCGAAGCATCTTGAATCTCCTTTGACGGAGCGCTCCCCGGCATGGTTCGAATGCCCTGCTTCGCGGCCGAGCATGGAGCGGTAGTGACGAGGGAACAAGGGCCGCTGATGCGTTGCATCACCGTGACCGCCAGGACGAACTCGATCCACGCACCCTTTGCGGGCAGCCTGAAGCCTGTTCCTCCGGTTGTCCGGGCAATTGGCTTGCTTCCGGCATGGCCGCCCGCTAGCTGAACGGCTCGGCGCGCCGCTTGTCCTAAGCGCCCGACACCCATTCTTTCGCCTCGACCGCGCCGCAACCACGCCACTATTTCTGCTGTTTCATGCAGGCAACGGAGCATCCCATGCCTGCAACTGCCTCGGCCTCCGGCCGGGTCGCCCTCCTAGGCGCCATCGCAGCGGCCGCCCTGGGTGGGGCCATCATCCTCGCCATTTTCGGCACCGGCATCGTGCCGCCCTCCAGCACGGGCTGGATGCTTTCGGGCATGATCGGCCCTGATCCGGTGCAATACTGGCTGGGCTGGACCTTCTTCCGTCAGGCGCCCTGGACGGTTCCACCCGGTCTCAACCCCCTCTTCGGCATGGAGATTTCGTCCTCGATCTTCTACGCCGATTCCATCCCGCTCCTCGCCTTCCTCTTCAAGGCGCTGCGCAACGTGGCCGAGGTCAGCCAATACTGGGGCATCTGGATCGTTGCCTGCGGGGCGCTGCAGGGCTGGCTCGCCTGGCGCCTGATCGGATTGCTGACACAAGCGCCGCTCGCCCGTCTCGCCGGCGCCATGCTCTTCGTGCTTCAGCCCATGATGCTGAACCGCATGGGCGGACATTTCGCTCTCTCGGCGCATTGGCTGATTCTCTGGGGGTTGCTGCTGGTCCTGATGCCGTCCGGGCGCCACAGGTGGCTCGGCTGGGCCGTGCTGGTCCTCGCCGCCTCGCTCATCCACTCCTACATCCTGCCCATGGTTTTCGCCCTCTGGGTCGCCGACTGGTGGTCGCGCCGCAGCATTGTGGAGGCCGCTCTGGTCCCGGCCGTGGGGATCGCGGGCCTCTGGACGGCCGGCTTCTTCGTGCTGCATGCGGGACATGGCGGCAGCATGTACGGCGGCATGCAGCTCGACCTCCTGGCGCCCTTCGACCCCGCCATCTGGGGCGGCTTTCTGCCGAACCTGCCGGACCCAGGACACCCGGAGGTCGGCAGCAGCTATCTCGGCCTCGGCGCGCTGCTATTGCTGCCCTTCGCCTTTCTGGTTCGCCCCAGCCGCCGCTTCGTACCGCTGATGCTGGTGCTCGCCGCACTGTTGCTCTTTGCCATCTCGCATCGCCCGACGATCGGCGGCGCCCTGATCGCCGAAATCCCGCTCCCGGAATCGCTTGTCCAGCTTCTGGGCGCCCTGCGCGCCTCCGAGCGCTTCTTCTGGCCCATCGCCTATGCGCTGATCCTGGCCGGGATGGCGGGCCTGTTGCGCGCTTTCGGGCCGCGCTGGGCTGGGCTCGCGCTGCTGGCGCTGCTGCTGGTGCAGGCCGCCGACCTGCGCCCCGGCTACATCCGCCTCGCACACTTCTTCCCGCCGACCCCGGCGCAGGTTCCGCTTCGCCTGGCCGACCCATTTTGGGAGCAGGCCGCCACGCGCTACCGGGCCATCCGCGCCGTGCCCGCCGCCAATCAGGGGCTGGCCTGGGAGGAGATCGCCGTCTTCGCCGCGCATCACCGCATGGCCACCGACGCCATCTACCTCGCCCGCGTAGATGCGGGCGTGATCGAGACCTTGCGCCGGGACATGGCGGCACGTCTGGCGGAAGGCCGGCCTGAGCAGGGCGTTCTCTATGTGCTGCGGGACCCCGAAAGCCTCGCCCTGGCGAAGGCCGGCCTCAACCCTGCCAGTGATGTCATCTTCCATGTCGATGGTCTCGACGTGCTGGCGCCGGGTTGGACCGTTACCACTTCCATTTCTTCGACGAACTAAGGACAGGCCCGTCGTTGCGAGGGCAGGAGAAACCCCCATGCTGATTCGAAGCCGCCGCGGTTACGAGCTCCCCGAAAGCCAGGTCACGCCCGAGGCGCTGGTGCTCAACCGCCGCGCCATGCTGGGGGCCGGCGCCATGCTGCTGCCCTCCGTCGCCCTGTCGTC
This sequence comes from Rubritepida sp., assembly GCA_028291455.1. Classification (GTDB taxonomy): domain Bacteria; phylum Pseudomonadota; class Alphaproteobacteria; order Acetobacterales; family Acetobacteraceae; genus Roseococcus. The sequence goes on along the minus strand of JAQGHY010000011.1, from coordinate 21,031 downwards.
CCATGCGGCGCACGCCCAGGCTGCTGCCGTGCCGGCGCTGCCGGAGCATCAGCGCAACCTTCGCTTTCGCCCCGAGCGCGACATTACCGCCGAGCGCGAGGCCACGACGTACAACAACTTCTACGAATTCGGCTCCAGCAAGAGCATCGCGCGCGATGCCGCCCGCATGCCGCTCCGCCCCTGGACCATCAAGATCGACGGCATGGTCGCCCGCCCGCGCGAATTCGACGTGGACGAGCTGATCCGCCTGCTGCCGATCGAGGAGCGCGTCTATCGCCTTCGCTGCGTCGAGGCCTGGGCGATGACCGTGCCCTGGAGCGGCTTCCAGCTCTCCGAGCTGCTGAAGCTGGTCGAGCCCCAGGCCGGCGCGCGCTACGTCGCCTTCCAGACGGCGACGCTCCCCGCCGTCATGCCCGGCCTGCGCCAGAGCTGGTATCCCTGGCCGCATGTCGAGGGCTGCACCATCGAGGAAGCCGCAAACGAGCTCGCCTTCATGCCTGTCGGCATGTACGGCAAACCGCTGCAGGGATCGAATGGCGGCCCGTTCCGGGTGGTCTTCCCCTGGAAGTACGGCTTCAAATCCGGCAAGTCGGTCGCGCGGATCACCTTTACCGATCGCCGGCCCGACACTTTCTGGAACAAGATCCAGCCCTCGGAATACGGCTTCTGGGCCAATATAAATCCGGAAGTGCCGCATCCCCGCTGGAGCCAGGCGAGTGAGCGAATCCTGGGCACGAGCGAGCGGGTGCCGACGCGGCTGTTCAACGGGTACGGCGAGTTCGTGTCCGGCCTCTACACGAACCTGCAGCGGGAACGCCTCTGGACCTGAGGCGCCTCTAGCCCGGAGGCGGGTCGAACGCGCGTATCGGCGGCAGGTTCCCGTCGAAGCGCTCGATCTCCACCGTCGTCAGCTGGCCGGTGCAGCCCTGGGCGAGGGCTGAAGTCCCGACATCGCGCGTCAGCACGTTCGGGTTGCCATGGACGCAGAGCGGCCGGTCGTCCTCGGGATCCTCCGGATCGTACCAGGCTCCCGTGGCCAGCTGGACCACGCCGGGCCGGATGCCATCGGTCAGCCGGATGCCTGCGAGACAGGCGCCCCGTGCATTGAACAACCGGACGATGTCTCCATCGGCGATTCCCCTGATGGCGGCATCCTCGGGCTGCATGCTCGCGACCTCGCGTCCCCGATGCTTCGCGCCTGTGCTGTGCCCGCCGAAGTCGAGCTGGCTGTGCAGCCGCGTGGCCGGCTGGTTGGCGACGAGGTGAAGCGGCGCCTCGGTCCGCGGCGCCTCCGTGGGGGCGAGCCAGGTCGGGTGACCCGGGCAATCCGCTTCGTTGAAGCGGGCTATGGTCGAGGAGAAGATCTCGATCCGCCCGCTCGGGGTCGGCAGCGCCTCGCCCTCGGGGTCTTCACGGAAGGCGCGCCAAGGGCCGCCGTCGTCCGGCCCCTGCGGCAGTTCAAGGCTGCCGGCCCGCCAGAACTCGTCGAAATCCGGGGCGGGCGCACCTTCGGCTTCCAGCGCCTTTTGCGTGCGGGCATAGAGGTGGCGGAGCCATTCGCCGCTGGTGCGGCCCTCGGTAAAGGCTTCCTCGGTGCCCAGACGCCGCGCCAGATCGGCAAAAATGTCGTAGTCGTCGCGTGCCTCGCCATAGGGCTGCGCCACGCGATGCATCGCCACCATCAGCGGGTCGTGCGAGCTGCTGCCAATGTCCTCCCGTTCCAGGGTCATGGTGCAGGGCAGGACGATATCGGCATGGCGCGCGGTCGCGGTCCAGCCGAGCTCATGCACGACCAGCGTGTCGAGCTGGGCGAAGGCGTCGCGCAGCCGGTTGATGTCCTGATGATGGTGGAACGGGTTGCCGCCCGCCCAATAGACCAGCTTGATATGCGGGTACTGGCGGGTCTCGCCGTTGTAACGGTAATCCGTGCCCGGCTTCAGCAGCATGTCCGCGATACGCGCGACCGGGATGAAGTCGGCTACGCGGTTGCGGCCCTGGGATAGGGTCGGCCCAGACACCGCATTGCCACGCCGGCCGTAATAGCCGATCGCCCCCAGCGAATAGCCGTAGCCGCCGCCGGGGAGCCCGATCTGCCCGAGCACCGAGGCCAGCACGGCGCCCATCCAGACGGGCTGCTCGCCGTGCTCGGAACGCTGCAGCGAATGTGCCACCGTCACCAGGACGCGGCGGCCGTGCAGGCGGCGCGCGATGGAGACGATGGTCTCGGCGGGGACGCCGGTGATCGGCGCGGCCCAGGCAGCGTCCTTCGGCTGGCCATCGGTCTCGCCGAGTAGATAGCGTTCGAAGACCGGCCAGCCTTCCGTGTAGCGGTCAAGGAAGGCGCGATCGTGCAGCCCTTCCGCCACCAGCGTATGGGTCAGAGCGAGCATCAGGGCGGTGTCGGTGCCGGGGATATTGGAGATCCATTCCGCGCCCGCCTCCTCCGGCAGGTCGCTCCGCAGCGGGCCGACGAGCAGAAATTCGCAGCCGCGTTGCCGAGCGGCCAGCATGGCGCCGCGTTCGACGTGCTGGCTGACGCCGCCACCAGACACCATCGAGTTCTTCAGCGCCATGCCGCCGAAAGCCAGCACCACCTCGCTATGTTCCGCGAGCTGAGCCCAGGTGACGTTGTGCTTGGTCAGATCCTCGTAGCTGCCGAGGATATGCGGCACGAGCACCGATGAAGCGCCGGAGCTGTAGCTGTTGACCGAGCGCACATAGCCGCCGAGCGAGGTGTTCAGAAAGCGATGCACCTGGCTCTGCGCATGGTGGAAGCGCCCGGCGCTGGACCAGCCGTAGGACCCGCCAAAGACGGAGCCGGCACCGTGTTCATCCTTCACGCGCTTCAGCTCACCGGCGAGGAGGTCCAGCACGGCCTCCCATTCCATCTCCACGAACTCGTCACGGCCGCGGCGGCGGTCGGGCCCGGGGCCGCGCTCCAGCCAGCCGCGGCGGACCATCGGCTTGGCGATGCGGGCGCGGTGGCGCAGGGCGGCGGGGAAGTTGTCGAGGATGCCGTTGGGGTCGGGGTCGCCGGGATGCGGGCGGACCTGCAACTCGCCGTCGCGCATACGGGCGGAAAAGACGCCCCAATGCGAGCTGTGGGGAAGGAAGCCTTCCTGGTCCAGCGGAGGCAGCGTGTCGCTCATGATGAGGCTTTCTCTCGTCGCGCCCGAAGGGGCATTCGGATGCTGGAGCATTTGGGCATGGCCTGCCGAAGGCGTCCAATGGGATCGTTCGCGTCCGGGGCTTAGATGAGAGGCAGCAGTTTCCGCATGGCGGTCGGCAGGCTGCGCCCGGCCTGCTCCAGCGTGGCGCTCTCGCCTCCGGGAAGTTCGGCCACCCGCGCCGCCAGCACGCGCATCGTCAGTTCCCGATGGGTGAATCCGTGCAGGGCGAAGCCTGGCCGCGGCTGCCAATCGAGTTCAGGGACGGGCGCATGGGCCAGCGCCTCCGCATCCGCCCAAGGCGTCGAACGCCAGGGCGTGCCGGGCAGCGCCAGCATGCCGCCGAGCAGACCGCTCTCCGGACGCCGGATCAGCAGGAGCCGCCCGCCGGCATCCGTCAGCGCGAAATGCACCCCGTGCAACTCGGTCCGCGCTGTCTTGGGCGATTTCCGGGGCAGGGTCGCTGCAATCCCGAGTGCCGAGGCACGGCAGTCCGGGCGCCAGGGACAGATCGCGCAGGCGGGGTTGCGGGGCGTGCAGATGGTCGCGCCGAGATCGAACAGCGCCTGCGCGAAATCGCCCGGCCGGGCGCGCATCTCCGGCTGTGCCGTGAAGCCGTCGGCGAGACGGCCGAGTGCGGGCTTGGCGGCGGGCAGGGGGGTCTCGATGGCGAAGATGCGAGACACCACCCGCTCCACATTGCCGTCCAGCGGTACAACCGGCTCGCCCAGCGCGATGGCGCCAACGGCCGCCGCGGTATAGGGGCCGATGCCGGGCAGGGCGCGCCAGCCCACGGAATCCGCCGGAAAGCCGCCGGCCGCGATGGCCTTCGCCGCCGCATGCAGGTTGCGGGCCCGCGCATAATAGCCGAGCCCGGCCCATTCCTCCGCCAGATCGCCCCAATCCGCGGCCGCCAGCGCCTGCACATCGGGGAAGCGCGTCAGGAATCGGGTATAGCGCGGCCCTACCGCGGCAACGGTCGTCTGTTGCAGCATGACCTCGCTGACCCAGATGCGGTAAGGGTCGACCTGACCGCGCCAGCCCAGCCGCCGGGCGGAGCGGTCGTACCAGGTGAGCAATTCGGCGGCGGAGGGGTGCGGCATTGGCGAAGAAGGAGACGGTCCTGCCCTTCCTGTCCAGCGGGCCCAAGGAGCTGGGCGCGCTGATCCCGCGCGCCACACGGCCCGCCTTCCGCAAGAAAAGCCCGGATTCCGCGCAGATATTGGCCGATTGGCCCATCATCATCGGCCCGTCGGTAGCCCGGATGGCCGAACCGGTGCGGCTTTCCGCGGGAACGCTGACCCTGGCCTGCACGGGCCCGGCGGCGATGGAACTCGGCATGGCCGCGCCCGCGCTGATGGAACGCATCAACGGGCATCTGGGCCGCATCGCGGTGCGCAAGCTGGCCTTCGTGCAGCGCGTGGCCCGGCCCGAGGCGCCGCCCCCGCCGCGCCTTATCCCCGGCCCGCTACCCGCCCGGGTGGAACGTAGCCTGGGCGCGGTGCCGGGCGACGAACTGCGCGAGGTCCTGGAACGGCTGGCCAAGGGGGTCTTCGCCCGCAAGTCCTAACCATCCACAAACTGGACATCTCGGCCCCCCTGCGCCAGATGTTGCGCAACCCTTAGCCGGAGCCAGGCCCATGCAGCTTCCCCGTCGCAGTCTCGGCCTTCTCGCCGCCGCCATGCCCAGCCTCGCACTTGCCCAAGGCGCTGCACCGAATGCCGCGCCCGGCGCCGCGTCAGGCACGGACGCCCGCCTCGGCCCACGCGGCATCGGCCAGGCCGATGCGCCCGTGGTGGTCACCGAGTTCTTCTCGCTCACCTGCGGCCACTGCGCCGCCTTTCACAACACGACCTGGGCGCGCGTGAAGCGCGAGCTGGTGGAAACCAACCGCATCCGCTTCGTCTGGCGCGACTTCCCGCTCGACGGCATCGCCCTCGCCGGCTCCTGCGTGGCCCGTTCGCTGCCGGCGGAGCGCTACGAGGCCTTCATCGGAACCCTCTTCCAGACACAGGACCGCTGGGCCTTCGCCCAGGGCCGGCAGATGGAGGAGCTGGCGAAGCTCGCCGCCCTGGCCGGCATGGACCGCGCAAGCTTCGACGCCGTGGTGGCGGATGAGGGCCTGCGCCGCGGCATCCTCGAACAGCGCATGGCGGCTGAGCGCGAGTTCCACATCAGCGCCACGCCCTCCTTCGCCTTCAATGGCCGGCTGCAGTCGGGCAACATCCCCTTCGACCAGTTCGCCCGGCTGGTGCAGGACGCCCCGAAGACGTGAGCGAAGCCGCGCCGGCCCCCGCCGGTGAGGACAACGCCGCCCTGCCTGAAGCGCGGCGCCTCACCGCCACGCTGACCGGCCTGCGCGTCGCCGGCTTCAAGAGCTTTGCCGAGCCCATCCAGGTGCCCGTCCTGCCCGGGCTCACCGGGATCGTCGGGCCCAATGGCTGCGGCAAATCCAACGTGGTCGAGGCGCTCCGTTGGGCCATGGGCGAGAGCTCGGCGCGCAGCCTGCGCGGCGGCGAGATGGACGACATCATCTTCGCCGGCACGGCCACCCGCCCGGCCCGCAACATCGCCGAGGTGGTGCTGAGCCTGGAGGATGCGTCGGGCGTCGCGCCCGCCCCCATGGACCAGGCCGCCGAGCTGGAAGTGATCCGCCGGATCGACCGTGGCTCGGGCAGCACCTACCGCATCAATGGCCGCGAAGTCCGCGCACGCGACGTGCAGACCATGTTCGCCGATCTCGCCAGCGGGCCGCGCGCTTCGGGCATGGTCAGCCAGGGCAGGGTGGCGGCGCTGATCAGTGCCAAGCCCGAGGAACGCCGCAGCGTGCTGGAGGAGGCCGCCGGCATCGCCGGGCTGCGCGCACGGCGGCATGAGGCGGAGCTGAAGCTGCGCCAAGCCGAGACCAATCTCGGCCGCAGCGAGGATCTTCTGGCGCAGCTTGCGACCCAGCAGGAGGCGTTGCGGAAGCAGGCGCGGCAGGCGGCGCGGTACCGGAACCTCTCGGGCCTGGTGCGAGACGCGGAGGGCGAGTGGTTCGCCATCCTGGTCGCCCGTGCGGAAGCGGCGATCGAGGCGGCGCAGGAAATCCAGGGCGGACGTGCCCACGCATTGGCTCGCGCCGAGGCCGCCGCCGAGGAGGCACGCCAGCTTGCGGAAGCGGCGGCCGCCGCCATCGAGGCGCCGCGCGCCGAGGAGGGCGTGGCCCGCACCCTGCTGGAGCGTCGCCGCGTAGAGGCGGAGAATATTGCCGCCGAGGCAGGCCGCGCCCAGGCAGCACTGGCCGAGGCCGAGGCCGCGCTGGCGCAGCTCACGGCCGATCTGGAGGATGCGCGTTCGGTCGAGGCCGACGCCCGCGCCGCCGAGACCCGTGCCCAACGCGAGGCGGCCGGGCTGGCTTCGGCCGAGGCGCAGCTTCCGGCGCGAATCGAGACGGCGGAGGGCGAGGCCGCCACGCTGGAGACCGAGTTGGCCGGGGCCGAGGGCCGGACCGAAGAGGCTACGGAAGCGGCGGCTGCCCTCGCGGCCCGCGCCAACCAGATCGCGGCGGAGCTGGCTTTCGCCGATCAGCGCGCCCGCCGGCTGGAGGAGCAGGTTGCGCAGCTCACCGCCCAGCTTGCGGCGGCCCAGGCCCAGGCCTTGCCGGAGTCCGCGCTGGTCGCGGCCGATACCGCATTGAGCCGCGCCGAGGCGGCCCTTGAAACGGCGCGCGCCGAATTCGAGACCGCCGAGCGCCGCCGCGCCGAGGCCACCGGCCGCGCCACCGCCGCCCGCGACGCGGCCCGTGCCGCCGAAATCGAGCGCGGCGCCGCCGAGCGCGCCCGGACCGCCGTCGCGCAGCGCCTGCAATCCGTGCGAGGGCGCGAAGCCGCGGCGCAGCACTCGGCTCCTGCCAAACCCGACGCCACGCTGCTGCCGGAAGCCCGCGCTGGCGCGACTGCTGCCGAGGCCGCGCTGCGGGAGGCCGAGGCTGCGCTGGCTGCCGCCCGTATGGCGCGGGAGGCCGCGCAGGCTGAGGCCGTGGCCGCGCGCGCCGCCGAGGCCCAGGCGCAATCCGCCGAGTCCCGCCTTCGGGCCGAGCTCCAGGGCCTCCGCGCCGCCACCGGCGATGCCGGCGAAGCCGATCCGATCGCCCGCACCTTGACCATCCCGGACGGGCTGGAGGCCGCGCTTGGCGCTGCTCTGGGTGAGGGGCTTGAGGGTGGCCGTGGCACCGGCAACAGCCGTTTCTGGCGTGCCCTGCCGCCGCTGGAGGCCGCGCCGCCCCTGCCGGAGGGCGCTACGCCGCTGGCCGGGTTGGTCGGCGCACCGGACGAATTAGGCCGCGCGCTCTCGCAGATTGGGCTGGTGGAGGAGGGGGCTGCGCTTCAGGCGGCCCTTCGCCCGGGCCAAGCGTTGGTTTCTCGCACCGGCGCGCTGTGGCGCTGGGACGGCTATGTGCTTGCTCCTGGCGCGGCGAAGGCGGGCGCCGCGCGGTTGCAGAACCTCGCGCGCCTGCGCCAGGCCGAAGCACGGCTTTCCGAAGCCGCCCCAGCCGCACGGGCTGCCGAGCAGGCCCGCGTGAAGGCCGCAGCCGCCGAAGCGTCAGCGCAATCCGCGGAGGAAGAGGCCCGCCGCACCCGAAACGCCGCGGAGCCCGCCTTCTCCCGCGCGACCGCGCGTGCCGCCGAACTCGCCGCGCGGCAGGAGGCCGCCGAACGGCGCCTCGCCGAGTACACGGCGCAAACCGCTCGTCTCGCCGACGAGCGTGCCGAGGCCGAAGCCGCGCTCGCCGAGGCGGAAACCCTGCTTGCCGCGACTCCAGGCCAGACCGGCTTCCAGGCCGAGGCCGAGGAGGCTGCCCGCGCCCAAGCGGCCGAGGCGGCGGCGCGCGAGGCACGCCGGCAGGCCGAAGTCGCGCTCGCCCATGCTCGCGCCGAACAGGCCGCGCTGCGCAGTCGCAACAGCTCCGCCGTGGCGCAGATATCGGCGCTGGCGCCCCAGCGGGAGCGGCTCGCGGCCGAATCCGCGGAGGCGAATGAGGCGCTGGCCCTCGCCCGAGCCGCCCGCGCGGCCTTGCCCGATTTGGCCCATGCCCGCGCGGCCGTGGACACGGCCCGCCTGGCGCTCGCCGCCATCCGCGGCAAGACCGCCGAGGCGCGCGGCCGGGCCATGGCGCTGCGTTCCGAGCGTGAATCGCTGGCGGCACGGCACGAATCCGCGATTTCCGAGCGGGCCGCCTGGGCCCAGCGCCTGGCGGACGCGGCGACGCGCCTAGCGGGCCTGGAAGCCAGGCGGGCCGAAGCGTCGGCCAGGCGGGACGAAACGGCACGCCTGCCGGAGCGGGTAGCCGTCGCCGAGCAGGAAGCCGCCCGCCGCCTAGAATCCACCGAGGCGGCCCATACCGCCGCCCGCGCCGCCTTAGATCTGGCCGAATCGCGTGCCCGCGAGCGGGAGGAAACCCGCCGCGCCACAGATTCCGCCCTCGTCACCGCCCGCGAATCCGCGCTGCGCGCCGAGGCCGCTCGCGAATCCGCGCTCCAGGCGGGCGCCGCGCTCGCTGCCCGCATCACCGAGCGCTTCGGCGAATCGGCGGAACTGCCTGGACGACCGGACGACGCCTCCGACGGCGCCGAGGAGCGCGCCCGCCGCAAGGCCGAGCGGCTGGCCCGCGAGCGCGAGGAGATGGGCCCCGTCAATCTGCGCGCCGAGACCGAGCTCGACGAGCTGGAGGCGCGAATCGCCCAGATCATCACCGATCGCGACGAAGTGGCGTCGGCCATCGCCAAGCTGCGCGGCTCCATCGGCCATCTGAACCGCGAGGCGCGCGAGCGGCTGCGCGCCATCTTCGAGAAGGTGGATCGCGAGTTCCGCCAGCTCTTCGGCAAGCTTTTCGGCGGCGGAAAAGCACATCTGGCGTTGGTCGGCAGCGAGGATCCGCTGGAGGCGGGCCTGGAAATCTACGCGGAGCCGCCGGGTAAGAAGCTCTCCGCGCTCTCGCTGCTTTCCGGCGGGGAGCAGGCGTTGACGGCGCTCTCCCTCATCTTCGCCGTCTTCCGCTGCCATCCCGCACCCGTCTGCGTGCTGGACGAGGTGGACGCTCCGCTGGACGACGCCAATGTCGAGCGCCTCTGCGACCTCCTGGACAGCATGGCCGAGACCGGAACGCGCTTTCTCATTGTCACCCACCACGCGCTCACCATGGCGCGCATGCACCGGCTTTTCGGCGTGACGATGCAGGAGCGCGGCGTTTCGCGGCTGCTTTCGGTCGATCTCGGCGAAGCCGTCGCCATGGCGGAAGGCTGATGCGCGCAAAGCCGCCGCAGAAGGGCCTTTCCTGCAGTTCATGCGCTTGACAGGCATGCGACGGAGCCATACCAGCAGCCTCGCCTTCCGGCGGAAACTTAAGCAGGGAAGGAGCCAAGGTGAACGAGCGTGAATCACTCGACAGGCGCCTGAAGGCCGCGCGGGACCGACAAGGTCTCGACAAGGTCCCGGACGCCAAGGGTGCCCTCCCGTCCACCTGGGGTGTCGGTCTGCGGGCCGGTGTGGAGGTGGTCTCCGCATTGGTGGTCGGTGTGGGGCTTGGCCTCGTACTGGACCGGTGGCTCGGCACCTGGCCATGGCTCTTCCTGGTGTTTTTCGTTCTGGGGGCCGCCGCTGGGGTGCTGAACGTCTACAGGCTGTTCACTCCCCGGTCCGGTGCGCGCAAAGACTGATTTTCTGAGAGGTGCCTTGGTGGCCGAAGAGGGGAAAGCGATCGACGCGCTCGGTCAATTCGAGCTGGGGACCGTGTTCGGCCCGGTCGGGGCTTCCGTGGGCTTCACGCAGTCGAACCTGTACATGCTCATCTCCGGCTGCCTCATCGTCGCGCTGATGGTGTTGGGCATGCGCCAGCGGGCCATGGTTCCTGGCCGCATGCAGAGCCTGGCAGAGAGCGCCTACGGCTTCATCGACGATATGCTGTTGGCGCAGGTCGGCAGCGAGGGCCGCCGCTTCTTCCCCTTCGTCTTCACGCTGTTCATGTTCATCCTGTTCGGCAACATGCTGGGGCTCTTCCCCTACGCATTCACCTATACCAGCCATATCAGCATGACCTTCGTCATGGCGCTGACCGTGTTCGTCCTGATCACCGTCGTGGCCATCTCTCTGCATGGCACCAAGTTCTTTGGCTATTTCTTCCCGGAAGGCGCGCCGATCTGGCTTGCGCCCATCATCATCCCGGTCGAAATCGTCTCCTACCTCTCGCGTCCGATCAGCCTCAGCATCCGCCTCTTCGCCAATATGGTGGCGGGACACGTAATGCTGAAGGTCTTCGCGAGCTTCGTGGTGATGCTGGGGGCGCTCGGAACTATCGGGCCCTTCATCGCCATCATGCCGCTGGCGATCAACGTCGCCCTGATCGGGTTCGAAGTGCTGGTCGCGTTTCTGCAGGCTTATGTGTTCGCGATCCTCACCTGCATCTACCTCCACGACGCCGTGCACCTGCACTGAGCGTCCGGATCACCACCCCGCTTCTCAGCAAACAGAAGGATTGAGAACATGGAAGTTGCTGCCGCCAAGGCTCTCGGGGCCGGCATTGCCGTTATCGCGCTGTTCGGCGTTGGCCTCGGCATCGGGAATATCTATTCCTCGCTGATCACCAGCGTGGCGCGGAACCCCGCCGCCCGTGACGTCGTCTTCCCGATCGGCATTCTCGGCTTCGCGCTGACGGAAGCCGTGGCGCTCTTCGCGCTGCTGATCGCCTTCCTCATCCTGTTCGCCTGAGGTCGTCCGGCGGGGGGCTTCGCGCCCCCCGTTCGTGCCGCCCTCCAGCCTCAGGACCACCGCCATGCCACAGCTTGATTTCGCCAATCCATTGATGATGAGCAAGCTGATCTGGCTGCTGATCATTTTCGGCATCTTGTACTACGTCCTCAAGACCTACGCCCTTCCCAGGGTGGCCTCCGTGCTGGATGAGCGCGCCGCGCGCATCACGGCGGACCTCGACGCCGCGCGCGATGCGCAGGCCGCCGGCGAGGCCACGATGGCCGAGTTGCGCGCCTCGACCGCCGCCGCGCGTGCCGAGGCCCATGCGGCGATCTCCGCCGCCATGGTCGAAGCACAGGCCGCATCGGCCCGCCAGGCTGCCGAGATCAATGCCCGTCTCTCCGCCCAGGTGGCCGAGGCGGAAGCCCGGGTGCGTGCTGCCCGGGATCAGGCGATGGGCGCGCTGCGCGAAGTCGCGGGGGAGACGGCACAGGCCATGCTCACCCGCCTCTCCATCGTGGTTCCTGCCAATGACGTGACCGCCGCGGTCGATCGCGCCGCGGGCCAGGGAGCCGTCTGATGCACCATTACGATACCTTCTATCACGACCCGCAATTCTGGGTCGCCATCAGCTTCGTCATCTTCGCCCTCCTCGTCGGCAGGACCGCCTGGGCCAAGATCACGTCGATGCTGGACGCGCGCGGAGCGCGAATCCAATTCGAGTTGGATGAGGCCAAGCGTCTGCGTGCGGAGGCGGAAGCCATGATGGTCCGCGCCCGCGCCGAGCGTGAGGCAGCCGTTCTTGAATCTGCCGCGATGATCGAACGGGCCCGCGCCGAAGCCGAACGCCTCGCCGCCGCAGCCCATGCCGAGGCCGAAGCCGCCGCCCGCCGCCGCGAGCGGATGGCGATGGATCGCATTGCCGCTGCCGAGGCCAGCGCCGTTACTGAGGTTCGCAATGCAGCGGCCGAGATCGCGACCACTGCGGTGCGTGAGGTCATTGCCCTGCGCCACGATGCGGCCTCGGATGCGCTCTTGATCGATGCCGCGATCGGCAATCTCCCGACGGCGTTCCGGGCGGCTTGAGAAGGCGTGGGGCTTTGCCCCCCGGTCTTTCCTTCAGCGCCGACCGCCCCAGAATAAACACTTCCGCTGCCAGGCTCCTAGCAGATCGAGGCGCAAATCTTGGGGGAACGGAAATATGATGAAGGTCGGACCAACGACTTCATCCTCGACCATGTAGCGGACGACCTGGAACGTCGCGTCTCCAGGAGGAGCGAGACAACCCTTTAAGCTCTGGTAAGTGAGATCATCGGGCGACACGCGCATCTATCAACAGTGACTCTCAGCGCAACGGTTCGGGGCGTAAGCGACATATCGAGGTCAATACCAACGGACGGCTTTCAATGGCTCATCGCCACGCCGACCGACATTCCCGACACTATCCGAGCCAATCTTCGCTCCGCGACACGTGTGCGCGGCCATGTGAGAAGTCAGTAGCGGCCCTTCGTCAGCTGATGGGAGAGAATCCCGCCGGCACCTGAAGCTCCGGCTGCGCGGCGAATAGCCGGCTCCAGGCGGCGCGCCCTATGCGGTCCGCCTCTTCCACCAGCGCAGCCTCGTCCATCGTCAGCACCTCGCCGTCGAGAAGAATCCAGCGGCCATCGACCATGACGCTCTCCACGTCGCGCCCTTGCCCCTGGTGGACGAAGGAGGAGACGAGCCGCATCAGCGGCACAAGATGCGCCCGGTCCGTGCGAATCATGATGAGGTCGGCGCGGTTGCCCGACGCCAGCCAGCCGCCGTCGGGAATCCCCAGCGCCGCATAGCCGTTGCGCGTCGCCCAGCGCAGGGCCTGCTCGGGCGTCGGCTCGCGGCCGTCGTTGCGGCGGACGCGCTCCATGAAGAGGCCGGTGCGCATCACCTCCACCATGTCCTCCGCCATGTTGTCCGTGCCCAGGGAGATGTTGCAGCCCAAGCCCTCCAATTCGCCGATGCGCGGCGACAGCCCTCGCCGGGCGGCTATGGCGGAGTTGAAGGCGACGCTCGCGCCGCTGCGCCCGAGCAACTCCTCCTCCTCCGGCACCATGCAGCGGCAATGCGCCGCGACGAGCCGCGAGTTCAGGAAGCCGTTCGCATGCAGGTACTCGGTGGGCTTCATGCCCCGCACGGATTCCACCGCCGCCACCTCACCCCAGAGCTGGTTGAGATGGATGGTGCAGAGCATGTCCGCCCGCTCCTGCAGGTCGAGCAGGCCGCGCAACATCTCCGGCGAGCACATGTCCGGCGACCACGCGGCGATGCCGACCGCGACACGGCCATCGGCCGCGCCGTGCCATTCGGCATGCAGGCGCTCGATCCGCGCGATGCTGGCCTCGGCCAGAGCGGGATTCGCGATGAAGCCCGACGGATCGCCGTAGGTGCCGCTGCCCTTGTCCCAGGCGCGCTCGGCGAGGACGAGGCGCAGGCCGGTATCGGCCATCGCCTGGGCATAGCCGGCGATGGCCTGGCCGTCCTCGAGCACGGCAGTGGTGCCGCTGCGCAGCGCCTCCAGCGCGCCGAGGCGGCACATCGCCCGGTTCTCCTCCACCGAGACCTTGGGCAGCGGCAGGCGCGGCTGGAGGTCCCGGTAGGGCGGCAGGTTGGACTTCGACATGTCCTCGAAGATCCCGCGCGCCAGCGTCAGGCTGAAATGCGTGTGGGTATTGGCGAAGCCCGGCAGTACCGCGCGGTTGCGGCCGTCCACGCGCTCGGCATCGGGATAGCGGGCCAGCAGCTCCGCGCTCGGGCCGATCGCCGCGATGCGGCCGCCCTCGATGGCGATGGCGGCCGCGTAGTGGATGCGGTCCGCGTCGTCGACCGTCACCACCGTGGTGTCATGGATGAGGATCACGGTCAGCTCCAGCGCAGGTTGAAGAACAGCGGCATGGTCGGCGACATGCCCTGCAACTCCCGGCGCCAGGCGCCGAGGCGCAGGTATTGGCCGAGCGGCAGGAAGGGCACGTCCTGCCAGAGCGCCGCCTGGATGTCCCGGCCGAGGGCCAGGCGCGAGGACTCGTCCGCAGTGGCGAGCCAGGCGTCGCGCAACTCCTCCAGCCGCGGCGACGTCGGCCAGCCGAACCAGGAGCCCGGTGCCGTGCCGTTGCCGCGCAGGCCGAGGTGACCGGCGGGATCGAAGGTATTAGTGCCGGTGAGCCCGGTGCAGAACACGCTCCAGCCGCCCTGCTCGACAGGCTCGCGCTTGGCACGGCGCTGCAGCGTGGTGCCCCAGTCCAGCGACTGGAGGTCCACGTTCATCCCGACGCTGCGCATCATGTCCGCGCCCACCTCGGTCATGGCGCTGATCACCGGAAAGTCGGCCGCGTTGAGCACCACGACCTTTTCGCCGCGATAGCCGGCGGCGGCGAGGTCGCGACGCACCTTGTCGAGATCCCGTGGCCCGGTCAGCACCTCGATCCCGACGTCGTTCGCCATGGGCGCACCCTTGAGGAAGGCGCCGACGCCGTCCCGCCAGGCCTGCGGATTGCCGCCCGCGCAGGCCGTCATGAAGGAGCGCTGGTCGACCGCGCCTAATAGCGCACGGCGGATAGCTGGATTGTCGAAGGGCGGGTGCAGGTGGTTGAAGCGCAGCACTGCGAGGCTCGCATCCTCGGCATAAGCCAGAGTGAGGTTGCGGTTTCGGCGCATGCGAGGCTCGAGATCGTTCAGCACGCCGTCGACCCAGTCTACCTCGCCGGCCTGGAGCGCGTTCGCCGCCGTCGCGGGGTCGCTGATGATCTTCCATTCCACACGGTCGAAATGGGCGATCTTCGCGCCTGCTAGCGCACTCGGCGGATCCTGGCGCGGAACGTAGCCTTCGAAACGGGCGTAGGCGGCGTGGCTGCCGACGACGCGCTCGTTGGCCAGGAAACGGAAGGGACCGCTGCCGACCATCTCCGGCACCTGCCGCGCCGAATCGGTCAGCGCCAGCCGCTCGGGCATGATGGGCAGCATGGTCGTGGCGTTCTTGCCCAGCGCTTCCGGCAGGAGCGGAAAGGGGCGCCGCAAGCGGAAGACGATCCGGCGGTCATCGGGCGCCGAGAGCTCGTCCAGCACGGCCATTAGGGCGGAACCGAAGACGTCGCGTTGGCCCCAACGTCGGATACTCTGCACGCAGTCCCGCGCCAGGACGGGCGTGCCGTCGTGGAAGCGCAACCCCTCGCGCAGGGTAAGCGTCCAGCGCAGGCCGTCGGCCTCGACGACGTGCCCCTCGACCATCTGCGGCTGCATAAGCCCCTGAGCGTCACGGCCATAGAGCGTGTCGAAGATCATGTAGCCATGGACGAGGGCCACGGCCATCGTGGTCTGGACCGGGTCGAGGCCGGTCGGATCGGATTGCGGGATGAAACGCAGCAGCCGCGCATTCTGGGATCGAGCGATGCGCGGGCTGGCGGCGGCGAGGCTCGCTGCGCTGAGGAGGTGGCGGCGGCGCATCAGGCGACCTCCGCCGGGGTGCGCGCGGGCGTAGCCATGAGGCCCGCGAGGAGCGACGTCACCTGTCCTGTACCCAGCGCTTCGGGGAGGGCGGCACCGATGGCATAGACCTCGGCCGTGGCGATAGGGCAGCAGGCCCAGGCGCTGCAATCCTCGACCTTGGCGATGAGTTCACGCACATCAAGCGGATTGCTCAGCGAGCCCCTCACCTTGTCTATCCCGGTCTCGAAGCTCGTGCCGTCCTTCATCAGGATGCGAACGGCGACTTTGAAGACGGCGGGATCGATCGCAACGGAGGAGATGGAAAAGCGGTCGAACCAGGGGCGCATAGCCGGATCGTGGACACGATCTGGTGTAAAGTCCGCTAGCATGAGGTTCCCTTGGAGCAGGACGCGAGCCCCGGAATACGTTAGGCTGAAGCGTGCCTGCATTTCGTCGGTCGGGCGATCGAAGCGCAGGTTTCGGCGCCCGACATCGGGCAGCGTTACCTCTATCTGCTCGATCCCTGCCGGATCGAGGCTGTGGCGCTCGCGTAGGGCAAGCATGCCGTCGAGCGCCTTGTGCGCGCCGGCGCAGCAGGGGAAGCGCTTCACCAGCAGCCCGTCGGTGTCGAGCGCGAGCGCCCCGCCAAGCCCATCCAAGGCCTGCTGCTCGGTGACGGCGAGCGGTGCGTCCAGATGATGTTCCACAAAGCCCCAGGGGCCGCAGATCGGCTCGCGGTCGCCGGCGATGCCGGCCTCCGCCATGCGGGCTGCGAGCACGGCGTTATGCGCGGCCAGCCCGGCATGGATGGGCTTCATCATGGAGCCGAACTGCTTCTTGGAGCCGCCGGCCATGCTGGTGGCGATGCTCATCGCACCTAGAATGCCAGCGCCGTTCAAGCCGAGGAGTCGCGCACAAGCGCCCGCCGTGCCGATGGCGCCGATCGTCGTCGTTGCGTGCCAACCGAGCTCGTAGTGGCGCGGGAGCATGAGACGTCCGATCCGCGCCTGGAGCTCCAGGCCGATGATATAAGCGTCCACCAGCGCTCTGCCGGACAACCCCTCCGCCTCGGCGAGCGCCAGTAGCGCGGGGACGAGCACGGCAGTCGCATGGGTATAGGCGGGGATGAAGTTGTCGTCGAAGTCCTGCGCATGGGCGGCGGTGCCGTAAACCATCGCCACGGCCGGCGTGGCGAGCCCGTTGCGGCCGGGGCGACCTACGGCGCGGATCACATGGGCGGTCGCAGGATCCGAGCTGCCGGCAACCATGCAGGCAACGATGTCGATCATCGCATCGCGGGCACGGCTCAGCGTCGCCGGTCCGTGCTGCCTAGGAGCCTCGGAGGCCCAATCGGCTAACGTCGCAGTGAAGGCCATGGGTAGCTCCAGCATTGCTTCGATTGGAAGTATCCCCCCAAGGGGGCCTACCTCCAATGCCAAAACTACAGTCTGTCATAGCGTGGTCCGATGGCCTGCGGACTATGCACCCACGCCAGCTTATACTCTCCATGCGATCAATGCGGCACGCACGCGCGAGGCCACCGCTGGCAGGCATCTCGGAGCCGACTGGGAGCTGCAGAGTCCGCCACTTCGGACGGTTGGGGCTTTCGAATTTCCCTTTGCACGGAGGGTATATCGGTATGACCAATTGAGCCGCGCTGCTCATTGGTCAGGCGGAGCATAAAGGCAACGGTACGGTGCGCCAGCTGGTGGCGCGGTTAAGACACTAAAGCCGGCGCCGGCTTGCCATTGCCGGCACACGTCTGCTGACGTGAGCTTGCGGAAGTCCTCGGTGGCGAAGTCCTAATAGCGGAAGTCGGCCAGGCGCAGGCCGCGATCTGGGACTGCCGGCGGTCGTAAGCTTCCAGCCGTTTCCCGTAGTCCGACAACCGGCTGGTTTGCTCGGTCCTGACAGACCGGCCTGGTGCTGCCGTTGCCGGGCACGGGCGCGTCATGGCCGCACGTCAGCTAGGCCTGACCGAGGTGCCCACCATCGAGATCTCGCACCTCACGCCCACGCAGCGCCGCGCCTATGTGCTGGCCGACAACCGCTTGGCGCTGTCCGCCGGCTGAGACGACGAGATGCTGCGTCTGGAGCTGGGCGAGCTGCACAGCGACGGCTTCGACCTGGCGCTCACCGGTTTTGGTGAGGACGAGCTGGCCGGCTTTTTGCTGGACCCCGCCAGTGGCCTCACAGACCCCGACGAGGTGCCAGAGCCGCCTGAGGTTCCCGTCCCCCCGTTGGGCGACGTCTGGCTCCTGGGCCGGCACCGCATCGTCTGTGGGGACAGCACCGATCCCGCCGCGGTCGAGGCCGTCTTGGCCGGTGTCCGCCCGCACCTGATGGTGACCGACCCGCCCTATGGCGTGGCGTACGACCCAGCCTGGCGCAACGCCGCGCTGCCGGGCTCCAACACGGCGCGGGTGGGAAAGGTCCTGAACGACCACCGGGCCGACTGGAGGGAGGCCTGGGCGCTGTTCCCCGGCGACGTGGCTTACGTCTGGCACGGCGCGCTGCACGCCACGACGGTGGCCGAGAGCCTGACCAGCTGTGGCTTTGGCATCCGCGCGCAGGTGATCTGGGCCAAGGAGCGGCTAGTCATGGGGCGTGGCCACTACCACTGGCAGCACGAGCCCTGCTGGTATGCCGTTCGCTCGGGTGCGACCGGGCATTGGTCAGGCGACCGCAAGCAGACGACGCTGTGGAGCATTCCCTCGCGCGACCAGGACGCCACGACCACGCACGGCACGCAGAAACCGGTGGAGTGCATGCGCCGGCCGATCGAGAACAACTCCTCGCCCGGCCAGGCCGTGTACGAGCCGTTCTCTGGGTCCGGCACCACCATCATCGCCGCGGAGATGTCGGGCCGCGCCTGCCACGCGATCGAGCTCTCGCCAGCCTATGTCGATGTGGCCGTGTTGCGCTGGCAGGCGTTCACTGGCGAGATCGGGATGCTGGAGAGCAACGGCGAGACCTATGCTCAGGCGGCGGCTGTCCGAAGCGCCTTGGTATCGACGGATGAATGACGTGGCCCAGGGAGAGCGCTTTGATCCGACGGACGAGCAGCGACGCCTCGTGAGGATGATGGCCGGCTGCGGCATTCCTCAGGCCGACATCGCAAAGTACCTGCGTATCGACGTCAAAACACTTCGGAAGCACCTTCGCGACGAGATCGACATGGGATCGATCGAGGCTACGACGAAGGTAGCCCAGTCGTTGTTTCGCATGGCGACTGAGGGCAAGAACACAGCCGCGGCGATCTTCTGGATGAAAGCGCGTGCGGGCTGGCGCGAGAAGCACGACATCGAGATCAGTGGGAAGGACGGCAGCGCCATCACTGGCATCGGGATCGTCACGAACGACCCAGTTGAAGCATCCCGCGTATACCAGCGCCTGATGAGAGGCACTGAGGACCTGCCCAACGAAGAGTGATCGCAGCATGTTCAAGACCGACCAACGACCGTTGGTCTGTGACGAACAGGGATAATTCGCTGCCCTTTATTTTGGCGCCGACATGCCCGTGGTGAATTCCACCGGTCGCTTGCGGTGCGCACCGTGGGTGCCAGAATCGACAGCCGCCGCAGCCCCAGTTTTGCCTAGATGTCTATACCAATTAGGATATGATCCGACTTCCGTTGAAATGCTTGGAATGGTCTGTTGCTGCCAGCGTTCGCAGTGCAGCTTGCGCAGGAGATCACTCGGTGTCCTCAAGCGCGAACGCCTTCCGGTCAGATGTAACCCCGCCTGCTTCGAGGGCGCGGCGCGCGCTGTTTAGCGCAGGGCTCAGCCACGCGCTGCACGACGGCTATACGGACGCGATCTATATTTTCTTGCCTGTTTGGCAGGCGGAGTTCGCGCTTGGATTCAGTGCCCTCGCAGCATTGCGTGGCCTCTATAGCGGTACGATGGCAGCCCTACAGATCCCAGCTGGACGGCTTGCCGAACGGTGGGGCGCTCGCTTCGTCCTCTTTGCCGGCACGCTCTTAGCTGCCCTGGGCTACGCGGTCGCAGGGCTTTCGGGCAGCCTCCTGGGCCTATGTATCGCACTCGCCATCGGGGGCGCGGGATCGGCTACCCAGCATCCACTAGCATCCGCGGCCGTGTCCAACGCTTATGGGGCTAAAGCCCGCGGCCCGCTTGGCACATATAATTTTGCGGGGGACCTCGGAAAGGCGGCGCTACCGGCAATAGTCGCATCCCTGCTTGCCGTTATGCCGTGGCGCTCAGTCGTATGGGTGATAGCCACTCTCGGTGTGCTGGTCGCGCTGATCGTCTGGGCAGTGATGCCGGCGTTAGGCGAAACCAAGGTCCCTGCGCCGGTAGTTGCACAGGGTAAGGGGCGCGGCGGATTTGGTTTGCTGCTTTCCATAGGCATATTCGACAGCAGCGTCCGCATGGGATTTCTCACCTTCTTGCCCTTTTTGCTCGCGGAGAAAGGCGCAGGGCTGCCGCTCATCGGCTTTGCGCTGACGCTGGTCTTCCTCGGCGGTGCGGCAGGAAAATTTGCATGTGGCTGGCTGGGTGGGCGGATGGGCGTCTTAGCTACGGTGCTGATCACAGAGATTGGAACGGCTGCAGCTATCCTGATCTTCCTTGCCCTGCCACTCACTCCGGCGATGACCATTCTCCCGATCCTCGGGATCGTGATGAACGGCACCTCATCGGTACTCTACGGCACCGTGCCTGAGCTGGTGCCGCCCGGGCTCGAAGCGCGCGCGTTTGCGCTGTTCTATACCGGAACCATTGGTTCGGGCGCGCTCTCGCCTGTGCTATTCGGCGTCGTTGGCGACCTCGCAGGGCCGAGTTCGGGCGCCATCGCTGCCGCCGCTGCAGCTCTCATCACCTGTCCGCTGGCAGTGATCCTGGCGCCGCGGTTGAAGACCCAGCGATAACTCGCAGGCTCCGCGCGAGGCCTAAAGATCGGCGCGCCTCAGCGCCCACGGCACGGATCTTGCTGCGTTGTTCCAGTTTTATGACAGCAAGGCTTGCATGACCGACCAACCTTCCGGCCCGCTCGCCACCCGCCGCGGCATCGCCGTCGCCGCCATCGTCGCCGCCCCACTCAGCGGCCTTCAGGCCCAGACGCGCGAGACAGTGCTCCGCATCGGCATGACCGCCTCGGACATTCCGGCCGTCAACGGCCAGCCTGACCAAGGTAGCGAGGGTTGGCGCTTCACCGGCGTCACCCTCTACGACGGGCTGGTGAATTGGGACCTCTCGCGCGCGGATAGGCCGAGCGGGATCATCCCCGGCCTCGCCACCTCCTGGGCGGTCGATGCGAACGATAGGAAGCGCTGGGTTTTCCATCTGCGCGCGGGCGTGAAGTTCCATGACGGCTCGCCCTGGAATGCTGATGCGGCGCTCTGGAACCTAGTGAAGCTGACCGACCAGACGGCGCCGCAATACGACCGCCGGCAGGTCGCGCAGACCTATGGCCGAATGGGGCTCGTGGCCGGCTTCGAGAAGATCGACGACCTCACCATCAGCATCTCGACGCGCGAGCCCGATGCGCTGGTCCCCTACTATTTCGGCCGCATCTTCTTCTCCAGCCCAGCGCAGTGGGAGCGTGTGGGCCGCGACTGGGAAGCGCATGCCCGCGCGCCCTCGGGCACCGGCCCCTGGAAGTTCGGCTCGATCGTGCAGCGTCAGCGCCTCGAGCTCGTGAAGAACGCGGACTACT
>JAQGHY010000350.1 GCA_028291455.1 Rubritepida sp. | reverse complement strand
TCCCCCGCCCGGAACGCCGGGGCTACCTGGAAGGCCGGCGGGCATCTGGAAGGTCTGGTAGCCGGCCGGTCGCTGGAAACGCGCGGCATCCTGGGTGCCGAAGGTCACGGCGGTGGCTTCGAGCCGGGCGCGCGCGGCGCCGCCCGTGAGGCTTTCCGCACGCAGCATCACGCCGTCCGACGTCAGGCAGATGCGCGAGGTCTGGCCCTGATCCTCCATGCGCCAGTTGGTGCAGGGGAGATTGGCGACGCGCGCGGTGTCCTCGCGCGTGAAGCGGGCGGTTGCGCTCGGCGTCATGCTGGCCACCGGCGACTGGCCGCGCGGCAGGTCCATCATCATCCGCTGCGCCTCCATCACCAGGAAGCCGGGCTCGCCGCTGCGGGTATCGATGATCATCCAGCCCTGCCCGGCGGGAAGGTCGACGCGGATCAGGCCGCGCGCCGCGAGCCAGGACATCCGCAGCTCCGTACCGCCGGGGGGAACGCCGGCGGTGCCGTCGCTATTGGCGCGATAGGCGATGCTGACATCGCGCGTCGGCATATAGGCCGGGCGGTCCTGGGCCAGAGCAGGCTGGGCCGCCAGACCGAAGGCCAGCACGGCGAAGGGAAGGTGACGCATGACGGGGCATCCTCTTTAATTGAGTAAAGCCTCATCCGACAGCGCCGTTCCGGTCAACCCCAATGCCTGAACGACAAACGGCGCCCCGAAGGACGCCGTCCACGCGCAGGCGATTGTGTCGTCTCAGAACTTGAAGGTCAGCGAGCCCAGCGCGCGCGCACCGCAGATGTCCTGCGAGGTGCCGAAGATGCAGTCGCCGCGGCTGATCGAGGTGTCGTAGTAACCGACCGCCGCCGTGATCGTGTTGCCGAGCACGGGCAGGACGAAGTCGCGGCTCAGGCTGATGCCCCACCAGGCGTAGTCCGGCGTGCCGAAGCGCGGGTTGCGGTCGATCCACTGGTAGCCGACGCGGCCGCCCAGGGTCACGTCCCAGATGCCGGTCTTCCAGTCGGCGCCGGCCTCGACATACACGCCGGTGCCGGACTGGCCGAAGTAGTTCGGCGAAACGTTGACCGAGGCCAGAATGTTCACCGGGCCGAATTCACGCGCCGCCTTCAGGTAGCCTTCGAAAAAGGCGAGGTTGAAGGTGCCGGGCGCGCGGCTGTAGCCGGGGTAGATGTAGCCGATGCCGCCGACGTCCAGGTTGACGTCGAACAAGGTGAAGCGATAGCCGCCATAAGCGTCCACTTCCTGCCGTGCATCCGTGCCAGCGAAGCGCACGTTCGAGATGAAGGTGCCGATATAGACGCCGCTGGAATGAACCAGCTCCGCAGCGCCCTGATAGGCAAGGCGTGAGCGCGTCTGGCTGATGCCGCGGAAAAGATAGTCGCTGGCGATGGTGGCGGAGGGCGACAGGGTGAGGCCAGTCTCGCCGATCACGATCTGCGCCGAAGCGGGAGCCGCCTGGAAAAGGCCCGCTGCCGCGGTGAGTGCGAGCATTAGCTTGCGCATGGGGTTTCCTGCCTCTGTTACGGATTGGATATCTTCCCGACCATGAAACCAGCAAATCCCCATAAAGAACAACCCATGCGACCATAAAGGAGGCAAACTGTTGTATATTGGCAACATAGCGATGTTAACTGCATAAGGAAAGTGCAAATTGTCTGGCTTGCAAGACAAACCATTGTCTCGCGGCGGCGTGACATGGTGGAGATGCCCGTCAGACCCGAAGGTCGAGCAGCGATCCCCGCGGCAGTGGTTTGGAGGGAGCCGGGGGCACGGCGTCGAGCTTGCGCTGCGCGACCTCCTCGAACTCAGGCCGGCCGGCACGCCCGCTCCGCTGGACCGAGCCCGCATCGGTGCCGGGACGGGTGCGCGTGACTTCCTGGGTAAAGGCCGCGAGGGAGTTGGTGCTGATCATGCGCACCACCTTCCACCGAAGACCTGAAGACTTCGTGAAGGCGGAGCCGGTTCTTGCCCCGGAGGCGGCGATGAGCTGGTTGATCCCCATGGCCCTAAGGTGCGTCGTCAGCCCGTTAACACTCCAGCAACTTATGGATGCATTCTCGTCGAAAGGTTGGCCAGTTCATTAAGCCTTCAGCCACTCGCGGCCCCTCGCGCCGACTCGTCGTTCCGTCCTAAAGATCGTCGATGCCGGATTTCAGCCTGGAAGCATCGCTCGGCGGCCTGGTCGCCGGGGTGGACGAGGCCGGGCGTGGCCCTCTGGCCGGGCCGGTTATGGCCGCGGCCGTCCTGTTCCTGCGCCCATGTCCGCCGGAACTCGCCGAACTCCTGGACGATTCCAAGCGCCTGGCCGAACCCGCGCGGCGCCGCGCCGCCCTCGCGCTGCGGGCCGCCGCCCTGGATGGATGGCTGGTCCTGGCCGTGGGCGCGGCCTCGGCGGTGGAGATCGGGCGGATCAACATCCTCCGGGCCTCGCTGCTGGCGATGCGCCGCGCCGTGATGCGCCTCGGCATCCCGCCGGAACTGGCCCTGGTGGACGGCAACCAAGCGCCCGACCTGCCCTGCCCGGTGCAATGCGTAATCGGCGGCGACGGGCTCAGCCTCTCGATCGCGGCGGCCTCGATCATGGCCAAGACGGTGCGCGACGCGGGGATGGCCAAGCTCTGCCTGCGCTGGCCCGCCTATGGTTTCGGCCAGCACCAAGGCTATGCGACCGAGCGGCATCGTGCGGCGCTGCTGCGGCATGGACCGTGCCCGCATCACCGGCGCGGCTTTCGGGCCGTGGACGAGGCTTTCGCGGATGCGCTGTTGACGCGGTGACTCCGCGCCACGCATTGTCGGCGTCCCGATTCGCGAAGGAAACTCGTCCCTTGGGCGCCAGTCTTGATGTCCCGCTCGACGAGATTTTGCTGGGCGACTGCATCGAGACGCTGCGCGCTCTGCCGCCGGCCTCCGTCCACGCGATTTTCGCCGATCCGCCCTACAATCTCCAGCTCCGCGGCGCCCTGCTCCGGCCTGACCACAGCTTGGTGGATGCTGTGGACAATGACTGGGACCACTTCTCCGACTTCGCATCCTATGACCGCTTCACCCGCGAATGGCTGACCGAATGCCGCCGCGTGCTGCGCAAGGACGGCTCGCTCTGGCTGATCGGCAGCTACCACAACATCTTCCGGCTCGGCACGGCCTTGCAGGATCTGGGATTCTGGATCCTGAACGACGTCATCTGGCGCAAGGCCAACCCGATGCCGAACTTCCGCGGCCGGCGCTTCACCAATGCGCATGAGACGCTGATTTGGGCGGCGCGCAGCCAGGAGGCGAAGTACCGCTTCAACTACGCGGCCATGAAGGCGTTGAACGAGGACCTGCAGATGCGCAGCGACTGGTTCATCCCGCTCTGCACCGGCAACGAGCGGCTGCGCGACGAGGCCGGCAACAAGGTGCATCCGACGCAGAAGCCCGAGGCGCTGCTGCATCGCGTGATCCTCGCCTGCACCAATCGCGGCGATGTGGTGCTGGATCCGTTTCTTGGCTCGGGGACGACGGCGGCGGTGGCCAAGCGGCTGGGCCGGCGGTTCATCGGGATCGAGCGCGATCCCGGTTATGCGGCGGCCGCCCGCGCGCGCATCGATGCGGTCGAGGCCCTGGGGGACGATGCGATGATGGCCACCCCCACGCGGCGCGAGCAGCCGCGCATTCCCTTCGGCAATCTGGTGGAGCGCGGCCTCGTCGCGCCCGGCGAGGCCCTGACCGACCGGCACCGGCGATGGACGGCCACGGTGCTCGCCGATGGTACCGTGAGCTGCGGCACGGCGCGCGGCTCCATCCACGCGGTCGGGGCGGCGGTGCAGGAGGCGCCATCCTGCAACGGCTGGACCTTCTGGCATCTGGTGCAGCGCGACGGCACGCTGAAGCTGCTCGACGTCTTCCGGACGGAGCTGTCGGCGTAGGCAAGCCGGCGCTTTGGCTGATCGCGGGCCCCGATGGCGTCGGTAAGACGACCTATGCGCGACGCTATCTGCATGAGGTGGCGGGCACAGATGCCTTCGTGAACCTGGAGGAGATCGCGCGCGGACTGTCCCCACTGCGCGCCACGCCCGATGCCCAGACTGTCCGGGCCGCGGCGCGCTATGCGCTGGAGCGGCTGCATGCAGCGATCGCGGCGCGGCGCAGCGTGGCGGTGGAGACGACACTGGCCGGCCAGACGCATCGCCGCAGCATTGCCCTGGCGCATGCGGCGGGCATGCAAACCGAGCTTATCTTTTGCCTGCTGCCGGATGTGGAGACCTGCCTTGCGCGTATCGCCGCGCGGGTGAGCGCCGGCGGGCATTTCGTTCCCGAGGCCGATGCGCGGC
>JAQGHY010000327.1 GCA_028291455.1 Rubritepida sp. | reverse complement strand
ACGCGGTGCTGCTGAACAGCGCCATCGCCCATGCCCAGGACCCGGTGCGGATGGCCTCGGCGATGAAGCACGCGGTGCGGGCGGGGCGCGAGGCGTTCCTGGCCGGACGCATGCCGCGCGACTACCGGGCGGATGCGTCCAGCCCGATGGCGGGGCTGATCCGCTAGCGTCTGATCGCTTCAGGCCTCTCGCCTGAAGCCTGAATCAGCCGCTCAGCCTGTTCGCCGGGGCGTTCTCGCGCCAGGATCGCTCCCGCATCACATAGGGAGGAACCGAAAAATGGATCTCGGCATCAAGGGGCGCAGGGCCATCGTCTGCGCCGGCTCCAAGGGGCTCGGCCGCGGCTGTGCCATGGCGCTGGCGCGGGAGGGCGTGTCCCTCACCATCACCGCGCGCGGCGCGGAGGCGCTGGAGGCCACGGCCAAGGCCATTCGCGACGAGACGGGCGTGACTGTGAAGACCGTCCAGGGCGACATCACCACCGAGGCCGGCCGCGCCGACGTGCTGGCGGCCTGCCCGGACCCGGACATCCTCATCACCAATGCCGGCGGCCCGCCGCAGGGCGAGTTTTCCGGCTTCGATCTGGACGATTGGCGGAAGGCGCTGGAGGCCAACATGCTGACGCCGATCGCGCTTATCAAGGCGGTGCTGCCGCAGATGACCGCGCGCAAGTTCGGCCGCATCCTGAATATCACCAGCTATTCGGTGAAAGCGCCCATCGCCCGGCTGGAGCTTTCCAACGGCGCGCGGACGGGCCTGACCGGCGCGCTGGCCTCGCTGTCGCGGCGTGTGGCGGTGAACAACGTCACCATCAACCACCTTCTCCCCGGGCCTTTCGACACCGACCGTATCCGCGGCAACTGGCGCCAGGTCGTCGCCGGCGGCACCGCGACCATGGAGGAGCTGGAGCGCAATGCGGTGAAGGCCATCCCCGCCGGGCGCCTCGGCACGGCGGAGGAGTTCGGCGCGGTCGCGGCGTTCCTCTGCTCGGTGCATGCCGGTTTCACGACCGGGCAGAGCATTCTGCTCGACGGCGGATCTTACCCCGGCACCCTGTGATGCATCGCGCGCATTGCTGACACGGGCCGGTAACAGTCCGGCGCACGGGGGGGAGGTCCAGGCGTTTCCCCCCGACCTCTCTAGCGCCTTCGGAGGGCTTTCCGGCCCCTTCAGCGGCTGGCGCGAAAAAACTTCGCCGCCGCCCCCAAACTCGCTTGCATTGGTCTGAAGCGGGGCCTACATCCCCCCTCACAAGACGCAGTACGCACGTGCCTCTGGCCCCAGGCCCACGGAGCTGAGCCCCTCTTCTGGGCTTGCCACCGCGGCGCAAGGTTCACGCAACGACGTCAAGCGTTCTGGCAACCCGGGGTCTCCTTCCCCGTTTCTTTCTGGTCGCTGGTCCGTTCGACCGTTTCGTCAATCTGGGGCGGCCCCGCAGGGGGTTGTTCCACCATGTTTGTGGAAGGTGCCGCGATGACCCCGAAGGTCTCCCGCTACATTGCCGACAACCAGCCGGCCACGCCGGTGCTGGTTCTGGACGTCGACCGCGTGGAAGAAAACTTCCGCCGGCTGCGGGATGCCCTGCCGCTCGCGCGCATCTACTACGCTGTGAAGGCGAATCCGGCGGCGCCGATCCTCGACCGCCTGGTCGGGCTCGGCTCGTATTTCGACGCGGCGAGCTTCCAGGAAGTCTCGATGTGCCTCGATGCGGGTGCCGCCCCGGAGGCGATCTCCTACGGCAACACCATCAAGCGTGAGCGCGACATCGCGGCGGCCTATGGCCGCGGCGTGCGGATGTTCGCCTTCGACAGCGAGATGGAGCTGGAGAAGCTGGCCCGCGCCGCGCCCGGCAGCCGCGTCTATTGCCGCATCCTCGTCGGCAATGACGGCGCCGAGTGGCCGTTGTCGCGCAAGTTCGGCTGCGAGATCGAGATGGCGAAGGAGCTGATGGTGAAGGCCGGCCAGATGGGCCTCGACGCCTTCGGCCTCTCCTTCCATGTCGGCAGCCAGCAGACCCAGACCGCGGCCTATGAGGTGGCGATCGCCAAGGTCGCCATGCTCTTCACCGACCTCGTCGAGGCCGGCGTGAAGGTCCGCATGGTCAACCTCGGCGGCGGCTACCCCGTGCGCTACAAGGCCGAAGTGCCCGAGATCGACGATTTCGGCGCGGCCATCATGGGCGCCATGACGGAGCATTTCGGCAACGCCCTGCCGGAGATCGTGATCGAGCCCGGCCGCTTCCTGGTGGCCGATGCCGGCGTGGTCTCGGCCGAGGTCGTGCTGGTGAGCCGCAAGTCCGCGAACGATCCGGTCCGCTGGGTCTATCTCGACATCGGCCGCTTCGGCGGGCTGGCGGAGACCGAGGGCGAGGCGATCAAGTACGAGTTCCGGACGCCGCATGACGGCCTGGCGGAAGGCCCCGTGACGATCGCCGGCCCGACCTGCGACAGCACGGACACGCTCTACGAGAAGTCCAACTACCGGCTTCCGATGGCGCTGACCTCCGGCGATCGCGTGGAGCTGCTGGCCACGGGTGCCTATGTGACGACCTATGCCAGTCAGAAGTTCAACGGCTTCGCGCCGCTGAACGAGATCTACATCTGAGCTGAAGTGCCGGGGGCTCTAGTGGCCCCCGGCTTTTTCATGCGGGCGCGATGGCCTCGATCTCCGCGATCTCGGCCGCGCTCAGCACCCAATTCCCCGCCTTCACATTCTGCGCGATCTGCTCCGGCTTCGTCGCGCCGGCGATGACGCTGCTCACCGGCTCCTTGGCCAGCAGCCAGGAAAAGGCCAGCTCGATCATCGTGTGGCCGCGCGCCTTGGCATAGGCGTCCAGCTTCTCCACCACGTCGAAGCTATCCGCCGTCTGGTAGCGCGAGTAGCGGTCCGTGCCGGCCATGCGCGTGCCCTCCGGCGGCGGCGCGCCGCGGCGGTACTTGCCGGTGAGCATCCCGCTCGCCAGTGGAAAGTAGGGCAGCAGCCCCATGCCGTAGCGGGCGGCGACGGGGGCCACATCCTGCTCGACCTTGCGGTTCAGCAGCGACCACTCGTCCTGGCAGGACACGAAGCTGTTCAGCCCGAGATGCTTCGATGTCCATTGTGCCTCGACCACCTGCCACCCCGGCAGGTTGGAGCAGCCGAGGTAGCGGACCTTGCCCTGCCTCACGAGGTCGTCGAGCGCGCGCAGCGTCTCCTCGGTCGGCGTGAGCGGATCGGGCTTGTGGTACTGGTAGAGGTCGATCCAGTCGGTCTTCAGCCGGCGCAGGCTCGCCTCGACCGCGGACATGATGTAGCGGCGCGAGCCACCTTTCAGCTTGCCCTGCCCGTCCATCGGCAGGCCGAACTTGGTCGCCAGGACAATGTCCTTGCGCCGGTCGCCCAGCACCTGGCCCATCAGCTCCTCGGAGCCGCCCTGGTTGCCATAGGCATCGGCGGTGTCGAAGAGGGTGATGCCGTGGTCCATCGCCGCGTGGATGACGGCGCGCGTGCCTTCGAGGTCCAGCCGGGCGCCGAAGTTGTTGCAGCCCAGCCCGATGCTCGACACCAGCAGCCCGCTTTTCCCGAGATTGCGTTGTTCCATGGGGTTCCGC
Source organism: Rubritepida sp. (assembly GCA_028291455.1). Classification (GTDB taxonomy): domain Bacteria; phylum Pseudomonadota; class Alphaproteobacteria; order Acetobacterales; family Acetobacteraceae; genus Roseococcus. Next base: position 7,856 of record JAQGHY010000327.1, on the reverse strand, counting down.
CTGTTGTCGTTGCAAGTTGCGAAACTCTGCGCCCGCCTGCCGGGCTGCGGCAAGGGCAGCCGGCCTGCTTGAAACCCGCGGCATCGGGGCGATGTTCAGCCCGACCAGGGAGGGCGGCGATGCGGCGGAGATTTATCTTGGCGATCGGGGCGGCCACGGCCATGTCTGGCCCCGCCGGTGCGCAAAGCGCTGTCGCAGCGGCGGCACGGCTGAATGGCCAGCACCCCTCCGCCTATTATACCGAAGCGATGCGCCTGTTCCGTGCCGGCCAGCGTGAGGATGCCGTCTTCGTCTTCTATCTGGGCCAGCTGCGCTATCGCACGCATCTCGCCGCGCACCCGGAACTCCCCCGTAGCGGCGACCCCGCCGCTTTCGGTGCGCTCTCGGAGACGGTCGGACGGCCGATCAACGAATATGCCTTCGGCGACATGCCCCGCTTGATGAAAACCATCGACGCCGTGCTCGCCTATGACCGCGGGAATCCGGACCGGTTCACCGATCCGGCCGCCTTTCCGGAGGCGTATCGGCGGAACCGCGAGGGCATGGTCGGATTCCGGAACGATATCGCCGGACGCATGGACGAGATTCGCCGGACGCGGCAGTCCAACGGGCTGGAGAACCGCTGAAGGCGCTTATTCGCGGTTCTTCTTCCGCCACTCGTCAATGGCGGCCATGGCTTCCTGCTTTGCCACCCGCTCATGCTGGCCGGTCACGTCGCCGGTCAGGATTGGCTTCGCCGTCGGGCCGGTGCCGTTATAGACCGTCCAACGCCAGTTGTTCCGGCCCTTGAGGGGGCCGACGGTATAGTCGCAACCGCGATGATCCATGGTTCAGGCGTCCATCTTGAGGGCTGCAATGAAGGCGCTCTGCGGAATTTCGACCTTGCCGAACTGCCGCATCCGCTTCTTGCCCTCTTTCTGCTTGTCCAAAAGTTTGCGCTTCCGGCTGATGTCGCCGCCGTAGCACTTCGCCGTCACGTCCTTAGACATGGCGGAAATCGTCTCGCGCGCGATCACCCGTCCGCCGATCGCGGCCTGGATGGGGATCTTGAAGAGCTGGCGGGGGATCAGCTCCTTCAGCTTCTCGCAGATGGAGCGCCCGCGCCGGTCCGCCTGGCTGCGATGGGCCATGAAGGACAGCGCATCGACGGGCTCGCCATTCACGACGATGGAAATCTTGACCAGATCGCCTTCCTCGTAATCGTCCATCGCGTAGTCGAAGCTGGCATAGCCGCGGCTGATCGACTTGAGCCGGTCGTAGAAGTCGAACACGACCTCGTTCAGCGGCACGCGATAGACCGCCATCGCGCGGGTGCCGACATAGGTCAGCTCCACCTGCCGGCCCCGGCGCTCGTTGCAGAGCGTGAGGACCGGGCCGAGATACTCGTCCGGCACCATGATCGTGGCCTTGATCCAGGGCTCCTGGATCTGGGCGATCAGGGTCGGGTCGGGCATGTCGGCGGGGTTGTGGAGGTCCATCTCCTGGCCGTTGTTCAGCTTCAGCTTGTAGACCACGCTCGGCGCCGTCGCGATCAGGTCGAGGTCGAACTCGCGGGAGAGGCGCTCCTGCACGATCTCCAGATGAAGCAGGCCGAGGAAGCCGCAGCGGTAGCCGAGGCCGAGCGCGGCGGAAGTCTCCATCTCGTAATGGAAGCTGCTGTCGTTCAGGCGCAGCTTGCCGACGCTCTCGCGCAGCTTCTCGAAGTCGTCGGCATCGACGGGATACAACCCGCACCACACGACGGGGATGCTGGGCTTGAAGCCCGGCAGCGCCTCGGTCGCGGGGTTGCGGTCGTCGGTCAGGGTGTCGCCGACATTGGTATCGGCCACGGTCTTGATGGCGGCGGTGACGAAGCCCATCTCGCCCGGGCCGAGGCTGTCGGCCGCGATCATCTTGGGCGTGAAGTAGCCCACCTGCTCGACGGTATGGACGGCGCCGTTCGACATCATGCGGATGCGCTGGCCCTTGCGCAGATGCCCGTCGCGCACGCGCACCAGCACCACCACGCCGAGATAGGCGTCGTACCAGCTGTCGACCAGCAGCGCGGTGAGCGCCTTGGTGGAGTCGCCCTTGGGCGGCGGCAGGCGGGTGACGATGGCCTCCAGCACGCCCTCGATGTTCAGCCCGGTCTTGGCGGAGATCATCACGGCGTCCGAGGTGTCCAGGCCGATCACGTCCTCGATCTGCTGCTTCACCCGGTCCGGCTCGGCGGCGGGCAGGTCGATCTTGTTCAGCACGGGCACGATCTCGTGGCCGGCGTCGAGTGCCTGATAGACGTTCGCCAGCGTCTGCGCCTCGACGCCCTGAGAGGCATCGACCACCAGCAGCGAGCCCTCGCAGGCGGCCAGGCTGCGGCTCACCTCATAGGCGAAGTCGACGTGGCCGGGAGTGTCCATCAGGTTCAGCGTGTAGGTCTCGCCGTCCTTGGCCTTGTATTGGATGCGGACGGTCTGCGCCTTGATGGTGATGCCGCGCTCGCGCTCGATATCCATGCTGTCGAGCATCTGTTCCTTCATGTCGCGCAGCGCCACCGTGCCGGTGGACTGGATCAGCCGGTCGGCGAGCGTGGATTTGCCGTGGTCGATATGCGCGACGATGGAAAAGTTGCGGATCAGGTGCAGCGGCGTTTCGGTCATAGGTGCCCGGCTTGGGGGCAGCCGCCGGGGGAGGGCGGCTGCGCGCGATAAGAATGTGAGGGGGAGATAAGGCTAAAGGCACGCAAGGCCAAGCGGGGATCGCCACGCAGCATGTTTCGCTTCACGGCGCGCGCGCGATGTCGCAGCATCGGCGTTCAACCGGGGCCCAACCCGGCCGGAGGAACGACCATGACCATTCACCGCCGCGTGACCCTGCTGGCCGCGCCTGCCCTCATTCTCGGCGCCCGTGCGTCCTACGCCCAGGCCTTTCCGACGCGCCCGATTCGCATGATCGTGCCCTATACGCCCGGCGGGGTCTCCGACATCACGGCGCGGCTGATCGCCGAGCCCATGTCGGCCGCCCTCGGCCAGCCCGTGCCGGTGGAGAATCGGGCCGGTGCCGACGGCGTGATCGGCACGGATGTCATCGCCAAGTCGACGGACGGGCACACGCTGGGCCTCATCTCGGTCGGGCATCCCGTGAACGCGGCCTTCTACCGGCTGCCCTACGACACCATCCGCGACTTCACCTTCCTCTCGCTGACCACGCGCACGCCGCTGGTGATGTGCGCGGCCCGCGGATTCGCGGCCAGCACGCCGGCGGAGTTTGTGGCGCTCGCCAAGTCCAAGCCGGCGGGCGAGCTGACCTTCGCCGGGACCGCGGGCGTGGTGCGGCTGGCGCCGGTGCTCTTCGCCCAGCGGACGGAGATCCAGATGACCTACGTGCCCTATCGCGGCAGCACCCAGGCGCATCCGGACCTGATGTCGGGCCGTGTGGACGTCATGTTCGACACGGTGCCGGCCGCGTTGGCGCATATTCAGGCGGGGACGCTGAAGGCCCTGGCGACGACCGGCGCCCATCGCGCGCCGCAACTGCCAGATACGCCCACGATGGGCGAGTTCCTGCCGGGCTTCGAGGCCTCCACCTGGGGCATGGTGATCGGGCCGGCGAACATGCCGGTGCCGGTGGTGGAGCGGCTGCACCGCGAGATCGTCGCGGCGCTGAACCGCCCGGACGTGCAGGACCGCCACAAGACGCTCGGCGCCGAGGTAGCGACGCTGACGCCCGAGCAGAGTCGCGACTTCACCATCTCGGAGATGGAGAAATGGGGCGCGGCGGCCCGGTCGGCCGGCATCTCGCCGCAGAACGCGGGCTGACGGGTCGCGCCCGATCGCTGCGCGGCAGACCTGTGATGTCGCCGGGTTGAGCCCGTCGCTGTGTCGCGCCATGTTCCGCCGCGACACAGCGACGGCGGAAGGCTCGCCGTCCGCGTAACTCCCTGCGTGCCCGGCACGCAGCGGCGGAACGAGGACCGAAGGACCGATGCAAGCTCCCGCCACATCGACCGTGGAAACGCCTCCCGCCGGCGACGTCCCGCACAACTTCACGCATCGCCAGATCCTCAAGGTATTGAGCGGCATCCTGCTCTGCATCTTCCTGGCCGCGATCGACCAGACCGTGGTGATCCCCGCCGTGCCGGCGATCGCCGCGGACCTCAACGGCTTCAGCCACCTGGCCTGGATCGTCTCCGCCTATCTGCTGACCTCCACGGCGATGACGCCGATCTACGGCAAGCTCTCCGACATCTACGGGCGGCGGAAGCTGCTCCTCATCGCGTTGGCGATCTTCGCGCTCGCCTCCGCCCTCTGCGCCATCTCGACGAGCCTGGGCCAGCTGATCGCGGCCCGCGCGCTCCAGGGCATCGGCGGCGCGGGGCTAATGGCGATGGCGCAGGCCTCCATCGCCGACGTGGTCAGCCCGCGTGAACGCGGCCGCTACCAGGTCTTCATGGCCTCGACCTGGGGCGTGGCCTCGACGGCGGGCCCCATCATCGGCGGTTGGGCGACCGAGGCGCTCTCCTGGCGCTGGATCTTCTGGATCAACCTGCCGATCGCGCTGATCGCCATCATCCTGTGCGACCGCGCGCTACGGCTGCTGAAGACGCCGGTCCGCAAGGCGCGGATCGACTGGTGGGGTGCTGCGCTGCTGACGGCGGCGGTCAGCGCCTGGCTCCTGGTGCTGACCTGGGGCGGGGTGGAACTGCCCTGGACCTCGCCGGTGATCCTTGGGCTCGGCGCGGCCGGGCTGGTGCTGGTGCTCATCCTGAGGGTGCAGCAGCGGCGCTTTCCCGATCCGCTTTTGCCGCCGCATCTCTTCGCCAATGCCGTCTTCGTGCGCGGGGTGACGATCGCCTTCTTCGCCGCGCTGGGCCTGTTCGGCGGTACCTTCCTGCTGCCGCTGTTCTTCCAACTGGTCTGGGGCGTGGATGCCGCCGCCTCCGGCATGCTGGTCGTCCCGTTTCTCGCCTCCAGCTGCGTCGGTGCCTGGTATGCCGGCCGTATCGCGAGGCAGCGCGGGCGGATGAAAGGGGCCATGGTGGCGGGGCTCGCCGGGTCCGTCGTGGGCTTCCTGCTGCTCGCCCTGGTCGATGCCGGCACGCCGATGGCGCTGGTGGTGCTCTTCCAGCTTCTGCTCGGCTTCGCGATGGGCATGGTGATGCCGAGCAGCATGGTCACCGTGCAGAATGCGGCGGAACATCGAGACATCGGGTCCGCCACGGGCTGCCTGCTGTTCCTGCGGTCCATGGGCGGGGCGTTCGGCAGCACGCTGGTCGGCACGGTGCTGACCGCGAGCTTCGCCAGCCGGCTGCTCGGGCTCGGCATCACCGCCAAGATCGATCTGGGCGAGGTCCATCACGGCGGCGGCGCGCTGGCCAATGTGCCAGCCGCCCTTCAGTCGCAGGTGCAGGTCGCCCTGAGCGGGGCCTTCCACATCGCCTTCCTGGCCTGTGCCGTGGGGATGGCGATCGCGGTGGTCGTGGCCCTCGGCATGCGCGACCTGCCGCTGCGCGAGAGGATCAACAGCCCTCGGACGCCGGGCGCCCGCCCCGCAGGCCTGGCTTCGCCGGGCGACTGAAACACCGGTTGGGGTGAGCCCTTCAGGCCCCGGCGGGGGCCGCCTGCCGGTGCGCGAAGTTGGTGCGGTTCAGCTTCAGCCGGTGGTCGAGGTAGAGCAGCTTCTCGTAGCGGGCCGGGTTTGCCTCGCTGACGCAGCTCGGCACGCATTCGATCACGGCGTCGTTGTCGGGGCCGTAGAAGAAGGGGATGGCGTAGCGCATCTCCTTGTTGCCGTTCACCACGCGGTGCGGCGTCGGTGCGAAGCGGTCGTTGCTGTAGCGGCCGAGCATCTCGGCGGTGTTCACCACGAAGGTGCCGGGGATTGCCGGCGGCTTCAGCCACTCGCCCTCGCGCGTGCGGACCTCGAGGCCCGGCAGCGCCGATTGCGCGAGGTAGGTGGTGAAGTTCGTGTCGATATGCGGGGCGAAGCCGAAGCGGTCCACCTCGCCTTCCGGCTGCGGCTGGTAGCGGATCAGGCGCAGCGTGCAGGTGGGGTCGCGGAAGTCGCGGTTGAAATAGTCGGGCGCCAGGTCGAGCGCCTCGGCGAAAACCGGCAGCATGCTATGCGCCAGCCCCTGCATCGCGCCGAAATAGGCCATCGTCGCGGTGCGGAAGGCGGGCAGCGCCGGCGGCCACTTGTTGGGCGCGATGAAGGGCTTGCCGGCGAGGATGTCCGGGTCGTCCGGGGCGCGATCGTGGGAGATGTAGAAGCTCTCGTTGAGGTTGGGCTTCTTCACCTCGGCGATCTTGGAGGTGCGGATCACCTGGGCGCCGGTCGGCAGGAAGCCGATGTTCAGCTCGCCGATCTTGAGCTCCATCTTCTGCTCCTCAGGGAGCGCGAAGAATTCCGCGGCGGCGCCGAAGCAGCCGTCGATCAGCGATTGCGAGATGCCGTGGCCGGCGAAGACGAGGAAGCCGGTATCCTCGCAGCTGCGGGCAACGTGGCCGGCGAGTTCCTCGCGCGCGCCGGGCTCGCCGCGCAGGAAGGGGCCGATATCCAGGACCGGGATGCGGCCTTCGGCGAGGGAGAGGTCCATTGGTTTCGTTTCCTCAGCTTGGAAGCATGCCGATCTGGCGGAGCGCTTCGCGTTCCGTCTCGAACTGCACGCGGACGGCAGCGGTGTAGTCGGCGCTGTTCAGGTAGATGGGACGCTGATGGAAGCGCTCCAGCATGGCAAGATGAGCCGGGCTGAAAAGTGCTTCCTTGAAGCCGTCATGCAGCGCCTCGACGATGACGGGATCCATGTTGCGCGGCCCGGCCAGGCCGTATTGCGCCTCGGCGACGATGGGGATGCCGAGCTCCTGCAAGGTCGGCACCTGGTCGAAATGCGGCGGGCGCGCCGAGCCCCAGGTGGCGAGCAGGCGCAGGCGGCCCTCCTGGACCATCGGTGCCCAGGAGCTGCTTTCGCCGGCGGCGTCGATATGGCCGGAGATCAGCGCCGTCAGCGTCTCCGAGGTGCCGCGATAGGGCACGTGCGTCCAGGTCACGCCGGCCTGGGCCGCGATCCGCTCCATGGCCAGATGCTGCGAGGAGGCGATGCCGAGCGTGCCGTAATTCACCCGGCCGGGATTGGCGCGGGCGTAATCCAGCAACTCCGAGAGGGTCTGCCAGGGCGCGTCGGCACGGACCACGGTGCCGAAGACCGAGCCGGTGATCTGGATGATGTAGGTGAAGTCGGCCAGCGGATCGAAGGCGGGGCGTGGCGAGAGCAGCGGCACGCGGAACACGCCCGGCGGCATCTGCGAGACGACGGTGCCGTCGGGGCGCGACTCCTTCAGCGTGGTGGCGCCGAGCGTGCCGGTGGCGCCGGGGCGGTTTTCGATGATGACGGGCTGGCCGAATTGCCGGGTCGCCACCTCGGCGAGAACGCGGAAATGCGCGTCGGCAGGGCCGCCGGCGGTCCATGGCACGATGAGGCGGATCGGGCGGTCGGGGCGCCAGGCGAATTGCGCGAGAGCGGGTGTGGCGAGCAGGGTGGACGCGCCCAGCAGGGTCCGACGGCGGGTGAGAATGGTCATGAAGCGCCTTCGGCAATGCACAGGCTGAAGATGTAGGGCAACATCGTGGGGGCGTGAACTCGTGGTGCCGCAATCGAAACCATTTGTTCGCCTCAATCCAGGCCGATAGGGTTGCGACCGCCGTCCCAATCAGGAGCAAGGTAGAAATGCGCAAGACAACGATGATTCTGCTCGCAGGCATTGCTTTGGCCGGCGCGGGCGGCTGCACCAATCCCTACGATCCCGGCCAGCGCGCCCTCGGCGGCGCCGGTGTCGGCGCGCTCGGCGGCGCGGCGCTTGGCGGTGCATTGGGCGGTGGCCGCG
>JAQGHY010000325.1 GCA_028291455.1 Rubritepida sp. | reverse complement strand
TGTGGTGCGCGACTATCGCGTGCTCGCCGATGGGATCACGGTCAGCCTCTCCTCCGAGCGGCAGGTGCGGCCGGCGCGCGGCATGGCGGGGGGCGAGGATGGGGCGTGTGGCGCATTCCTGCTTAATCCCGGCACGCCCACGGAGCGGCGGCTTCCCGCCGCCGCGAACGACTTTCCGCTGGCGCAGGGGGATGTGCTGCGCGTGCTCACCCCTGGCGGTGGCGGATTCGGGACGACACAACCGTTCGAGGAGCGAAAATGACCGAACCCGCATTGATCTCGCGCTGGATTCACGAGCTGACCTGGGACGTGGTGGAAGCACGGCTCAAGAAGGATGACGTTGTGCTGGTGCCGATCGGCGCCACCGAGCAGCACGGGCATCACGCCCCAATCATGCTCGACACCGCCTGGGCGATAACATCGAGCGTCGCAGCCGCCGAGATCGCGGACTGCCTGATTGCGCCACCGATGCATTATGGCTGGTCCTACGGGCATATGGGCTTTCCCGGAACCATCGGGCTGCGTGCGGAGACGCTGACCGCCGTTGCCGTCGAGATCGGCCAATGCCTCGTGCGTCACGGCTTCGGCCGGGTGATCTACGTGAACGGCAACCGGATGGCCAACCTCGCGCCGCTGGAGATCGCGGCGGTGGAGCTGCATCTCGAAACAGGCGCGTTCGCCGCCGTGGTGGATTGCGGTCTCGTCGCCAAGGAGGAGATCGCCGCGCTGATGGATGGACCGCCGGGTACCCTCGGCCATGCCGGCGAAAGCGAGACGGCGATGGTCCTTGCCCATTATCCGCACCTCGTGCGGATGGAAAACGCCCCGCCTAATCGTCAGGAAGAAGGCTCGCGTCCGAAGCTGCGCGAGCTGCACATTACGTTGGACCCACGCCAGGAAGGCAACTCCTGGTACGTGCCGCGCTCACCGGAGGCCTTTCGGGAGCAGACGATCGGGCGTTTGGGCGTGGTGGGCGATGCTCGCCGTGCCACGGCAGAGAAGGGGGTTGCCATGGTGCAGGCTATCGGACGCGGTATCGCCGATGGGATCGCCGACGCACGCAGCCGACCGGTGACGATCCAAAGGCCGCCGATCCGGGGCTGAATGGGGCAGGGGCAGTTCCGGTGTTCTGTGTTCCAGTGCAGGTCGGACGGCGGGTGTAAGTGGCCGGCGTCGAAGTTGGGCGCGCGCCTTCGAGATTGTCGGCGCCTACGATCACGGAGGCTGCGCCTAGCCAAGCTTCGGCCACTCGATTTTCCGGTTCACTTCACCGGTCGTTCCAACGGCTTCGCGCGCCTTTCCAGAAAATCGTTCAGCCGCTCCAAGGTCTCGGGTGGACGCGTCATCGAGGAGTTGAGGTATTCCATGAATAGCCCGTCGTCATGCGACATGTCGTTCATCCGGGGCAGAACGTTCATGATCATCCAGTTGGTGTTGGCGGTGTTGCCCGCGATCAACTGAGCAAGTTCCTTCGCCTTGGCCAGCGCCCCTCCCGGGCCGACCACGTATTGCGCCAGCCGGTACTCCTTGCCTTCCGCCGCCGTCAGCATGCGGCCGGTCAGCATCATGTCGGCCATGGTGGAATAGCCGATAATCCGCTGGATCCGCACCGAGCCACCACCACCGACGAAGATGCCGCGCCGCCCCTCCGGCAAGCCGAAGAAGCAGGTCTCGTCGGCCACCCGGATATGCGCTGCCGCAGCGAGTTCAAGCCCGCCGCCGACGGTTGCTCCATGGAGCGCAGCCACGAAGGGGACATTCCCCCGTGCGATGAGATCGAAGGTCGCATGCCAGAGATTGCGAGGACGGCGCTTGCGCGGCATGGGTGCGCCCGGGGCCAGACGAGCCGCCAGTTCAGCCAGGTCCAGCCCAGATGAGAAATTGGGGCCGTGGCCGAACAGGACGCCAGCATCCGCTTCCTCGCCTGCGCGCTGCACCGCTGCACCGAGCGCGTTGATCAACTCCTCGTTCAGCGCGTTGCGCTTCTCCGGCCGGTTGAGGCCGATCAGCGCCACTTTGCCTTCCAGTTCGTAAGTCACCAGTTCCGACGACATCGACGTCTCCGCTCGAGTTGTGTGCCCGGGCCAGCAGGCCGCGCGGCGTTTCGCTTTAGTCCAGCACGATCTGCGAGGAGGCCGCGACCGGTCGCCAGAACGTCATTTCCGCCCGCCAGAAGTCGCCGAATTCCCCGGCATCCTTGGGGGCAGGGATTGTGCCCAGGTCCCGCAGGCGCTGCTGGGTGGCGGGGTGACGGACGGCCTCCAGCGCGGCCGCCTCCAGACGGGCGCGAATGGGAGCGGGTACGTCCTTCTGGGTGCACAGGCCGAACCAGCTCTGATGGGAAAAGAAAGGCAGTCCCGCCTCGGCCACGGTCGGCACGTCAGGCAATACCGACACTCGCTGCTCGCTGGTGACGGCAAGCGCCTTCAGCGCTCCTCCCTGGATTAGGCCAAGCGGCCCGGGCACATTGTCGATCATCATCAGCAGCCGGCCGGCGATGACGTCCTGCAAGGCCGGGATGGAGCCGCGATAGGGAACATGGCTCATTTCGGTGCCCGTCAGCTGCTGGAACAACATGCTCGCCAGATGCATGATGGTGCCGTTACCGGCGCTGCCGTAATTATACTCGCCCGGCTTCGCCTTGATGTAGGCGATCAGTTCCGCGAGGTTCGTCACCGGAACGTCCTTGCCCACCACCAGCACGTTCGGCACGTAGGCGATCAGCGCCAGCGGCAACATATCTCGCATCGGATCATAGGGCAGCCGCCGATAGAGCAGGGTGTTCAGCACCAGCGTGCTGATGTTGCCGAAGGCGATGGTGTAGCCGTCGGGCGTGGCTCGTGCCGCCTCGCCGGTGCCCAGGGTGCCACCGGCGCCGGAACGGTTCTCCACCACCACCTGCTGCTGCAGGCTCTCCGACATGCGCTGCGCCACCAGACGGGCCACACTGTCGGTGGCCCCGCCCGGCGTATAGGGCATGATCATGCGCAGGGAGCGCTCCGGAAAGCTCTGCGCGCTGGCGAGCGCAGGAGCGGTCAACCCTGCCACTGCACCAAGCATTGCGCGGCGGCCCAGACGCCAGGACGGGATGCCGCCGCCTCGGGCATTATCGGTGTCACGTTTCATCTGCAACTCTCCAGGATTAGACGGACTGGCAGTGCCTCGGCAGGATCCAGGGGTCTGCGCCCCCTTCTATGAGAGTCCCTGGCCGCGTGGCGCGGCCGGGGGGTAGAAACCGCCGGCCCTCAGTCAGGCGCGGCGAGAGGCAGTCCCAGCATGGCGCGGCGTCGCAGCCAGGCACTGGGCCGATAACACGGGTCGCCGGTGGCCGCGTGCATGGCCTGCAGGATGCGGAGCACGCGGCGCGGGCCAATCCTGTCCCCGAGCGCGAAGGGGCCGTGCGGATAGCCGAGCCCTAGCCGCACTGCGAGGTCGATATCTGCCGGCGTTGCGATGCGCTGCTGCGCAATCTCGCAGCCGATGGAAACGATCTGCGCCACGATGCGCTGGGCCACGAAGCCGGTGCCGTCATGGATGAGGCTGACCGGCTGGCCCGTAGCGGCGAGCGCGGCCAGAGCCGATGCGCCCCAGGGCTCGGAAGTGGCGGGGCTCGGCATCAGCGTGTACCGCCGCGCCTCCGGGAAGAGCATGTCCACGGAAAGCGTCCGGGCGGGGTCGAGCCCCAGCCGCAGTACGGCGGAGGTGGTGTCCTCGCCAAGAGGCGTCAGCAGGATGACCGCTTGCGGGGACGGCTCGCTGCCATGCTCGACAACCACGCCGGCCTTCTCCAATGCCGCGATGAGAGGCGAAGCCATTTCCGGCTCGGCCCCGCTGACCCAGACCGGGCGGTCCGGCTTGGCGGCCACCGGCGCCGGCGAGGCGGGTGACGTGACGAAGCCCTTGCCGCTCTTGCGGCCCAGCAGCCCCGCCGCCACGCGCTGCGCCACCAGCGGCACCGGTCGGAAGCGCGGCTCCTGGTGGAACTGATCGTAGATGGACTGCATCACGCGGCGCGAGACATCGAGGCCGATTAGGTCGAACAGCTCGAATGGACCCATGCGGAAGCCGGCGGCGTCTCGCATGATGGCGTCCACCGTTGCGAATTCCGCGACACCTTCCGAGACGATGCGCAACGCTTCCGGCCCGTAGGCGCGGCCGGCATGGTTCACGATAAAGCCCGGCATGTCCTTCGCCGCGACCGGCTGGTGGCCGAACTGCCGCGTCAGCGCCGTGAGGAAGGCGATCACCTCGGGTGACGTTGCCGGGCCCTCGATGATCTCGACCAGCTTCATCAAGGGCACCGGATTGAAGAAGTGCAGCCCCGCCACCCGCTGCGGCCGCTGGCAAACGGCGGCGAGCGCCGCCACCGAGAGCGAGGAGGTATTGGTGGCCAGCACCGCCTCCGGCGTCAGCACGCCCTCCAGGGCCTGGAACAGCGCCTGCTTGACGGCGAGGTCTTCGACGATCGCCTCCACCACCAGTCCGCAGGGTGCCAGATCGAGCAATGTGGCGGCGGGGCGGACGAGGCCCGCGACGGCCGCGGCGCGCTCCGGTGACAACCGGCCGCGCGATGCCAGCTTGTCGGCATCGGCGGTGATGGCCTCCCGCGCCGCTTCCACGGCGCCCGGCGCGGTGTCCAGCAGCAGCACGGCAATGCCCGCCTGCGCCGCCAGCTGCGCGATGCCGCGCCCCATGGTCCCGGCGCCCACCACGCCGATGGTCAGCGGCGCCATCACAGCGTCTCAGCCGTACCGAGGATGGCGGTCGCCTGGCTCGCAGCGGCATTGCCGCCATTGCCGTTGACCAACGCGGCGCGTGCCCCCGCCACCTGCCTGTCGCCGCAACTGCCGCGCAACTGCCGCACCGCCTCGATCACGGCGAAGGTGCCGTACATGTTCGGCTGCACGCAGGAGAGGCCGCCGCCATTCGTGTTTACCGGCAACCGGCCGCCGGGGCCGATCGCGCCACCCTCTACGAAGGGGCCACCCTCGCCCTTGGCGCAAAAGCCGAGATCCTCAAGTGCCAGGATCGGGTTGATGGTAAAGGCATCGTATAGCTGCAGCACATCGATATCGGCCGGCCCCAGCCCCGACATGGCATAGGCGCGGCAGCCCGAATCGACGGAGGGCGTGATCGTTAGATCCGCCATGCCGGAAATGGTGCGGTGCCAGGCCGCGGTCCCGACACCGAGCATGTACACACTTGGCTGCGGCGCATCCTTGGCGCGCTCCGCTCGCGTCAGCACGAAGGCACCGCCGCCATCGGTCACCAGGCAGCAGTCATGCGTGCCGAAGGGATCGGAGACCATGCGTGCGTTCAGCACGTCCTCGATGCTCAGCGGATCGCGCGAAAAGGCCTCGGGGTTCAGCCGCGCCCAGCCTCGTGCGGCCACCGCCACCTCGGCGAGCTGCGGACGTGTCGTGCCGTATTGGTGCATGTGCCGCGCCGCGATCAGCGCATAGGAGGAGGGCGGATTGAAGGGAGCGTAAGGCGCCTCGTAGGGCGCGGGGTCGAGGCTGTTGCGCGCGATGGTGCGCTCTCGCCGGCCGAAGGTGCCCGTGCGCTGGTTGCTGCCGTAACAGACCAGCACCGCGTTGCAGATGCCCGCCTGCAAGGCGAGCGCAGCCTGCAGGAGATGCGCGACGAAGGCCGAACCGCCGATGTTGGTGCCCTCGATGAAGGTCGGGCGGATGCCCAGATACTCCACCACGTTAAGCGGCCACATGGCGATGTTGAGGTTGGCGGTGCACAGCCCGTCGATATCGGCCATGGTCAGCCCGGCATCGACCACGGCGGCGTGTGCGGCGAGGGCCAGCAGCTCGAGCTCGCTCAGGCCTGCCGCCTCGCCGCAGCCGGCTGTGCCCACACCCGTGATGGCGATGGATCCGCGCAAGGAAGAACCGCTCATGGTGTTTCTCCCTCGGGCGAGAAGATCAGGGCCGCCTTCTCCACCCGCAGGGTGACGCGCTGGCCGATCACGACTTGGCGGCCCTCGACGCGGCCCATCAGCCGCACGCCTTCATCCAGTGCGACCAGACTGACATTGTAGGGTGCCTGGCCCTTCGGCACCATGTGCACGGTGGTGCTGGAATACACCTCACCGCCGCCTTGGGCCGGGCGCCAGGCCAGCGCCGTGCCGCCGCAATGCGGGCAGAAGATGCGGGGCGGAAAAACCGCGCGCGCGCAGCCGTCGCAATGCTGGAGACGTAGCTCACCTGACTCCAGGGCCAGCCGGAATTCTTCGTCGGGACCGTTCATGATGTGACCTTCGCCGCCTCGCGGTCCTGCAATTCACGCCAAAGGATTTTGCCGGCCGGGGATTTCGGCAGGCTCTCCACGAACTCGACGAGGCGCGGATATTTGTAGGCGGCCATCTGTTCGCGAGCCCAGGCGATCAGGCCTGCCTCGTCCAGTGCTGCGCCCGGGCGAAGCACCACCAGGGCCTTCACCGTCTCGCCGCGATAGGTATCGGCCACGCCGACCACGCAGGCCTCGAGCACCGCGGGGTGGCGGTAGAGGATGCTTTCCACCTCATTGGGCCAGACCTTCAGGCCGGAGGCGTTGATCATCCGCTTGGCCCGATCGGTCATGTAGAAATAGCCGTCGGCATCCGCGTAGCCGATGTCGCCGCTGCGGAAAAACGGCTTACCGTCGACCTCCACGAACGCCTCGGCAGTCGCTTCGGGCCGGTTCCAGTAGCCCTGGAACATCTGCGGTCCGCGCAGCAGGATCTCGCCCACCTCGCCATCCCGCAGAGGGACCAGCGTGTCGGCATCCACAATGAGCGCCTCGGTGCCGAAGAAGGGCACGCCCAGGCAACGAAGGCGCGGCGCCTCGGGCGGGTTCAGATGGGTCGTCGCCGCGGTCTCGGTCATGCCATAGGCTTCGAGAAACGAAATACCGAGCATGTCGCGCAGCCGTTGCCATACCGCCTCGGGCATGGTGGCGCCGCCGGACGTCATCCGGCGCAGGGCCGAGAGGTCCCGCTCCTCCAGCCCCGGGATGCCCATCAGGTCGATCACGGCCGTCGGCGCCAGCGAGGCATGGGTGACGCGGTAGCGTTCCATCACTTCGATCACCAGGGCGCGGTCCCAGCGGGGCACGATCGCGATGGCCGCTCCCGCGAAGACCGGGCTCGTGACGGCGTGGCACAGGCCCGAGACATGGTACATTGGCGCCACGCCCAGGGAGACGTCGCCAGGCAGGATGCCGTGCCAGTAGGTCAAGCCCGCGGCTGTGTGCCCCAGGCTGCGATGGGTGTGCATGCAGGCCTTGGGCTTGCCCGTCGAACCCGAGGTGTAGGGAAGGGCGCAGAGGTCGTCGGGCGTGCCGGTATAAGGCGGCGGCGCATGGTCCGCTTCCATCGCCTCCGCCCAGACGGCTTGCCCGCCCGCTGGATGGCGGGCCGTAAGCCAGCCGGGCAGCGGCACGAAAGACTCTTGCGGCAGGTAATCCGCATAGGACGCGACCAGCAGGCGCAGACCTCCCAAGGCACGCGCGGCCGCTTCAGCGGTGGGCAGGAGCTCACCTCCGCAAACCAGCAGGCGGGCGCCGCTGTCGCTCAGATAATGGATGAGCTCGCCTTCGCGGTTCTGCGGGCTGACGGGGACAACCACCGCTCCCAGTCGCTGTACTGCGTAGAAGGCGATCACCCATTGCGGCGAGTTCTGCATGTAGATCGCCACGCGATCCCCGTGGGTGATGCCGGCCTTGTGCATCCAGCCCGCTAGCGCCCGCACCTGCCGCAACACCTCGGCGTAGGAGATCGTGGTGCCGAGAAAGTGGATGGCTGCGCTCGCTGGATAGCGGCGTGCCGTGATCTCCAGGTTCTCGGCCAGTGTCGTCTGCGGAGCGGCGAAATCTTGCGGCCGCGAGGGCGCGATCAGAATTGGCATCACGCCGGCAGACCTCCGTACCCTGTTCCGATGCGGAGATGCTACGCACCGAGTGTTTCCTGAGATATCTTGAAAGATGAAAAGCTGCTTTTCATATTTGGTGGGATGCTTGCATGGCGAGGACGCTCGACGTGAATGCTCTGTTGCTGCTGGAAACGGTGGCAAGTGCCGGCAGCTTAACTCGTGCCAGCACATCGAGCGGGCTATCGATTGCCACCATCAGCCGTCGCATAGCACTGCTGGAGCAGCAGGTGGGCACGGTGGTGCTGAAGCGGAACTCGCGGGGCATGGCACCCACACCAGTGGGCCTAAAATTGCTTGAGCACGCCCGTCGCATTTCGGCGGAGGCGCGCGAGGCGCTGAGCCAGGCCACGGAGATGCAGGCGGGCCTGCACGGCACCCTGCGCGTGAGCTTACCGGCCGAATTCGGCCATTCCTGGCTAGGTCGGGCGGTGGCGGAATTTGCGGTAGCCCATCCGGATATCCTGCTGGAAATCGACACCCATGACGGCACAGTCGACGTGGTTCAGGATCCCTATGACGTGGTTGTGGTTCTGGGCGAACCTTCGGTCACGCATCTGGTGCGCCGGCGCCTGGCGACCCTGCGGCGTGGCCTCTACGCCGCGCCCAAATACCTCGAGCGCTACGGCACCCCCGAGACACTGGACGATCTGGCCACGCATCGCTGCCTCGGCACGACGCTGCATCGCGACGAGGGAGTCTGGACCTTCTCGCGCCGACGGCATCACCGGAGCGTAGCGGCGACGTGGCGCGCGACGGTCGACCATATTGGACTGCTCAGGGAGTTGGTGGTTGGAGGCGTCGGCATCGGCATGCTCAACGAGATCTTATGTCAAAGCGATGTGCGGACCGGCCGTCTACAACGGCTGCTGCCGGAATGGAGCGGTCCACCATTGCAAGCTACCGCGATGATCACGAGCCGGAAGTTGATCCCACGCCGTAGTAGAGCATTTGTGGATTTCGTTGCGCGGCAGCTGGGGTGAGCTCGATCGCGCAAGGTGGGAACGCGAGCCATTCGAGGCTTGCGGCTGGCACTGCTGATCTTGTGGAGCTCCCATCCGACCGTGGCTGGATCAGGAGCGTGGCCAATGGTGCGAGCTTCGGTCGGCGCGGCCCATTCCTGATGCGCCAAGTGGGCCTCCTTCGGCCTTGGCGAAAGCGCCAAAGCTCATTTTGCCCACATCGAGAAGCTTGTAAGTTGCGCGTGGATCACCGGCGTTCGTGCCGTCGGGCGGTTCTCTCGGGACTAAGCTAGTGGCGGCGCCTCGGTGTCGCCTGATCCGCCGGCCCATTCCCTCCGCAGCGAGAATTTCGTGACGCTTTGCGTCATCCGGCGGTGCATCTCGCCCACTCGCAAGGTGGATTTGGCTTGGGAGCGCCAAACGTCACCTTAGGCGACCGCGCGACCGTTCTCCAAGAATGTTCCCCTCACTAGCTCCCTTACAAGCCCAAGCCGCGGCTCTGATACCCATGTGATAACTAGGGCGGAGAATATTCCGGAATTAATTAAAAACGGCTTAAACTCAAAGGCCTTCCGCTTAAGACCGCCAGACTACCAATTCGGGGGTTAGAGGTTCGAGTCCTTCCGGGCGCGCCATGCACCTATCGATATTGAGCTTGAAGTGCTTGGCGCAAGCGCAACACGGCGGTGCGACCTGCACCCTCAGAGCTTTCGCCATCGCTCAGAATGACGCCTACCCCGGGTTACTCCGGCTCGATTCCCGCGGCGCGAATCGCATTGGTCCACTTCATCGTCTCAGCCCGGATGAAGGCACTGGCTTCTTCGGGACTCGACGGTGTTACCGCCATGCCCAGTGTTTCTTCGAGGCGCTGACGTAGCTCGGGATTGGCCGCGGCGCGCTGCACCGCAGCGTTCAGGCGCCTGATCTGCGGTGCGGGTGTGGCGGCAGGCACGACCATCACGAACCAGGCGAAGAGCTCGTAGTCCGGAAGGTTCCCCGCCTCTGCCACGGTGGGGACGTCGGGTAGTTGTGCCGAGCGCGTTCGCGTCGTGACCGCCAGGACGCGAAGCTGGCCATTCTGCGCCGAGGGCAGGATGACCGCCTGATCCGCCACGAAAACGTCGACCCGTCCCGACACGAGATCCTGCGTTGCCAGCGGCGAGGAGCGATAGGGCACATGCAGCATCCGCACGCCCGCCATGGACGCCAGCATCTCCGTCGCCACCCGTTGCGAGGCGGAGGTGGAGGCGTAGGAGATGGCCTCGGGCCGAACCCGCGCCGCGGCCAGCAGGTCGTTCAGGGTGCGATGGGGACTATTGGCCGGGACCGCGATCAGCAGCGGCACCGACGCCAGTAACGAGACCGCCGCGAAGTCCCGTTCCATATCGAAGGGCACGCGACGAAAGAGGGCGTTGGCGGCGGCGTTGGTGGAGTTCGTGCCGAAGAGGATGGTCGTGCCGTCAGGCACCGATCGCGCCACGGCTTCGGCGCCGATCAACCCCGAGGCGCCGGCGCGATTCTCGACCACAACGGGCTGTCCCAAGGTCTCGCGCATCCGCTCGGCAAAGAGCCGCGCAACGATGTCGGTGGCGCTGCCTGCCGCGAAGGGGACGATGCCGCGGATAGGGGCGGTAGGCCATTCCTGCGCAAAGGCGGGCGAAGCCAATGCGGAGGTGGCGGTAGCCAGAAGAACGCGGCGGTGCATGTGAATCCTCCTATTTTTTGAACCGGCAATAAAGAACCGCCGTCGGCGTCAGGCTAGGGCCCGACGCAGGGCCGCATGCGCTTTCGCACTGGAACGCGCGAGACGGATTAACGCCGGCAGTTCCAGTGGGTGACGTGCAAGGGCGGCGAGGACGCGCAATGGCGCAACCGAGCCATCGGGATTGAGCCCGACCGCTGCGGCCCTTGGAAGAATATCCTCGGGCCCATCGGCTACGGACCGGAGAGCTGCAAAGGGGACCCCGCGTGACGCTGCGAAGCGCGCCGCGACGCCACTTTCCATATCCACTGCCATGGCTTGCGTAGCCCGATGCAGGGCTTGCTTGGCCTGCACGGAACTCAGCAGCACATCGCTGGCCGCAAGGATCCCTGGCGTTGCCAGAGTTCTGTGTGAGAGATCGGCCAGCCAACGCGGATCGGCGGCGAAACTCTCCGATGGCGTAAGCAGCGCGGTCGCGATGAAGAGATCACCCGGGGCGACGGTAGGGGCGAGTCCGCCGGCGATGCCGAAGGAAAGGACGCCCGTGACGTCGTCCGGCAGCGCGGCCAGCATGGCGGCCAGTCTCGCGGGATCGCCGCCGGAAACGAGAATACGGGCTCCCTTCGGCAGCAATGCCGCTTCGCTCTTCAGGCCAACCGCAACGACGCAGCCAAGGGGGAGGAAAGCGTCAACCATCGAGAGGGGGCGCATAATCTTTCCATGGCGATGCGCGCTCGAAGCCATGTGCCGCACGCAACAGCCTCGCCTCCGTGAAGGAAGGGCTGACGAACTGTACCGAGAGCGGCAATCCGCCCGAGGACAGGCCGGCCATCAGCGTGATCGCGGGGTGGCCGGTCACGTTGAAGGGCGTGCGTGCCTGGCGCGGATAGGTGCGTTCCACCGCCTCGGTGTCATCGATGCGGCAGGCGGGGTCCATGCTGCTTGCCGTCAGGAGGACGTCCACCTCGGCGAAGGCTGCTTCCACCGCGGCGATGAGCTGGGTCCGGCGACGTGCGGCGTGCATGTAGTCCACCGCCGGCACGAAGAGGCCGGGCAGCAGCCGGCGCCGCGTTACCGCTGCGTATTCGTCCGGCCGTGTCTTGAGCCATTCCTCATGCACCACGGAGGCCTCGGAAACGAGGATGGTCCGGTTGACGGCGGCGAATTCCGCCAGGGGCGGCAGGGTGATCGTGGTCACGCGCGCGCCTTCCGCCGCTAGAAGCTCTGCGGCGGCCTCGATGGCGGCGCCCATCTCGGGATCCCCGAGTTGGTCCGTCTCGTGGAAATGACGCACGAAGCCGACGCGCAGCCCGCGCAGGCCGAGGTTGAGGTCGCGCGTAAAATCCGCGCGCCCGCCGGACATGATGTTCAGCATCATCGCGGCATCGCGAACCGTGCGCGTCAGCGGGCCGACGTGGTCGAGCGAGAAGGCGAGGGGAAAGACGCCGTCCCGCGGCACCAGGCCATAGGTCGGCTTCAGTCCCACGATGCCGCAATGCGAAGCCGGGTGCCGCACGCTGCCGCCCGTATCCGTGCCCAGCGCGGCCGGCAGCATGCGGGACGCGACGGCTGCGCCCGAACCCGAGGAGGAGCCGCCCGGATGATGCGCGGTGTTCCAAGGATTGCGCGCCGGCGGAAAGGGGAGGTCGAAGGCGGGACCACCGATCGCGAATTCATGGGTGGCGAGCTTGCCGGGGAAGACGGCGCCGGCGGCCCGCAGCCGGGCCACGACCACGGCATCCCGCTCCGCCATGTGATCGAGCCGCAGCCGGGAATGACAGGTCGTGGGATGGCCGGCGAGGTCGATAATGTCCTTCAGCCCGACTGGAATGCCGTGCAGCGCCGTGCGTGGACCGTCGCGGGTAATTTCCGCCTCGGCCTCACGCGCCGCGGCCTCGGCTTCCGCCACGGTCATGCGGATGAAGGCGTTGAGCCGAGGCTCCACCGCTGCGATTCGGGCCAGGCAATCTTCCAGCAGCTCCACGGGGGAGAGACGACGGGCGGCGATCAGCGCGCTGGCGTCGGCCAGCGTGAGACTATGGGGCGCGGTCACTGCGCGGTGCCTTTCGGGGCGACATAGGCGGGGGTGGGTTCAAGCGCCGGGTCGCTGCTCCGGCGCAGATTGGGCCTGAGCTTCGCCAGCGAGGCGACGGCCTCCCGCACGTCACCGGGAAAGCGGCGCGCCGTCTCTTCCAGTCCGGCAGCCTGGACCAGGGCGGCTAGGGTGGCGTCATCCATCATCATGGTTTCCCGATCGAAGGGCGCACCTTGGCGCAAGCGCTCCTTCACGAAAAGCAGGGGCGATGCGGGGACATTCACCCCATGGAGCTTGAGGGCACTTTCGGAGAGACGGGAGGGTTGGGGGACGAGTCCCAGTGAATGGAATATCGACCGGGAGAATTACCGAAGGGTTCTCGCCCCATCGAAAAGCGCCGAGGTTCCGCAACAGCCGGCTTTTGGCTATCCATTTCGAAATCATCGGGGGAAAACGCATGCTGCCCTTGCAGGGTCTGAAGATCGTCGAGCTCGGGCATTACATCGCCGCGCCCTTCTGCACGCGGCTGCTGGCCGATCTGGGGGCCGAGGTCATCAAGATCGAGCCGCCGGAAGGCGACCCCTTTCGCGGCTGGGGCGCCCAGAAGGATGGGCATTCGGTCTGGTTCAGCGTTCACGGCCGCAACAAGCTCTCCGTCACGCTCGACCTGAAGAGCGCGGAAGGGCAGCGCCGCGTGAAGGCGCTCTGCGCGCGCGCCGACGCCATGGTCGAGAATTTCCGGCCCGGCTACATCGAGCGCATCGGCCTCGGTCCCGACGTGCTTCATGCCGATAATCCGGGCCTGGTGATCGCGCGGATCAGCGGCTACGGCCAGGACGGCCCCTATCGCGACAAGCCCGCCTTCGGCGCAATCGGCGAGGCGATGGGGGGCTTGCGGCACCTCACCGCCAATCCCGGGCAGAAGGACTATCCGCCACCCCGCTGCGGGGTCTCGATCAGCGACGACCTCGCGGGCATGTATGCGGCGCTGACGCTCGTTTCGGCCTGCTGGGGGCGGGACCGGACGGAGGCCCGAAAGGGCCGCATCCTCGATCTCGATCTGGTGAGCAGCGTCTTCAGCCTGACTGAGGGCATGCTGCCCGAGCACGGGCTGTTCGGTTGGGTGCGTCAGCCGGCGGGTGCCGCGATCCCGACGGCGGCTCCCACCAACACCTACCTCTGCGCCGACGGCAAATGGCTTTGCATCGCCGGGAATTCGGACCTGATCTTCCGGCGTCTGATGGAGATGATCGGACGGCCGGAGATATCGGCCGACCCGCGCATGGCCACCAACGGCGGCCGCTGCGCCCATGCCGCCGAGCTGGATGCCGCCATTGCCGCCTGGACGAAAACGCTGCCGGCCCGCGCGGCCGAAGTGGCACTGGAAGCCGCCGAAGTTCCCTGCTCGCGGCTCTACGACATCGCCGATTGCGCCACGGATCCGCACTTCCTCGCCCGCGACATGGTGATGAAGGTGGAAGACCCCTTGCTTGGCCCGGTGCTGCATCCCGCGCCGCCCTTCCGGCTCGACGGCGTGGCGCCGGCCGAGATGGTGCGCTGGACAGGACATGCGGCCGGTGCCGACAATGACCACGTGTTCCATGAATTGCTGGGGGAAGCCCGATGAAGGTTATACTTTCCGAGGTCAGCCCGCGCGACGGGCTTCAACCGATCGCCGGCTTCGTTCCCACCGAGACGAAGATCGCGCTGGTGCGCGCGCTGCACGCCGCCGGCATCACCCGCATGGAAGTCGGCAGCTTCGTCAGCCCCCGTGCCATCCCGCAGATGGCCGATACCGCCGATGTGCTGCAGGTGGCCAAGCAGCTCGAAGGGCTGGAATGCACGGTGCTGGTGCCCAACCGGCGCGGCTTCGACACGGCGATCGCGGCGGGAGCGGATCGGCTCGGCCTCTTCATGTCCGTCACCGAGAGCCACAACAAGGCCAACCTGAACCGCACGCGGATGGAGAGCTTCACCGATCTCGCCGCGATCGTCCGTGACGCACCGAAGGGGGTGAAGATCCGCTTCAACCTCTCCTGCACCTTCCACTGCCCCTTCGAGGGCGTCGTGCCCGAGACGGAGGCGATGGAATGGGTGGAGCGCGTCCAGGAGCTGAACGACGAGATGGAGATCTCGCTCTGCGACACCACGGGCAATGCCTCGCCGCACCAGGTGGGCAAGCTGATGCGGCATTCGATCACTCATTGGGGCGACCGCTTCGCCTATCACGGCCATGACACCTACGGCCTCGGCCTCGCCAATATGGTCGCGGCCTGGGATGCCGGCTGCCGGGTCTTCGACGCGGGTTCGGGCGGTATCGGCGGTTGCCCCTATGCGCCGGGTGCTACGGGCAACACGGCGATGGAGGATGCGGTCTGGATGTTCAACCGCATGGGTGTCGAGACGGGCATTCACTGGGGCAAGTTGATCGAGGCGGCGGATATGGCCGCGCAGATTCCCGGTGCCTTGCCAGGCGGGCGGGTCAGGGGCGTTCCGGCCGCGCGCGCCGCGGCCTGAATCCATCGATCTGGGGCTTGGCGTCCGGAGGCTGATCCCCTAAACACCGCCGCACGGTGGCACCCCTGGAGGCCGCCCGGTGCCGCACGACCATCGTGCGACGCCAAACACACCTAATAGGAGCGAGTGGCATGGTCCAAACCATCCGGATCGAAGCTGCGGCGCGCGCGAGTTCTGGTAAGGGGGCGGCACGCGCGACCCGGCGAGAGGGGTTAGTCCCCGGCGTAGTCTATGGGGCGAAGCAGGAGGCGACTCTGGTTGCTTTCGATCCCCGCGATATCATGAAGGAATTGCACAAGGGTGGCTGGCAGTCGCACCTCTACGAGGTTGCGGTGAAGGACGGCCCGACCGAGCGCGCCCTGATGCGCGACGTGCAGTTCGATCCGGTTACGGATCGGCCCCTGCATATCGATTTCCAGCGTCTGGCAGCCGGTGCGCGCATTCGCGTGAAGGTCGCGGTGGCTTTCCTCAATGAGGATATCAGCCCCGGCATCAAGACGGGTGGCGTGCTGAACGTCGTGCGTCGCGAAGTCGAAGTACTCGTCGATCCCGAAGCGGTGCCGGAGCGGTTCGAGATCGACCTCTCCGAAGCCAAGATCGGCGACAGCCTTCGCTGGTCCGCGGTCAGGAATGCGGCCGGCACGAAGCCGGTGATTCTCGGACGCGACTTCGTGGTTGCCACCGTGGCGGCACCGACCATCGTCGAGGAGATCGCCTCCACGGCCGCACCTGCGCCGCCGGAAGCGACCAAGCAGAAGGCTCCTGCGGGCGCTCCTTCGACTTCGACCAAGGGCCCTGCCGCCAAGGCTGCCCCGAAGAAGAAGTAAGAGCCGGCCATGCTGCTTTGGGTGGGCCTTGGGAATCCGGGGCCGGAACACGCGAAGCAGCGGCACAATATCGGCTTCATGGCGGTCGACGCCATCGCACGCCGCCATGGCTTCTCGCCGTGGCGGCAGAAATTCAAGAGCGAGGTCGCCGATGGCAGCCTCGCCGGGCAGAAGATCCTGCTGCTCAAACCCAGCACATATATGAATCTGAGCGGCGATGCGGTTAAGGCCGCAAGTGCATTCCACAAGATCCCCGCCGTCGATATCTGGGCCTGGCATGACGAGCTCGATCTGGCGCCCGGCAAGCTGCGGGTGAAGAAGGGCGGCGGAACGGCCGGGCATAACGGCCTGCGCGACATGCAGCGCGCCTTGGCCACGGCGGATTTCGGCCGTATCCGGATGGGTATCGGCCATCCCGGACATAAGGATCGCGTGAGCGGCTATGTGCTGGGTGGGTTCGCGAAATCGGAAGACTGGGTGGAGCCTGTTCTCGACGCCGTCGCCGATGCCGCACCGCTGCTCGCGCAAGGGCGGTCCGAGGACTTCATGACGCGGGTGGCCCTGCTGACTCAGGAGAAGACATGATGGAACCGATGGTGGTTGAGGAATTCTTCGGCGGCCCCGGCCCTGAAGATATGTTGAACGCGGCGGCCGCTATCGCCCAGGCGCTGCGGCAGTTCGCCGCCGTCGAGGCGCAGGCCGCGAGCGGCCTGCGGGCTTGCCTGCCCACCCCCTCCGATCCCGGCCCGATCACCGATATCCGCCGGGTGAAGTCGATTTCTTTTGCCGCGGCGGAGGCCGCAAGCCGTGGCGCGCTGCTGCTGGAGGCGGCCGACATCATGGCCCCTGGCGGCGCCGTATCGGCCCTGGCGGTCGCGCTCGCCGCGGCCACGAAGCGCGCCGGTCTTCCGCCTACTGTGCTGGTGCCGCTGCTGCGTGCGGCCGCACTCTCTCTGCCGACGGACGACGCCTCCGCACAGATCGCCGCCGCCAGCCATGTGCAGGAACTGGCGGCTGCCTTCGCAGCCGCCTGAACATCATGAATTCGCCGATGGGCCCTTACGGGCGCGCCGCGCGCCTCGAATAGGACTGAGAACATGGGTTTCAACTGCGGCATCGTCGGCCTGCCCAATG
>JAQGHY010000279.1 GCA_028291455.1 Rubritepida sp. | reverse complement strand
GTTCGGCCTGCAGGGCGGCATCGGCGCGCATCCGGACGACGTCATGCACATGAAGCGCACGGCGGACCGGTTATTCGGCGACAACTACCAGTGGTCGGTGCTTGGCGCGGGTTCCAACCAGCTCAAGATCGCCGCCATGGCCGCGGCGATGGGTGGCAAGGTGCGCGTGGGACTGGAGGACAGCCTGTGGGCCGGACCCGGCCGCCTCGCGTCGAGCAATGCCGAGCAGGTGCGGCTGGTGCGCCAGATCATCGAGAGCCTGGGCCTGGAGATCGCGAGCCCCGATGAGGCGCGTGAGATGCTGCAGCTGAAGGGCGGCGACAAGGTCGGCTTCTGAGCCGCCACGAGTTCCGTTGCGCTCGCTAACGCCGCAAGGCAGGATCGACCCTGCCACATAAAAAAACACCCCAAGGGAGCTACACGAACATGAACGTCACACGCCGCGGCCTCGCCCTCGGGAGTGCCGCTGTCGGCCTCGCCTCCCCCGCTCTCGCCCAGTCCGACCCGATCCGCATCGGCTGGCTCGCCGCGATGACGGGGCCGAGTTCGGCGCCGGCCATCGGCTTCAACCGCGGCGTGGTCTACGCGGCCGAGGCGATCAATGCCGCCGGCGGCATCAAAGGCCGCCGGGTCGAGATCATCACCCGCGACACCCAGGGCGACCCCACCAAGGCGGTGAACGCCACGCAGGAAATGATCAGCCAGCTGCGCGTGCACGCCATCTGGGGCCCCACCAATTCCGGCGAATCCCTGGCGACCTCGGCGATCATCGCGCGCGGCCGGATGCCCAACATCCACCCCTGCGTCGTTGACAGCCTGATCGACCCGCGCCGCTATCCCACCGCCTTCCGCATCGCGCCGTCGAACACGCAATGGGACGACGCCGTGCGCGGCTACTGCATGAACATCCTGCACAAGCGGAAGGTCGCCGTGGTCGGCGACACCACGGGCTACGGCGTCAGCGCGCTCAACGCCTCGGTCGCCGCCTTCCGGCGCGACGGCGCGGAGGTCGTGTACCAGGCCAATATCGACGCGACCCAGCCGGACATGACGCCGGACATGCTGCGCGCCCGCAATGCGGGCGCGGAGGCCATCGTGATCTGGAGCGTCTCCACCGGCATGATCGCGCGCATGCTGAACACCCGCGCGACGATGGGTTGGGACGTGCCCTTCGTCGGCCATCCCGCACTTGCCTCGGGCGAGATCGCGACGCTCGTCGAGAAACCCGCGAACTGGGAGAAGGTCTACGCCATCGGCTACAAGAGCTGCTCCTACGACGCCGCCGGGCAGCTGCCTGCGCGCAACCAGGAACTGCTCGGCCGCCTCGCCGGCAAGGTGAACCTGCAGGACACGCTGCTCTGGTGGGTCGCCTGCGGGATCGACGCCGTGGAGCTCGTGGCCAAGGCGGTGGACGCGACCGGCTCCTCCACCAGCGAGGCCATCGTGGGCAACTGGAACAGCCTGACCAACTACCCCGGATATTTCGGCACCTACACCTACACGGCCACCGAGCGGAACGGCTACCCAACCTCGGAAGTCGTGATGTCGGCGGCCAATACCGCGCGCAACGGCACCTTCGCGCTCGCGCCCGGCTACGGCTGAACCATGCTGGCTTCGATCCTGGCCTCGGGCCTGGCGGTCGGCGCGATCTATGCGCTGATCGGCATCACCTACAACACCATGTTCTCGACCTCGCGCGTCATGAGCTTCACCTCCGGCCAGCTCGGGATGCTCGGCGGTGTGCTCGGATCGCTGTTCATGCTGAGGCTGGGGTTGCCGCTGCTGCCCGCACTCGTCCTGACGCTGGCGGCCTGCGCGCTGCTCGGCGTCGTCACCGAGATCGTCGCGGTGCGGCCGGTATTGAAGAGCCTGGACCAGCATCTCTACGTCCTCTCGACGCTGGCGCTGGCCCTGCTGATCCAGCACCTGACGGCGCTGGAATGGAGCACGGAGCCGCAGGCCTTCCCGCGGCTGCTGGGCATCGGCACCGGCATCTGGGACGAGAAGTACTGGCTGCCGGTGGCGGCCTGCGCGGTGACCATCGTGGGGCTTGAATACCTCTACAAGCACACGCTGGTCGGCCGCGCCTTCGTCGCCATCGCCGAGGATAACTTCGCCGCCCGCGCCCTCGGCCTGCCCGAGCGCAACCTGCGGATGGCGAGCTATGCCCTGGCGGGCGCAATCGGAGCACTGGCTGGCTTCGCCGGTGGACAGCTGCTGCTGGCCTTCTTCGCCAACGGGCCGCTGCTGAACTTCTACGGCTTCATCCCCGTCGCACTCGGCGGCCTCGGCAACAATCGCGGCGCCGTCATCGGCGGCATCGGGCTCGGGCTGTTCCAGCAGGCGGCGAACTTCCTGGTGGGGGGCATCTTCTCCTCCGTCGCGGTCTTCTCGCTCTTCATCATCGTGCTGCTGGTCGCGCCCCAGGGCCTGTTCGGCTCCGCCACTGCGCGGAGGGTCTGATGGGCAAGCCATCCACGCTGGCGGGCCTGATGCCCTTCCTCGGGCTGCTCGTGCTGTGCCTGCTGCTGCCGCTCACCGGCAACGAATACTGGGCGCTGATCGGAACCCGGGCGGCGATCTACTGGGTGCTGGTGGCGGGGCTCAACCTCATCGTCGGCTTCGCCGGGCAGCTCGCCATCGGCTATGTCGCGCTGCTCACCCTCGGCGCCTATACGACGAGCGTGCTGGCGGCGGGCAACGTGCTGCCGCCCGTCCCGGCCTTCGTCGCACTTGCCATAGCCGGACTGGTGGGCGCCGTCTTCGGGGTGGTGGTCGGACTG
>JAQGHY010000225.1 GCA_028291455.1 Rubritepida sp. | reverse complement strand
GGGGAATGCTCGGCGGCGTAGGCCAGCAGATCGGCCAGGACCAGTCGGCCCTCGGCGTCGGTATTGCCGATCTCCACCGTCAGGCCCTTGCGCGTGCGGATCACGTCGAGCGGGCGGAAAGCCTCGCCGGAGACGCTGTTCTCCACGGCGCCGACCACCAGCAGCAGCCGGATCGGCGCTCGCTGGGCCATCAGCGCCTCGGCGACGGCCAGCATCACCGCGGCGCCGCCCATATCCTTCTTCATCCGCAGCATGCCGGAGCTGGGCTTGAGGTCGAGCCCGCCGGTGTCGAAGCAGACGCCTTTGCCGCAGAGCGCCACCAGCGGCGCGTCGGCCTCGCCCCATTCCAGCACCGCCACGCGCGGCGCACGCGGGCTCCCGCGGCCGACGGCGGCTATGGCCGGGAAGCCCTGCTCCAGCTGCCCGCCCTCGATGACCCGGAAGCGGGCGCCGTGCAGCGCGGCGACTTCGCCCATAGCCTCGGTAAGCTCAGCCGGGCCGAGATGGTTGGGCGGCGTGTTGATGAGGTCCCGCGCGCGCCAGATGGCGGCGGCCTGGGCCTGGGCGGCCTCGCCCCCCGTGGGCGCGACGAGCCGGGCCGGGCCGCGCTTGCTCGGCCGGAACCGCGTGTAGCGATAGGCGCCGAGGCACCAGCCCAGCGTGGCCAGGGCGGCATCGCCGCCCGCCAGGGTCCAAGCGGTGCCTTCGGGCAGGCCATAGGGTAGGGCGCCGTAGCCCTCGGCCGTGCCGGGCGCACCGAACAGGGCGCCTGCAAGGCCGTCCACGCCGGGCAGCAGTGCGATCTCGCCGGGCCGGGCGGAGAAGCCGGCGGCGCGCGCGAAGGCGGCGCCGGGCAGGGCCTCCCAGCTATCCGGGCTCACGACATGCAGGGGCAGCGCGGTCGCGCCGGGCGCCAGCAGACAAGGCAGCATTTACGGTCTCCTCCGATGCGCCACGTTGAGACCAGACATGCGGAGCGGCAAGCCGCATTGCCGAACGGCATGGCAAGCGCCACATCCTTCCCATGTCGAACAACACACATGATTTGGTCGGGTGGCATGGCACCACGATCCTCTGCGTCCGCCGCAACGGCATCGTTGCCATGGCGGGCGATGGCCAGGTTTCTCTCGGCCAGACCGTAGTGAAGGGCAATGCGCGCAAGGTGCGGCGCATTGCCCAGGGCCGCGTGCTCGCCGGTTTCGCCGGCGCCACGGCCGATGCCTTCACGCTGCTGGAGCGGCTGGAGGCGAAGCTGGAACGCTTTCCGGACCAGCTCGAACGCGCCTGCGTCGAGCTCGCGAAGGACTGGCGGACCGACCGCTACCTCCGCCGCCTCGAAGCGCTGCTGGCCGTGGCCGACAAGGACCGCTCGCTGCTGCTGACCGGCCAGGGCGACGTGCTGGAGCCTGAGGAAGGCGTGATCGGCATCGGCTCGGGCGGCAACTACGCGCTCGCCGCGGCACGTGCGCTGCTGACGGTAGACGGCATCGGCGCGGAGGAAATCGCGCGCCGCTCGATGAAGATCGCGGCCGATATCTGCGTCTACACCAACGGAAACTACATCCTGGAAACCTTGGATCAGGAGGGCGCGGGGCAATGAGTGATGTCCTGGCACCGGAAACGGTGAACCTTTCCCCGCGCGAGATCGTGAGCGAGCTCGATCGCTTCATCATCGGCCAGCACGACGCCAAGCGCGCCGTCGCCATCGCCTTGCGCAACCGCTGGCGCCGCCAGCAGCTTCCCGAATCGCTGCAGGAAGAGGTGGTGCCGAAGAACATCCTGATGATCGGCCCCACCGGCTGCGGCAAGACGGAGATCGCGCGCCGGCTGGCGAAGCTCGCCAACGCGCCCTTCCTTAAGGTGGAGGCGACGAAGTTCACCGAGGTTGGCTATGTCGGTCGCGACGTGGAATCCATCATCCGCGACCTCGTGGAAGCCGCGATCCTTCAGGCCAAGGATCTCGCCCGCAAGGGCGTGCAGGCCAAGGCGGAGCTCAATGCCGAGGAGCGTCTCGTCACCGCGCTGGTGGGCGAGGGCGCTTCGGGCGAGACCAAGATGAAGTTCCGCCGCATGCTGCGCGAAGGCCAGATGGAGGACCGCGAGGTCGAGATCCAGGTCACGGAGCCGCAGGGCCAACCCGTCGGAATGATGGACATGCCCGGCATGCCGCCCGGCCAGATGCAGAACATGCAGGAGATGTTCGGCAAGATGTTCGGCGGCCGCGCCAAGCCGCGCAAGATGACCGTCGCCGGCGCGCGCGAGGCCCTGGCGCGCGAGGAGGCGGACAAGCTGCTGGACCAAGACGCGGTAACGCGCAGCGCCGTGCTGAACGCCGAGAATAACGGCATCGTCTTCCTCGACGAGATCGATAAGGTCGCGCGCAGCAGCGAAGGCGGGGTACGCGGCGGCGATGTCTCCCGCGAGGGCGTGCAGCGCGACCTGCTGCCTCTGATCGAGGGCACGACGGTGCAGACGCGGCATGGCCCGGTGCGGACCGACTTCATCCTCTTCGTGGCCAGCGGGGCCTTCCACCAGGCCAAGCCATCGGACCTGCTGCCGGAATTGCAGGGCCGCCTGCCGATCCGTGTGGAACTGAAGGCGCTGACCCGCGACGACTTCCGCCGCATCCTGGCCGAGCCGGAGCACTCGCTGCTGAAGCAGGCCAGCGCGCTGATGGCGACCGAAGGCGTGGAGTTGATCTTCGCGCCCGATGCGGTGAATGCGCTGGCGGACCTCGCCGCCGAGATCAATGCGACCGTCGAGAATATCGGCGCGCGGCGGCTCTCGACGGTGATCGAACGGCTGCTGGAGGATATCAGCTTCACCGCCAGCGACCGCCGGGGCGAGAGCGTCACCGTGGATGCGGACATGGTGCGGGACCGCGTGGCGACGCTCGCGGCCAGTGCCGATCTGTCTCGGTATATTCTGTAGACGGCCAGGCGCGGCGGTTCACCGCCGCGCTTTTCCGGCTAACGCAGCGGCATGCCGTAGAGCAGCCCGCCGCGCGTCCATTGGTCGTTCAACCCTCGATCCATGCCGATGATCGACCCCCGGCCGAGGTTGCGCTCGAACATCTCGCCGTAGTTACCCACGGCGCCGATCATCCGGGCGGCCCAGCTGTTGGGCAGGCCGAAGGCGCGGCCGATGTCGGATTCGGTGCCCAGCAGGCGCCGCACCAGCCAATCGGAGCTGGTCAGGTTCTGCGTCAGGTTTTGCGAGGTCAGGCCGAGATATTCGGCCTGGATCAGCGCCTGCGCCGCCCAGAACACCGTATCGTGCCAGAGCTCGTCATTCGCGCGGGTCCAGGGTGCCAGCGGCTCGCCGGAGATGATCTCGGGCAGCACCGTCCAGCGGTTGGGATCCTGGAAATCCGTCACCCGGCGTGCGCTGAGCGCGGCGGAGTCAGCCGCGAAGGCGTGGCATTCGCCAGCCTGCAAAGCAGCCACGACCAGCGCTTGCGTGTCGTAGCGGCGCACCGTCCAGTTGATGGAGTGGCGCTGCGCGAAGCCGGCCAGATTGTCGGCCGCCGTACCCTGCACGCCCTCGGCGCCGGCCCAGCAGATTGTGCGGGTGCCGAGTTGGCGGGGGCTGGAAATGCCCAGCGAGCGCGGCACCAGGAAGCCCATGCCGTCGTAGAAGAGCACCGGCCCGGCCGTGA
The DNA here is from genome assembly GCA_028291455.1 of Rubritepida sp. Classification (GTDB taxonomy): domain Bacteria; phylum Pseudomonadota; class Alphaproteobacteria; order Acetobacterales; family Acetobacteraceae; genus Roseococcus. Next base: position 25,058 of record JAQGHY010000225.1, on the reverse strand, counting down.
CCGGGCGCGCAGCATCGCGGCTCAGCGTCACGGTCGTGTTGCGCATCAGCAGGTCGATCTGCCGGCCGGCCAGTGCGTCGAGGCCGGCTTCGGGCGTCGCCATCGGCAGGAAGCGGACGCGTGCGGGGTCGCCGAGCACGGCGGCGGCTATGGCGCGGCAGAAATCTGCCTCGAAGCCACGCATGACGCCCTGCGGATCGGGTGAGGAGAAGCCCGGCAGCACGCCGTTCACGCCGCAAAGCAGCTGGCCGCGCGCCTTCACCTGATCCAGCGTCGAGGCGCCGGCAGCCGCGGCACCGGGACGGGCCGGCGTCTGCTGCCGCGGCGCGGGGGTTTGCGCCATGGCCGGCACCGCAAGCAGCGCGGCGAGACCCAGGGTAGCGATGGAGCGGCGCATGGCGGAAATCCTCGTTAACTTCGTGTCTTGCAGGTTCATCTCAGCAGCCCGCCGCCACGATGCGGCATTGCACGCCGGGGCCTTCGGCACGGCGGCAGGCCTCCATGGCCGCGGCCTCGGCGGCCGGCCGTGTTGCGCCTTGACCGGTGACGCCGAGGTTCAGCACCTGGGTCGACAGGTCGGAGGTCATGACCATCGCGCGCGGATGGCGGCTGATGGCCATCGAGATGGCGCCGCACTGGTTCACCAGCTCGCCCTGGAACTTGCAGGGGACTGGGCCCGCCATGGTCTGGCAGGCGCGGACGGCGCGCATGTTCACTTCCAGGCGATCGGTCAGGCCATTGGCGAAGCCGTAGGCCGGCACGGGATTGTCGGTGAAGTACATCGCGCCGAATCGCGAGTTCGCCGGCAGCGCCGCCGAGATCTGGGTGCCGACCGCGATGCCCTGGCCCGAAAGGCAGCCCGCCACGCATTGGGTCTGGCCCGCGGCCGGCTGGGTCGAGCAGGTGGCGCGGCAGGCGGCCTCGGTGCCGCCGCCCGTTGCCGCGATCTGTGTATTCTCGGTGGTTACGGCCTGGAAGCAGGGGCCGCCCTGCGGCGGGGGTGCCGCGGCGCCGCAGCGCAGAAAGCCTACCGAGGAGAAACGCTCGGCGGGAAGGCGGGCGCGATAGGCCGAACCATCGGCACAGCGCATGTCCCAATAGGAGGTGCGCCGGCTGTCGAAGCCGGCATGAAAAGCGAGGATGACGGCGTTGCAGCGGTCGCCCTGGCCGCGCACGGCCTGGAGCATCACCTGCCGCCGCTCGAGATCGGTGCGGGATTGCAAGGCGTCATGCGTCGGGTTGCCCGTCTGCGCCGCGGCCGGCAGGGCGAGGCTCGCCAGGATCGCCAGGCCGATGCACAGGCCGCCCGCCCGCTGCATCCAACCCTTACCCACTCTTGCGAGCATTTACTCGTTCTCCGGCAACCAATGAGGGACATTAACCTTCCCACATGGGGTAATGGCAAGAGGCCCGCTTTGCCCTTTCCCGTGACTCGGCTCTAGGTTATGCGCGGGATCACTGGAACTTAGTTCTTGGAGGAAAACGCCATGAATCGTCGTCTCGTTCTCGGCGCCGTCGCTGCCGCGGCGCCTGCGGCCCTTGCTGCGCCCGCTCTTGCTCAGGCGAATCCCGAGGTGCGGTGGCGCCTCCAGTCGAGCTTCCCGCGCAACCTGGACGTGCTCTACGGGACCGTGGAGAAGGTCGCCGCCCGAGTGGCCGCGCTGACCGAGAACAAGTTCCGCATCCAGACCTTCCCGGCCGGCGAAATCGTCGGCGGCCTCCAGGTGCTCGACGCCGTTCAGGCCGGCACGCTCGAGGCCGGGCACACCGCCTGCTACTGGTATATCGGCAAGGATCCCTCCTTCGCCTTCTTCACGGCCGTCCCGTTCGGCCTGAACACCCGGCAGACGACCGCCTGGCTGCGGCATGGCGGCGGCAACCAGTTCGCCGACCAGCTCCTGGCCGACTACAACATCGTCGGCATCGCCTGCGGCGACACCGGCGCGCAGATGGGCGGCTGGTTCCGCAACGAAATCCGCACCGTGGCCGACGTGCAGGGCCTGAAGTTCCGCATCTCCGGCCTCGCCGGCCAGGTCTTCCAGCGGATGGGCGCCAATCCCACGCTCGTCGCCCCCGCCGACATCTACCCGGCGCTGGAGCGCGGCACGATCGACGCCACCGAATTCACGGGACCGCATGACGACGAGCGGCTGGGCTTCTTCCGCGTGGCGCGCTTCTACTACGCGCCCGGCTTCTTCGAGCCCGCCGCGCGGCTGCACTTCATCAGCAACAAGCGCGCCTACGAGGCGCTGCCGGCGCAGTACAAGGAAGCGCTCGCCGTCGCCTGCGCCGAGGCCGATAGCGAGATGGTCAGCCGCTACGACCACCTGAACCCCATCGCGCTGCGGCGCCTGGTGGCCCAGGGGGCGCAGCTGCGCTTCTACTCGCGCGAAATCCTGCAGCTCGCCTGGAATTCGAACGAGGCGATGATGGCTGATCTCTCGGCGCAGAACCCGCGCTTCAAGACCATCTGGGACAACTACCGCCCCTATCGCGGCGAGCTGTTCCAATGGTTCCGCGTGGCCGAGAACAGCTACGACAACTTCGCCTTCGCGGCCGCAGCCGCACCGCGCTGATCGGCACCGGATAGCACGGCGGCGGGAAAGCCGCCGGCGTGCCGACAATCCGCCGTCAACTCGCAAGCAACGCTTGAACTGCGAGCCGTTTTCGCTACCTAATCCGCACCTGGACCGGACGGGCGTATCGAAGGCTCGTCGTTCAGCCGGGCCGGGGCCGCCGGGGTGACGAAAACCCCGCTGTCCGATCTTCGTGTGGGGGATTTCCCTTGGGACACCATCGCCTTCCCGCCAATGCAACAGGCCTAGACGGCCCCGTTGGACCAGAGCTTTCCGAGAGCTGGCGGCCTGGCGTGGATCTCGCGCGGGCCGGCTGGGCCTTGGCGCTCACGATCGCGCTGGTCGCGTTGCTGGCCAATCCCGTCCTGGCCCAACAGGCCGCACAAGTTCCGGCCACGGCGGCCGCCTCGTCGGCGGGCACACCAGGCCCGGACGCCGCATACCGCGTCACGCCGCCTCGCGTCCCTGCGCCGCGCGCCCGCTCCCGTGATCCGCGCGACCGGGCCTTCATGGATGGCGGCGTCCCCTCGACGCCCGGCTTCTCCGGCTTTGGCGAGCGTACGCCGCACACACCGGCACCACTTCTCGGCGAACCCGCGCCACGGCCGAACAGGGACATCGAGTGGCACGCGCCGCCGCCGGAGCCCACGGTCGCGACGATCAGCCCCACCCTCATCAACCCGCGCATGCCCAGCCGCGGCGCCGCCGCGGACGGGGCCGTGACCCAGCGGGACCAGCGCTTTCTGGAAAATCCCGCCGCCGGCGCACGCTTCAGCGTGCCTATGAGCTGGTAACTCCCCTCGCCCTTGCCGGAGGCCTGCGCTATGCCGTCCCGAGAACCGGCACATTTGCATTCGGAGGGCGATGAGATGACGCATATCAAGGCTTCCCTGATGGCAGCCGTGGCCGCCGGCGCCCTTCTCGCCCCTAGCCTTCTCGGCACCGGAACGGCCTTCGCCCAGGGCATGCTGGGCGGCAGCAACACCACCCGCCGGCCGACCGAGCCGCCGCGCCGCGAGCCGCCGCCGGCCCTGCCCGGCGTGGCCGCCAACCGTGGCCAGGCCCCTATCCCCGCCGAGGTTCCGCCCTCCTCGATGAACCCGAACGACGCGATGTTCGACGGCATCAACCGCGGCGACATCGCCACCGTGCGGGATGCCGTGGCGCGCGGCGCCGACGTGAATTCGCGCAATGCGCTGGGGCTGACCGCGATCGATTCGGCGGTGGACCAAGGCCGGCCCGAGATCATGTTCTACCTGCTCTCGATGCGCGGCTCAGCCGGCAATGCCCCGCCCCCGCCCGAGCGCGGGGCTGCCAATCCGCGTCCGGAGCGCGCCCCCGCGCGCGTCCGTACCCCGCCGCCCAGTGCGGCGCGCGAGGAAAGCCAGGTCCAGACCGGGACGGTCTCGCCCCGGCTGCCGCAGCTCTGGCAGGCCAATGGGGGCACGCCGCAGCCCTCGATCGGCTTCCTAGGCTTCGATGCCGGAACGCCGGCCGGCGCCTCGCGGCCGAGCCAGCCCGTCGCCGCCACGCGGCGCGGCCGGATCTAAGCCACGCGGCGAGGCCGGATCTGGCCTCCGGAACAAAACACGTTCGCGTTAATGATTGAGAAAGAACCTCCGCCGCAGATTGTGCGCGAGGCCGAGGCGGTAAAAGCCGCTTCGGCTCCGATCCACAAAATGTGCGTGAGGACCTCCATCGATGACGTGTTTCCATTGGGGCTTTCGCCCTGATCCGCTCCCGCGCGGCCTGCCGGCATGAGCGGCGTCATGGCTCGGGCAGCGCGAAGCACCCCGCTCGCCACCTCGCTCCGGGCCTGCCGTGGGCAGTTCTGGGTGGTCGGCGCCTTTTCGGGCGTGGTGAACCTGCTGCAGCTCACCGTCTCCCTCTACATGATGCAGATCTTCGACCGAGTGCTGGCCACGCGCAGCACCGATACCTTGATTTTCCTGACCCTGATCGCCGTTTTCGCCGTGACGGTGCTAGCCCTGCTGGAGGGCTGCCGCAGCATCGTCATGCACCGCATCGCGGCCTGGGTGGAAAGTCGCGTGGCGCCGGAGAGCTTCGTGCGCGCCATCGAAGGGCAGCTGCGCGGGCAGCCCTATCGCATGGAGGCCCTGCGGGACCTCGGGACCACGCGCGGCTTCCTCGGCTCGGCGGGGATGCTGGCCATCTTCGACGTGCCATGGGTGCCGGTCTACCTGGCGGTGATCTTCGTCCTACATCCGGCGATGGGCTGGATCGCGGTTGGCGGCGCCACGCTGCTCTTCGCCCTCGCCCTGGTGAATGAGGCGCTGACGGCCAGGGCCCTGCAGGAGGCCGGTATCGGCGCCATGCGGGCCCATCGCCGCGCCGAAGCCATCGCCCGCAATGCCGAGGTGATCGACAGCATGGGCATGATGGAGGCCGTCGCGGCGCGCTGGGGTGCGGCCTTCGCCCAGGCCCAGGCGCCGCAGCGGATCGCGGCCGACCGTGCGGCGATGATCCTCTCGCTCATCAAGTTCTCGCGCCTGGTCGTGCAGCTGGCGGTGATGGGCGTGGGCGCCTGGCTCGTGCTCCAGCAGCAGCTGAGCGGCGGGGCCTCCATCGCCGCATCGATCACAATGGGCCGCGCCATGGCGCCGGTGGAGCAGATGGTGGGGGCTTGGAAGCAGCTGGTGCAAGCGCGCCAGGCGCTGCATCGGCTGCAGAACTTCCTCAGGCTGCCCCGGCTGCGGCCCCCCGGCCTGCCGCTGCCGACCCCCGAGGGCGCGCTGCTGGCGGATCGCATTTCCTACGTCTTCCCCGGACAGTCCTCGCCGCTGATCAAGGGGGTCGGCTTCGCGCTGGCGGCTGGCGAGAGCCTCGGCATCATCGGCCCCTCAGCGGCCGGCAAGACGACCCTGCTGCGCCTGATCATCGGCACCTTGCCGGCATCCATGGGCCATGTCCGGCTCGACGGCGCGGATGTCGCGCTCTGGCAACGGGAGGATTTCGGCCGCCACCTCGGCTACCTGCCGCAGGATGTGGAGCTGTTCGAGGGCACCGTCTTCGAGAACATCGCCCGCATGGCGGAAGGCACGCCCGAGGCGGTGTTCGCGGCGGCTCGGTTCGCCGGTTGCCATGAGATGATCCTGCGCCTGCCGCAGGGCTACGAGACCGAGATCGGCGAGAGCGGCGCACAGCTTTCGGGCGGGCAGCGGCAGCTCGTCGGCCTCGCCCGCGCCCTGTTCGGGTCGCCGCGGCTGGTCGTGCTGGACGAGCCGAACAGCAATCTCGACGGCGAGGGCGAGGCCGTGCTGGCCCGGGCGCTGGAGCAGCTCAGGGCCCGGCGCGTCACCGTCGTGCTCGTCTCGCACCGGCCCTCGCTGGTGCAGGGCGTGGACAAGGTGCTGGTGCTGAAGGATGGCGCGGTCGAGCTCTTCGGCCCGCGCGACGAGGTGCTGAAACGCCTGATGGCGCCAGCGCGCCCGATGGAATCCGCCATGGGAGGACGCGCGTGATGCCCGACAGCCTGATTCGCGAGGTGCGCCTCGCATCGCATGCACCCCCGCGCACACGGACTCCGGAAGAGGCGCCGCAGACAAGGGGCGTCCTGGCCGTGGGCCTGGTCGTCATGCTCGGCTTCTTCGGCGGCTTCGTGTCCTGGGCGGCGCTGGCGCCGCTTTCCGAGGCGGCGATCGCGGCGGGGATGATCAAGGTCGAGGGCACGCGCCGCACCTTGCAGCACCTCGAGGGCGGGTTGGTTCGCGAAATCCTGGTGCGCGACGGCGATCGCGTGCGGCAAGGCCAGGTGGTCATGCGGCTGGATGACGCCCAGTCCGGCGCCTCGGTGCAGGCCGTCACGGCCCAGCACGGCGCCCTGCTGGCCCAGCAGGCGCGGCTCGCTGCCGAGATGGCGCGTGAGCCGGCAATCGCCTTTCCGCCGGAGCTGGCCGGATCCGCCGATCCGCGCGCGATCGAGGCCATGGCCGGCCAGCGCGCCCTCTTCCAGGCACGGCAGGCGAGCCTCGACAGCCAGATCGCGGTATTGGCGCACCGGCGGGACCAGGGGCGGGCGACCATCGCCTCGGCCGAAGGACAGCTCCGGGCCGCGGAACGCCAGCTCGTTCTGCTCCGCAGCGAGGAGGTCATGCGCCGGGGCCTGGTGCAGCAGGGGCTGGCGCGGTTGCCGGAGCTGCTGGCCTTGCAGCGTTCGCTCGCCGGCACGGACGGCACCGTCGCCGATCTGCAGGGGCAGATCCGCCGCGCCCAATCCGGCATCCAGGAGGCGGAGAGCCAGGGCCAGGGCGCGCTGGACCAGCGGCTCCAGGAAGCCGGTACGGATGCGCGGGACGTGGCCGGCCGCCTCGCCGAGGCGGAGGAACGGCTTCGCGCGGCGACCGACATCTCGACCCGGCGCGACCTCCTGGCGCCAGAGGACGGCACCATCGTCAATCTGCGGGTCTTCAACCCCGGTGCGGTGGTGCGGCCCGGCGATCCCGTGATGGAGCTGGTGCCCGAGCGCGACCGCCTCGTGGCCGAGGTGCAGGTGCAGCCCATGGATATCGACGTGGTCTTTCCGGGCCTGCGCGCGGAGGTCCGGCTGCCGGCCTTCCGCCAGCGGGGAATGCCGCTGCTCTACGGCGAGGTCAGCTTCGTCGCGGCCGACGTCACCACCGACCCGCAGACCCATGCGAGCCACTACCGCGCGCATATCCGGATCGATCCGGCGCAGCTCGCGCATCTGCCGGCGGTATTCCTGACGCCGGGCATGCCGGTCGAGGCGCATGTGCAGCTCGGCCAGCGCACCTTCTGGCGCTACATCACGCAGCCGCTGCGGGACAGCTTCAACCGGGCGTTCAGGGAGTCGTGAGGGCGCGGTCCTGCGGGGCCAGGGCCGCCGCCAGAGCTATGGCGGAGAGTACGAGGCCCGCCAGGAAGATGGCGGCATGGCTCTCGCCGGTCAGCCCGAACAGCGCGGCCATTGCGAAGGCCGCGACCGCCTGCGCCACGGCATAGGCGATGGTGGCCCGGACCCAAAGCGCGCCCGTCGCCGGCCCGGCCGCCTCGCGCGCCCAGGCCAGCGTGACGGCGGAAATGCCAACCGCCGCGAAGCCGCCGGTCAGTGCGGCCAGGATCAGCGCCGGCCACCAGGGGATCAGCACCAGGGCCAGCGCCGCCACCTGCACGCATAGCCAGAACCGGGCCGCCTTCGCGCCGCCCATCCGGTCGGCGGCCCGGCCGCCCAGCAGGGTGCCGGTCAGCCCGCCCAGGCCGAAGAGCAGCCAGATCCCGCTGCCGGCGGCGATTCCGAGGCCGAATCCGCGCGCGGCGAGATCGGCGAGGTAGACCATGTGCGGGACCATCCCCGCGCCCGAAAACGCGTAGGCCAGCAGCAGCTTCGGCATGGCCGGCGGTGCGGCGCCAGGGACCTGCCCGCCGGGATCGGCCGGAAATCGCGGCTGCGCGAAGGCCCAGAGCAGCGCCGTCAAAGCGGCCAGCCCAAGCCACCCCGCACTCGGCCCGATCAGCAGCAGAGGCGGCAGCACCAGCGATCCAAGCGCGATCCCTCCGGCCACGCCGCCCACCACCACGCCCGAGGCGGCCCCTCGCCGCTCCGGCGGCACCGCCCGCTGCACGGCGGGACCGGCCAGCGACATCAGGACGCCCCCGGCCAGGCCGGCGAGCAGGCGCCACGGCATCAGCCAGACCCAGCCGCCAGGCAGCGCGCTTGCCAGCAGCGAGACAAGGACCGCCGCCATGCCGAAGCCCAGTGCCGGCCGCGTTCCGATCCGGCGCCCGAAGGACTGCGCTCCCATGGCACCCACGAGGTATCCGGCCAGCGCCGCCGCGCCCAGCAACCCTGCTTCCGCCCCGCTGACCCAGCCCGCATTCACCAGCGCCGGAAACAGCGGCACGAAGGCGAACCGCGCGAGGCCAATGCCCGCGCAGGTCGCCGCAGCGCCGGACAAAGCTGGGATCAGGTAGGGTGCGGGTGCGGACATCGGGGCAAGGCTGCGTCAGCCAAGCTCTCTTGGATAGTCAGCCGCCCGGCGCTTCGGCCTGGGCCGCGCGGAGGGCGCGGCGAAGCTTCGCGATTCCCGTGCGGTAATGGCCGATGGCGCAGAGGCGGCGGCCCTCATCGGCCAGGAGCCGCGGCAGCTCCGCCGATGCATGCGGGGTCTCCGCCAGCCGCACCGAAAGCACCTCGCAATATTCGGCGCTCTCCGTGGTCATGCGGAGCGGTCGATCCGATTGGATGGGGAGGACGCCGAAAGTCGCCACCGGCAGGGCGATGAGCCAACGCATGGGCAGAGTGATGCACCCCGGCGCGTCACCCCCCGATGGGCCGGCCGTGAACGCTTGTTCATGTAGCGAATTCAGGGATTTGGCAGGCGCAGCACGACGCGCAGCCCAGGCGGCGAGGCGCCGGACATCGCATCTTCCAGTACCACTTCTCCGGCATGGAGCTGCGCCACCGCCCGCACCAGCGCGAGCCCCAGCCCCGAGCCCGGCAGAGCGCGCGAGGCGTCGGCGCGGAAAAATCGATCCGGTGCCTGGGCGCGGTCCTCCGGCGAGAGGCCGGGGCCGGAGTCGCTCACCGCAATTTCGATGCCCGCCTCGGTCTGGCGCGCCGTCAGCCGCACCAGGCCGCCGGGGGGCGTGAACTTGATCGCATTGTCGAGCAGGTTCGCGACGGCCTGGAGCAGCAGGTCGCGGTCGCCCACCATGGAAAGCTTCTCGGGCAAGTCCGTCTCCAGCCGCTGTTCGCGCGCTTCGGCCATGACCTCGTAGATTTCCGCGGCATCGCCCAGCACCTCCGGCAGATTGAGTGGGGCGAAGGCGGCGCGGCGCGCCCCGGCCTCCGCCTCGGCGATCCGCAGCAGCGCCTGGAAGACCCGCGTGATGTTGTCGAGATCGGCGATGCCCTCCTCGACCGCGGCGCGCAGCCCGGCCTCACCGGCCGCGGTGACGAGGCTTTCCTCCAGCTTGGCCCGGGCGCGGGCGATCGGCGTGCGCAGGTCATGGGCGATGGCGTCCGAGACGCCGCGCATGCCTGTCATCAGATTGCCGATGCGGTCCAGCATAGCATTCATGGTGGCGCCGAGACGGTCGAACTCGTCGCCCTGGCCGGAGAGCGGCACGCGGTGCGAAAGGTCGCCGGCGGCGATGCCGAGCGCGGTGGTCACCGCCGGGCGCATCCGCGCCTGGAGCGCACGCCGGATCAGCGCGGCGCCGATGCCCGCGAAGATCAGCACGGCGCCGAGCGACCAGGCGACGCCCTCGGTCAGCAGCAGTCGCAACTGTACCCGCTCGCTCTCGTCCCGGCCGACGAGCAGGCGCAGGCCCGGCAAGTCCCGCCGGTTGACCCGCGCCTCCGCCACGCCACCGTCGTGCTGGATGCGGGTGCGGAACCAGGCGCCGTCCTCGCCGATGGCGGTCGGCCAGTCGCGCAGGTTCCCGGCGAGCCGGCGGCCATCCGCATCGATCAGCAGGTAGATCGTTTCGTTCTGGGCATCGACGGCGAGGCGCTCTTCGATGGCTTCGATCAGCCCCGGCAAGCTCTGCTCCCGGTAGCGCTCGACCAGGGAGGTGGCGTCGGTGCGGATGGCGGCGATGGTTTGGCGGTCCAACGCGCCGGCCGTGGCCCACCACAGCACCGCCACCAGGAAGGCGGCGGCGACGGAGAAGATGGCCACGAAGAGCAGCGCGAAGCGGAACCCGGCCGATTGCAGCAGACGGGGCGCCGCCGGACGAGCCGGGGCCAGCATCGGGCGCTCAGACATGTTTGAGGCTCCGGGCCGCGGCCCCGCGCATCAGCCCTCGGCGCGGATCATGTAGCCGGCGTTGCGCACCGTGTGGATCAGCGGCTTGTCGAAACCCTTGTCCAGCTTCTGGCGCAGCCGGCTGACATGCACGTCGATCACGTTGGTCTGTGGGTCGAAATGGTAGTCCCACACCTTCTCGAGCAGCATGGTGCGCGTCACCACCTGGCCGGCATGGCGCATCAGATGCTCCAGCAGGCGGAACTCGCGGGGCTGCACGTCGATCTTGCGACCGGCGCGCGTAACGGTGCGCGAGAGCAGGTCCAGCTCCAGGTCGGCCACCTTCAGCTTGGTCACCGGCGCCTCGGAGGAGGGGCGACGGCCGAGTGCTTCGACGCGGGCCAGGAGCTCGGCGAAGGCGAAGGGCTTGACCAGATAGTCGTCGCCGCCGGCCTTGAGGCCCTTCACCCGCTCGTCCACGGCTGAGAGCGCCGAGAGGAACAGCACCGGGGTGCGGTTGCCCTGCTGCCGCAGCGTTTCCACCAGCCGGACGCCATCGACGCCGCCGGGAAGCATGCGGTCCAGGACCAGCATGTCGAAGGCCTCGGAGGCCGCGAGGAAGAGGCCGTCGCGCCCGTTGGGAGCGTGCTCGACGGTATGTCCGGCCTCCTGCAGCCCCTTCTTCACGAAGCGGGCAACTTCGACGTCGTCCTCCACCAGAAGGATGCGCATCATGTCACGTGGTCCTTTGATGATCCGGATCGGCCAAGGCTACTATCCAGGTCCGGGCGGCCGGCGTCCCACCTGGAGGTTGACCTCCTGCGTGCGTCCTTCTCGCAGGACCGTCAAGCGCACGGCTTGGCCGGGTGTCACGGCTGCAATGCTGCGGACCAGGCTGCGCGAAGTTTCGGTGCGTTCGCCGTTGATCGCCAGCACCACGTCGCCGACCCTGAGGCCGCCGCGCCCGGCCGGGCCGGTGCGCTCCACGCCGGCGATGAGCACGGCACGTCGGTTGGCGCGGGGGTCCTCGGCCACGAGGTCCTGGACCTGCACGCCGAGCCAGCCGCGCTCCACCTTGCCGTCGCGGCGCAGCAGCTCGATCACCGGGCGTGCGAGGTCGGATGGGGTGGCGAAGCCGATGCCGGCGTTCGCGCCCGAGGGCGAGTAGATCGCCGTATTGATGCCGATGACCTCGCCCGCGAGGTTGAACAGCGGGCCGCCGGAGTTGCCGGGGTTGATGGCCGCATCGGTCTGCAGGAAGTCGTCGAAGGGACCGGCGCCGATGTCGCGGCCGCGCGCGGAGACGATGCCCGAGGTCACGCTGCCGCCGAGACCGAAGGGATTGCCCGCCGCCAGCACCCATTGCCCCACGCGCATGGAGGCGCTGGTGCCCCAGGGCACCGCGACCAGCGGCGTGCGGCTCTCGATCCGCAGCAGCGCAAGGTCCGACAACTCGTCGCCGCCGACCACGCGGGCCGGGAGTTCCTGCCCGCCCTGGATCGAAATGGTGACCCGCTGCGCCTGACCGATGACGTGGTTGTTGGTGACGACGTAACCCGCGGGGTCGATCACGAAACCGGAACCCGCGCCCTGCACACGCTCTCGCCGGCCACGGAAATAGCGCTCGAAGGGCGTGCCGCGGAATTCGGGCGGCGGCGTGACGGCCTGTTCGCCGGAGACCGCGATATTGACCACGGCGGGAAGCACCCGTTCCGCCAGGTCGGCGAAATCGAAGGCGGCGCCACGCTGGGCGATGGCGGTGGTCGTGCCGCAACCGGCGAGGGCGGGCGGCAGCAGCAGCCCGCCGAGCAAGGCTCGGCGCCGGCTGACGTGGGGGGTGGAGAGCGGCGCCATCGTGGGGATCAACGGGTCCTTTGGGGTGGGCTGCCCGGATCGGGCCTCGTTTATGATCTGCGGCGTCCGCGGGCGTATGCAAGGGCAGCGGGCCGTTTCAGGACGGCGCCGCTCCCTTTAACTCTTGGGCGAGAGCCATTTCCCACAATTTGCCGGCTTTATCGGCAGGGCATGCCCTCCGACCGTCAGAGGCCCTTCAATACCGCCCAGAGCTCGTTCTTCGCCTCGAAACCGACGCCCGGCACATCCGGCATCTTTACCCGGCTGTCCACGACCGGCACGCCGCTGGCGAAGCCACCGAACGGCGCGAAGACCTCCGGATAGCTCTCGTTGCCGCCCAACCCGAGGCCCACCGCGATGTTCAGCGCGAATTGGTGCCCGCCATGCGGGACGCAGCGCCGCGAGCTCCAGCCATGCTCGCGCAGCATCTGCAAGGTCCGCAGGTATTCCACGAGCCCGTAGGAGAGCGCGGGGTCCATCTGCAAAATATCGCGGTCCGGACGCAGGCCGCCGTGGCGGATCAGGTTGCGCGCGTCGATCATGCTGAACAGGTTCTCGCCCGTGGCGATCGGCGGGCCGTAATGCTCGGCCAGTGTCGCGTGGGTGCTGTAGTCCAGCGGGTCCAGCGGCTCCTCGTACCAGCGCAGCCCGAAGCCCTGGATCGCGGCGGCGTAGCTCAGCGCCGCATGCAGCCCGAAGCGGCCGTTCACATCCACGCAAAGCCGCGAGCCGTCGCCGTCCAGCAGCTTCAGCACCGCCTCGATCCGGGCGATGTCGAGCAGCAGCGCCTCGCGCACGGGCATGCCGGGCGAGCCGCCGATCTTCATCTTCACGACCGAATAACCCATGCCGAGGTAGCGCTTCATCTCCTCGACAAGGCCCTCGATGTCCTTGCCCGGGTGGTAATAGCCGCCCGCCGCATAGACCCAGGCCGAGTCGTCGAACTTACCGCCGTTGTAACGATCGGCCAGCAGCTTCCAGAGCGGCTTCTTGGCCAATTTGGCCGCCGCGTCCCACAGCGCCATGTCCAATACGCCAACCGCGACGGAGCGTTCGCCGTGACCACCAGGCTTTTCGTTCTTCATCATCGCCGTCCAGGCGGGGATGGGATCGAAGCCGCCATCGGCATGGGCGGGCAGCTCGCCGGCCTCCTCCAGCCGGGGAACGAAACGCTCCTTCAGCAGGCCCGGCTGCGCATAGCGACCGTTGCTGTTGAAGCCGTAGCCCGTCGCGGAGCGGCCATCGCCGGACTCGACCGTGATGGCGACCACGCTCGCCGTCATCTTGGAGAAGTCGATATAGGCGTTGGCAATGTCGCTCGCGATGGGCACGACGCCCTGTCGGATGGAGGTGATTTTCATCGTCAGATAGCTTTGGAGGCGCGCAGGGCCGCGATCTCCTCGGCGGAGAAGCCGAATTCGGTCAGCACCTCATCCGTATGCTGGCCTCGGTCCGGCGTGGGGTTCTTGGCGCATTCGACGCCTTCGATCTGCATCGGCGCGCGCACCACGTTCAATGGGCCCAGGCGCGGATGCGGCAGCGTCATCTCCACGCCAAGGTGCTTCACCTGCTCGTCCGCGAAAACCTGGTCCATGGAATAGACGGGGCCACAGGGCACGCCGTCCTTGTTGAACTTCGTCACCCAGTTTGCAGAGGTGTCGGTCAGCGTGACCTTCTCCAGCATCGCGTTGACCTTCTGGCGGTTCTGGCTGCGAAGCTTGTCGGTGGCGATGTCAGGGTCCTTCGCCTCCTCCTCGATGCCGAGCACCTTCACGATCCGGTCCCACATCACCTGCCCGCCGCCGGCGATGTTCATGACGCCGTCGGAGGTCTTGAACAGGCCGGTCGGGATGGTTGTCGGGTGGTCGTTGCCGGCCTGCTTCGGCACATCGTGCTTCATGGTCCAGCGGGTGGCCTGGAAGTCCATCATGGCGATCATCGCCTCGAGCAGGCTGACATGGACCCAGCGGCCCTTGCCGGTCGTCTCGCGCTCCAGCAGCGCGACCATGATGCCGAGCGCGCAATATAGCCCGGCGGTGAGGTCGGCTACAGGGATGCCGGCACGAACCGGGCCCTGGCCGGGCAGGCCGGTCACCGACATCAGCCCGCCCATGCCCTGGGCGATCTGGTCGAAGCCCGGGCGTTTGGCATAGGGCCCGTCCTGTCCGAAGCCGCTGATCGAGCCAAGCACGATGCGCGGGTTCACGGCGGCCAGGCTGTCGTAGTCCACGCCCAGGCGGTTCTTCACGTCCGGCCGATAATTCTCGACCACCACATCGGCCTTGGCGACGAGGCGCTTGAAGGTAGCGAGGCCCTCGGCCGACTTCAGGTTCAGCGTCATGGCGCGCTTGTTGCGATGGACATGCTGGAAGTCCGGCCCGTCGCGCTCGCCGCCGAGGCCCTTGCCGGTGTCCATCTCGTCGGTAGCCTCGATCTTGATGACGTTGGCGCCCCAATCGGCGAGCTGGCGCACGCAGGTCGGGCCCGAGCGGACGCGGGTGAGGTCGAGGACGGTGAAACGGGCGAGCGGCATCATAATAGCGGTTCTCCAGAACGTGGCCCGCATCTTCCACCGCAGACGGATCACTGCAACCCTGCGCCCTTACAGGAGGAACACATCATGTCCGAGGAATTGCTCATCGAACGGCGCGACGGCATCGTCTTCGTCACGCTGAACCGCCCGCAGGCCCGCAATGCGATGACCTTCCCGATGTATGAGGGGCTCGCGAAACTCGCCACCGAGGCGAATACCGACGAGGACATCAAGGTCATCATCATCACCGGCGCGGGCGAGAAAGCCTTCGCGGCGGGCACCGACATAAGCCAATTCCGCGAGTTCAAGACGGCGGCCGATGCGCTGGCATACGAAGAGAAGATCGACCGCATCATGACGGCGCTGGAGAATTGCCAGAAGCCGACCATCGCGGCTATCGCCGGCGCAGCCACAGGCGGCGGGGCGGCCATCGCCTCGGTCTGCGACCTGCGGATCGGCGCCGCCAACGCCCGCTTCGGCTTCCCAATCGCCAAGACCCTGGGAAACTGCCTCTCCATGGCCAATTACGCTCGCCTCGCGACCATGGTGGGGCCGACGCGGGTGATGGACCTCGTCTATACGGCGCGGCTGCTGGGCGCCGAGGAAATGAAGGCTATCGGCCTGTTGAGTGAGATCCTGCCCGATCACGCCTCGCTCCAGGCCCGGGCGGAGGAGCTGGGGCGCATGCTGCTGACCCATGCGCCGCTGACGATGCGCGCCACCAAGGAAGCGATGCGGCGCCTGCGCGCACCGCTGCGCGAAATCCACGGCGACGACTTGGTGGAAATGTGTTTCACCAGCAATGATTTTGCGGAGGGAGTAGAAAGCTTTCTCGCACGCCGGCCAGCGAAATGGACTGGAACCTAAGGTTAAACTCCGAAGCTTCTTGCTAATCCGGTGGCCGGGTCATATTCGCTTGCTCGGCCCGGACCGGAGGCCTGCGGATATTCCAAGGTATTATAATGACCGAAACAGATAAAACACTCGCAACACTGATCGCCGCCCTGCCTTCGCTCTCCATGGAGGATCTCGGCGCGCTCTCCGCAGCCATCGAGAAGACCCGCCAGGACATGGCGACGGCCGGGCGCTCGGCCCTGCTCGAGGAGTTCCGCACCAAGGCCGGGCGCCTGGGCGTCTCCCTCGAGGAGCTGATCGGCAGAGGCGCTCCCGCAAAGGGCAAGGCCACGCGGGGCGATGCGGGCAAGAAGGTCGCGGCGAAGTTCCGCGGTCCGAATGGCGAGGAATGGACCGGGCGCGGCCGCAAGCCGAATTGGCTCACCATGCTCGAGGCCCATGGCCGCAGTGCAGACGAATTTCTGATCTGACGGCGTAAGCCGAGCGCGTCGCGGATGCGGTGGACGTGGCCTGCTTGCACGGGATAACCTCAGGCAAAACAGCCTGAGGAAACACGTCCATGGCCCAACGCCGCACCCTGTTGCTCGGCGCGCTCGCCGCGCCGTCGCTCATTGGTACCGCCCGCGCTCAGGCCTACCCGACGCGCAGCATCTCCTTCCTGATCCCCTTCGCGCCCGGCGGCGGCACGGACATCATCGCCCGCGCCCTGCAGCCGACGTTGCAGGAGGAGTTCGGCCAGGCCGTCGCCATGGAAAACCGGCCGGGTGCCTCGGGCACGCTGGCCGTCGCGCAGCTCGCCCGCGCCCGGCCGGACGGCTACACCATGTTGATGACGACGGTGAGCGCCAGCGCCGTGGTGCCGCCGCTGCTCGTCCCGCCCCCCTACGACATCTATCGCGACCAGACGGCCGTGGTCCTCGCCGGAACTGTGCCGCTGGTGGCGGTGGTCCCGGTCACCTCGCCGGCGCAGGATTTCGACGGGTTCCTCGCCCATGCCCGGGCCAATCCGGGCGCGCTGAACTACTCCTCCTCGGGCGTCGCCACGCAGCAGCACCTGACGGCGGAGCTGCTTTCGTCCCAGGCGGGGCTGCGGATGGTGCATGTGCCCTTCCGCGGCACCGGCCAGGCGGTGACGGAAATCCTCGCGGGCCGCATCGATATCGCCTTCGACACGCTACCGACCTACCTGCCGCATATCCGCGCCGGGCGCGTGCGGGCGATCGCGGTGACCATGCCCGAGCGCGTGGAATGGCTGCCGGACGTCCCGACCGTCGCCGAGCGCGGCTTCCCCGGCTTCGACGCCAACGTCTGGTACATGGTCATGGGCCCGCCCGGCCTGCCGGACGAGATCACCGCGCGCTGGGTCGCGGGGGTCAATCGCGGGCTAAACGATCCCATCGTGCGGTCGCGGGTGCGTGAGGCCGGGTTCATCCCCGGCGGGGGCACTCATCAGGATGCGATCGACCTGCTGCGCCGGGATGCGGAGCGTTATGCAGGCGTGATCCGGACGGCGGGGATCAAGCTGGACTAGCCCACACTTTCTCAGCAACGCGCCGGAAATCCCAGTCGCGAGTTTCCACCGCCATTTCGATGAAGGCGCGCAGCTTGGCGGAAAGCAGGCGCGCGGCCGGGCGGACGATCTGAATGGGCCGCGGCGGCGGCTCGTAATCCTCCAGGACCATACGCAGGCGGCCGGCGCGGACTGCTTCGATCGCCTGGTACAGCAGCAGCATGGTCAGCCCCCCATCCATCTCCGCCGCGCAGAGCGCCGCATCCGCGCTATTGGTGAACAGGCGCGGCACGATGGGGATGCGCTCCTCCACGCCGTCCTTCTCGAAGCGCCAATCCGCTGGCGCGTCGTAGCCGGCCGAGCGGATCAGGTCGTGGCCCAGGATCTCGGCTGGCCGCTGCGGCGTGCCGGCCCGGTCCAGATAGCCGGGCGAGGCAACGACGACCCGCCGCGTCTGCCCGAGCTGCCGCGCGACCAGCCCGGAATCCGGCAGCTGGCCGATGCGGATAGCGAGGTCCACACCCTCCTCCACTAGGTTGATCCAGCGGTCGGAGAGCTGGAGCTCGCCCCGGACCTCAGGGTAGCGTTTCAGGAATTCGGCCATCAGCGGCGCCACATGGAGGCGGCCGAAGGTGGCGGGTGCGGTGACCACGAGGCGGCCCACGGGGCTCAGCCGGTCGGATTGGGCGAATTCCTCCGCCTCCTGCATCTCGGCCAGGATGCGCCGTGCCCGGTCCAGATAGCGCGCGCCGGCATCGGTGAGGGTGACGGAGCGTGTGGTCCGCTGCAGCAGGCGGACACCCAGGCGCTCCTCCAGCGCGGCGATCTGGCGCGTCACGGCGGAAGGCACGAGGCCCAGATGCCGCGCGGCGGGGGCAAAGCCCTGGCGGTCGGCCACGGCGACGAAGGCGGACATGGCAGCGAAGAGATCCATGGCCTCATTGCAGATCAGGCAATGATGAAGTGTCAAGAAGAAGGATTATCGGCGTCACCGTGAACAGTCATATCAGTGGCTTGTTGAAGGATAAGATCATGCCTTTCATCACCCCCAGTGACGTTGCCTTTTCATCCAGTGTGAAGACGGTCCAGACCCGCCGCGGCTCACGCGGGCGTTTCCAGCCCATGGAGGAGGATGGCGGATGGCGCACGAAGATCACGCCTGACCTCGCGGAATTCATCGGTGCGCAGATCAGCGTCATGCTCGCCACCGCCAGCGCCGATGGGCAGCCCTACATTCAGCATCGCGGCGGCCCGCCGGGCTTCCTGCGCGTGCTGGACGATTCGACGCTGGCCTTCGCCGATTTCCGCGGGAACCGCCAGTTCATCACCCTGGGCAACCTCGCCGAGAACCCGAAGGCCTACCTCTTCCTGATCGACTACGCCCATCGCCGGCGCATCAAGCTATGGGGCACGGCGCGGGTGGTCGAGGATGATCCGGAACTGCTCGCGAGCCTCGCACCCAAGGATTACAAGGCAATCCCCGAGCAGGCGATCGTCTTCAAGCTGACCGCGTGGGATTCCAACTGCGCGCAGCACATCCCACAGCGCTTCGAGGCTGCGGATGTCTCCGCCGCCCTGGCGGTCCGCGACCGCCGCATCGCCGCGCTGGAGGAGGAGGTCGCACGGCTGACGCTGGCGAAGATCATGCCGGCCTGAACGGCACCGGGTGAAGCGGCGCGCTTCCATAATAAAGGGCGCTCGGGCAGGATGACCGCATGGAAAAACGCCCCACTGCCCTCATCCTCGGTGCCGGCATCATGGGGCTTTGCACGGCCTGGAGCCTTCTGCGCGAAGGGTTTTCCGTGCGGATCGTCGACCAGGCGCCGCCACCTAATCCGCGCGGTTCCTCGGTGGATCATCACCGGCTGATCCGCCACGCCTATGGCGCGCAGCCCGGCTATATGCGGATGGTCGACGAGGCTTATGCCGCCTGGGACGAGCTTTGGGCCGATCTGGGCGAGGTCCTGCACATCCAGACCGGCGTGCTGGCGCTGGACGAGGCGAATGGCGAATGGCTGCGCGCCAGCCGTGACGCCCTTCGCGCCGAGAACCGCCCGCTGGAGGATCTGAGCGCCGCCCAGGTGGCGCAGCGCTTCCCCTATATCTCCGGCGAGGGCATCGCCAACGCCTTCTTCTGCCCGCAAGGCGGCGTGCTGCTGGCCGAGCGCATCGTGACGGCCCTGGCGCAGCATGTCGTCGCGCAGGGTGCCGTGATCGAGATCGCCCGGGCCAGCGCCCTCGATGCCGAGCGCGCCACGCTAACCCTGGAGGACGGTTCCACCCGGAGCGCCGATGTCCTGGTCGTCGCTGCCGGTCCTTGGATTCCGCGCCTGCTGCCGGCGATCGGGCGGCGCGTCACCGCCTCGCGCCAGGTGCTGGTGCGCCTCGCTCCCCCGCCGGAGACCGCCGAGGCCTGGAGCTGCGCGCCGATGGTGCTGGATCTCGCCGGTGGCTTCTACCTTGTGCCGCCCGTGGCCGGGACGCCGCTCAAGATCGGCGATCACAGCTTCTCCCTGCAAGGCGACCCTGACGATCCCGACCGCACGCCGGACCTGCACGAGGCGGACCGCATCCTCGATCTCGCCCGCCGCCGCATCCCGGGGCTGGACCGCTTCACCCATCTCGGCGCCGCCACCTGCTTCTACGAAGTGGAGCCGCGGGAGCGCTTCGTGGTCGAGCGGCTTTCGAAGCGCGGTTGGGTGATGTCGGGCTTTTCCGGCCACGGCTTCAAGTTCGGCGCGGTGCTGGGCCAGAGGCTCGCGCGGGCGATCACGCAACCTGAAGCCTCCCATGGCGTTACAGCCTGGGCCGCGGGCGATGAAATGATTTCAGCATGAATACCTCCCAGACGGAGGACATCCTTTTCGCCCTGACAAAGCTGCACGCGCTGCCGGAAACCGGCCTCGGTGCCGGAGACATCGCCGCCCTGCTGGAAGAGATGCGCAAATTCGCGATGGAGGTGGTCGAACCCGGCCGCCTCGAGGGCGACCGCATCGGCGCGCGCTTCGAGAATGGCGTCGTGACCTGCCCGCCCGGCTTCGGCACGGCCTATGCCGCCTGGGTCAATGGTGGCTGGCAGGGGCTGTGCGCAGCCGAGGCGCATGGTGGGCAGGGCCTGCCCTTCGCGCTCTGGGCGGCACTGAAAGAACTGATGACCACGGCCGACATGGCCTTCTCGCTCTGCCCGACACTCACCGCCGGCGCCATCGAATTGCTCGAACTCCACGCGACGGAGGAGCAGGCGGCGAAATGGCTGCCGGAGCTGGTCAGCGGCCGTTGGAACGGCACCATGTGCCTCACGGAATCCCAGGCGGGCAGCGATCTCTCGACGGTACGGACGCGGGCGGAACCCCTGCCCGGCGGCGGCTATTCGCTGCATGGCGAGAAGATTTTCATCACCTATGGCGCGCAGGACCTCACGGCCAATTCGCTGCATCTGGTGCTGGCGCGGCTGCCGGACGCGCCGGCCGGCTCACGCGGGATCAGCCTCTTCGCGGCGCCAGCCATCCTGCCGGACGGCGCGGTCAACGCCGTGCGCTGCACCGGCATCGAACGCAAGCTCGGCATCCATGGATCGCCCACCTGCACCATGCTTTTCGAGGGCGCCCGGGCGGAGTTGATCGGAGTGGCGCACCGCGGCCTTCCGGCCATGTTCGCCATGATGAACAATGCGCGCCTGCAGATCGGCATCGAGGGCGTGGCCGCGGGCGCGCGGGCGCTGCATCTGGCGGAAGCCTACGCGGCCGACCGCATGCAAGGCGGCCGCGCCATCGCGCGCCATCCGGATGTCGCACGCATGCTGGCAGAAATTCGCGCCACCACGCTCGCCGGGCGCTTCCTGGCTCTGGAAGCCGCCGTCGCGGCCGATCATGCCCGGCTCGGCGATAGCGCCGCCGAGGCGCGGCTGGCGCTGCTCACGCCCATCGTGAAGGCCTGGTGCACCGATCGCGGCGTTCAGGCGGCCAATCTCGGCGTGCAGGTGCATGGCGGCATGGGCTTCGTGGAGGAGACCGGCGCCGCCCAGGTGCTCCGGGATTCCCGCATCGCGCCCATCTACGAGGGCACCAACGGCATTCAGGCGCTCGATCTCGTCACGCGAAAGCTGCCGCGCGACCAAGGTGCGCTTCTGCGCGGCATGCTCGCCGACGCACGCGCGACCGATCCGCGCCTTGGCCCCACGCTCGACGCGCTGGAAGCGGCCACCAGCTGGATCCTGAGCGCGGCGCCGGATGAAGTCGCGGCCTCGGCCAGCGCCTATCTGGAGGCTTGCGGCTGGGTGCTCGGCGCGTCGCTTCTGGCCCGCGCGGCAAAGCTCGACGCCCGGTACGTGCCGATTTCCGACTTCTACCGCGTGCGGCTGCTCCCCCGCGCCCAGGCGCATTGCACCGAGATTTTGGGCGCTGCGGAGGTGCTCGCACTGATGCCCGCCGACGCGGCTTGATCTCACCCAATCCATTTTCCGGAGGCCTTGCGCGCGCGCCGCGGGACTCCATCTGCATGAGGACGAGACGGGTTCCATAATGAGAAAACCACGCCCGCCCCTAGGCCGGAACGCGCAACGGCGCACCGCATGAACGCGCCGCTTTCGGGCCCCTCGCTGCGCCGCCAGCGGCCCCATGTCGCCGTGATCGGCGCCGGACCGGGTGGGCTCGCGGCCGCCATGCAGCTCGCCGCCTCCGGCGCGCGGGTGACGTTGTTCGAGAAGGACGGCGTGGTCGGCGGCCGCACGCGCACCCTGACCACGGAACAGGGCTACCGCTTCGACCTGGGGCCGACCTTCTTCCTCTATCCCCGCATCCTGAGCGAGATCTTCGCGGCTTGCGGCGCGAAGCTGGAGGAGGAGGTGGACCTCATCCGCCTCGATCCGCAGTACCGCTTGGTCTTCGAGGGCAAGCCCAACGTCACGCTGGATGCGACGGCCGATATCCCGCGGATGGAAGCCGCCATCGCCGCCATCGCACCCGGCGATGTCGCCGGCGTGCGCCGCTTCATGGCCGACAACCGCGTGAAGCTGGAGACCTTCCGGCCCTTTCTGGAACGCCCTTTCCTCGGCAAGCGGGCCATGATGGGCCTGGGCATGCTGAAGAGCCTGGCGCAGCTGCGCCCGCACCAGCAGGTGGACCAGGACCTCAGGCGCTATTTCAACGATCCGCGCGTGCGCCTGGCCTTCAGCTTCCAGACCAAATACCTGGGCATGTCGCCGTTCAAATGCCCCTCGCTCTTCACCATCCTGAGCTTTCTGGAATACGAGTTCGGCGTGTACCACCCGCGCGGCGGCTGCGGCGCGGTGAGCGATGCCATGGCCCGCGTGGCCGAGCGGCTAGGCGTGGAATTCCGGCTGAACACGCCGATCGACCGGATCGCCTTCGCCGGCCGTCGCGCCATGGGCGTCGAGGCGAAGGGCGAGCATTTCGCGACCGACGCCGTCGTGCTCAATGCCGATTTCGCGCATGCGGTGCCCAAGCTCGTGCCCAACCACATCCGCAAGGACTGGTCCGACAAGAAGATCGAGCGTGCCCGTTATTCCTGCTCCACCTTCATGCTCTACCTCGGCGTCGAGGGAACCTTTCCCGAGCTGCCGCACCACACGGTGCTGCTGGCCGAGGAGTATCAGCGCAACATCCACCAGATCCAGAACGGCAGCCTGCCGGATGTGCCGAGCCTCTATGTGCAGAACCCCTGCGTCACCGATCCGAGCATGGCGCCGGCGGGCCATTCGGCGCTGTACATGCTGGTGCCGGTACCCAACCTGCGGCATGGCGCGGATTGGAGCGTGGAGGCGCCGCGCTATCGCCAGCTCGCGCTGGACCGGCTGAAGGCGCTCGGCCTGCACGACATCGAGAGCCGCATTCGCTACGAGCGCATGGTGACGCCGCAGGATTGGCAGGATGAATTCGCTGTCGGCTATGGCGCGACCTTCAACCTCAGCCACGACCTGATGCAGATGCTCTCCTTCCGGCCGCGCAACCGCTTCAACGACACGCAGGGGCTGTATCTCGTCGGCGGCGGCACGCATCCAGGTTCGGGGCTGCCGGTGATCTACGAGGGCGCGCGCATCACGGCGCGCCTTATCCAGGACGATCTCGCTCTGCTGCCCGTCGCGCAGCCGGTGCTGATGCCGTGAGCGGAGCTCCAAGCATGACTTCCCATGTCGTAGTTGTCGGCGCTGGGTTGGGCGGGCTGGCCGCCGCCTGCGTGGCGGCCGCGCGGGGCCATCGCGTCACGCTGCTGGACAAGAACCCCTGGCTCGGCGGCAAGGCCGCGCAGCTGTTCCTCGATGCGCCGGACGGCTCAGGGAAGTTCCGCTTCGACATGGGGCCGACCATTCTCACCGTGCCGCGCGTGCTGCGCCGCATTTATGCCGAGGCGGGCCGCGACCAGCAGAAGGAGCTCCCGCTAATCCGGCTCGATCCGCAATGGCGCTGCTTCTTCGACGACGGCACGCGGATCGACCTGATGGAGAATGTCGGCGCCATGGCCCAGGCCATGGACGAATTCGTCCCTGGCACCAAGGCCGGCGAGGGGTACCGGAAGTTCCAGGACATCTCGAAGCACCTGCATGGTGTCTCTGAGAAATTCTTCTTCTGGAAGTCGGTGGAGAGCGTGAAGGACACGCTCGACCTCAAGCAGAATTTCAGCCCTAGCACGCTGAAGGATGTGCTGAGCCTGCGCATGGGCCAGACCGTCGCCAAGGTGATCCGCGGCCATGTGCCGGACGAGCGGCTGGCGCAGATGCTGGACCATTACTGCCAGTATGTCGGCAGCAATCCCTATCTGGCGCCCGCCGTGCTCGCCTCGATCGGCGATATGCAGGCGAGCGAGGGCATCTGGTACCCGGTCGGCGGTACGCGCGCCGTCGCCGAAGGGCTGGCGAAGCTGGCCGGGGAGCTCGGCGTGGAGCTGCGGCCGAGCAGCGACGTGGCCGGCTTCGGCATCGAGAACAACAGGGTGAAGAGCGTCACGCTCACCACCGGCGAGCGCATCGACTGCGACGCGGTGATCTCCAACATGGACGCGATCCGCACCTACAAGGAACTGGTCGGCGGCCCCGTGGGCGAGAGCTATGCGAAGAAGGGCTTCGAGCCCGCCTGCTCCGGCGTGGTGCTCTATCTCGGTCTGAACAAGCGCTACGAGCATCTGGCGCATCATGACTTCGTCTTCTCGCGCGATGCCGAGGAGGAGTTCGACGCCATCTACAAGAAGGGCGTTCCCGCGCCCGACCCCACCGCCTATCTCGCCGCGACGGCCGCAACCGACCCCACCAGCGCGCCCGAGGGCGGCGAGGCGCTGTATGTGCTGGTCCACACGCCGCATTTGCGCCCGCATCAGGACTGGAACGAGCTCTTTCCCGGCTATCGCCAGAAGATCCTCGACAAGCTGAAGCGCACCGCCGGCCTGGCCGATATCGAGGAGCGGATCGTGGTGGAACACCGGCTCACGCCCATCGACATCCATGAGCGGTACCGCGTGCTGGACGGGGCGATCTATGGCCTGGCCTCGCACGGCGCCTTCACCGGCGCGTTCAAGCCGGGCAACCGCAGCCGCATGGTGAAGGGGCTCTACCTCGCCGGCGGCGCGGCGCATCCCGGGCCTGGGATGCCCATGGTGATGATGAGCGGCTGGATCGCGGCCGACAGCCTGGATCAGGACCTCGGCGGCCGCGGCATGAGCCCCGAGGCGGAGCTGGCTGGGCGGCGCGAGGCCGAACTGCTCGGCGCCTGATGGCGGACCCTGTCACCCTGCGCTCCGAGCGTATGATGGGGTTCTTCGACCGCGTCTTCACGCGGACCTTCGCCGGAAGCTTTTCCGCGCTGCGTGTGGCCCATTGGGGCGAGCCGGATTGCCCGCCCGGCACGCCCGTCATCGTCCTGGAGCGGCTGACCAGCGTCGACGGGGTGCCGACCTGCCTCTGGACCACCTACCTCCGCCGCGAGGACGGGCTCAAGGCGGCAGCCGTCACCAGCCAGGGCGACAGCTACGAGCTGCTGGAGATGGCGCTGGGG
>JAQGHY010000224.1 GCA_028291455.1 Rubritepida sp. | reverse complement strand
ATGCTTCGGCACTCGCGGCCCGCATCTCGGCGGCGTGCGCCGTGACCGGCGTGCTGCGGGCGAAGGGCTTTTCGGCCGTCGTGGGCAAGCCGCTGCGGCTGCTAGTGCAGGCCGTCGGCACGCGCGTGACGCATCAGTTCGACCGTGCCTGGACGCCCGCCGAGGCCCGGCAGGGGCGGCTGGTCGTGATTGGTCTGCAGGGCTTCGACCGTGCTGCGGTCGAGCGCGCGCTCGCCGGCTAGGATGCATATCCTCACCACCACTGCGGCCTCGATCGACGGGCTCGCCGAGCCTGTCGATCTGCGCCAGGCGCCGGCACCGATGGTGGTGTTGTCTTTCACCGACAGCGACCTCGCCGGCCTTGCCGCTGCGTGGGAGGCGGAGCGGGAAGTGGTGCCGGCGCTGAGACTCGTGCATCTGCGCGAGCTGCGGCATCCCATGTCGGTGGATCTCTGGCTGGAGCGCACGGGCTCGCGGGCCAAGGTGATCGTGCTGCGGCTGCTGGGTGGGGTCGACTGGTGGCGCTACGGCGTCGAGCGGCTGGCCGAGACGGCGCGAGCGCATGGCGTGGCGCTGGCGGTGCTGCCGGGCGAGGACGGCGACGATCCGCGCCTGGCAGAACTCGGCACGCTGCCTGCCGAGGAGCATGCCGCGCTGCTGGTCTATTTCCGCGAAGGCGGGGTGGCGAATCTTCGCGCGGTTTTGCGCCGGATGGCGGGACTTGAGGCGCCACCGCCGCGCCGCCTGCCGCGCGCGGGCGCCTGGAAGCCGGGTGTGGGCGAGATGCCGGTCACGGCCTTCGACACGGCACGCCCGGTGGTGCCGATTTTGTTCTACCGCTCCATGCTGCTGGCCGAGGATGCCGCGCCAGTCGCAGCGCTAGCCGAAGCCCTGACGCAGCAAGGCCTGACAGCCGTCCCGCTCTTCGTCGCAAGCCTGAAGGAGCCGGAAAGCCTGCGCTTCGTGCGCGAGTCATTGGCGGCGTTGAACCCCGCAGCGATCGTCACCACCACCGCCTTCGCGTCGGGCGATGCGGCGGCATTGGGCGCGCCCGGCGTGCCCATGCTCCAGGCGGTGATGGCGACGACCGCGCGCTCGGCCTGGGCAGGAAGCCCGCGTGGATTGGGCGGCGCCGATCTGGCCATGCATGTTGTGCTGCCGGAGCTGGACGGGCGCGTCCTGGCCGGAGCACTCAGCTTCAAGGACGCGGCGCCGAGCGAGGCCGCGCTGGGCGTGACGCGGCAGGTGAACCGGGTCGAGCCCGATCGCGTGGCGCAGGTCGCCGCGCGTGTTGCGGCGCTCGTGCGATTGCAGCGCATGCCGCGCACGGAACGGCGCATCGCGGTGCTGATCCCGGACTATCCCGGCGCTGGCGGCCGGGCGGGCTATGCCGTGGGGCTCGACGTGCCGGAGAGCGTGCGCGTGCTGCTCAAGGATCTCACGGTCGCTGGCTATGACTTAGGCCAAGTGCCCACGACGTCCCGTGAACTGATGGCGGCATTGGACGCTGCCTGTGAAGCGGTGCCAGTTCCTCCGGTGCCGGAATCAGTGCGCATCGCCTGGGGCGATGACGCGGAGTGCCGGTTTCGCGCCCAGCGATTTGGCAAGGTCACCGTCGCCATCGCCCCCGACCGCGGACGCATGCAGGACCGGCGGGCGGACTGGCACGATCCTGCATTGCCGCCGCATCCGGCGTTGCTCGGCTTTGGAGCATGGCTGCAGGCACATCACGACGCGGTCGTCCATATGGGCGCGCATGGCGCGCTGGAATGGCTGCCGGGAAAATCCGTCGCGCTGACGGCGGATTGCTTTCCCGAACGCGTGCTCGGCGCGCTGCCCGTGATCTATCCCTTCCTCGTCTCTAATCCCGGCGAGGCGGCGCAGGCTAAGCGGCGCATCGCCGCCGTCACGCTGGGCCACCTGCCGCCGCGTCTGGCGGGCGCCGGGCTGCACGGCGCGACGCGCGACCTGGAGCGGCTGCTCGACGAATACGCCGCCGCCGATGGGTTGGACCCGCGGCGGCGCGACCGCCTTGCCACATTGATCGTGCAACAGGCTGGAGATGTGCCCGGTCTTGCCGCCGATGCCTCGCCGAACGACGTGCTGAAGCAGCTCGACTCCTGGCTTTGCGACCTCAAGGAGTTGGCCATTAAGGACGGGCTGCACATCTTCGGCCGCTCCACGCCCGACGACGACACCGAGCGTGCCGAAAGCGCCGCCATCGAACGCGCCGCATTGCTAACTGCGCTGGATGGCCGCGCCATAGCCGCCGGCCCTGGCGGCGCGCCGGGGCGCGGCCGTCGGGACGTGCTGCCGACCGGCCGCAACCTTTTCGCCGCCGATCCGCGCAGCCTTCCCACCGCGACCGCAATGGATCTCGGCCGTCTCGCGGCGGAGGAGGTGATCCGCCTGCATCTCCAGGAGCAGGGCGAGATGCCACGCGCGATCGTCATCGACCTCTGGGCCAGCGCGACGTTGCGCAGCGGCGGCGAGGAGATCGCGCAGGGCCTGGCGCTGATGGGCTGCCGTCCGGTCTGGGATGCGGCGACGGGCCGCGTCACCGGCGTCGAGGTGCAGCCGCCGGCGGTGATGGGCCGTCCGCGCGTGGATGTGACGTTCCGCATCTCCGGCCTGTTCCGCGACCTGTTCCCGGCGCAGCTCGCGCTGCTGGACGCCGCGACCCGCGCCGTGGCTGGGCGCGACGAGACATCCGCCGAAAATCCATTGGCAGCCGCGATTCATGGCGAGGCGCCGCAGCGCGTCTTCGGCGCGGCTCCGGGTGCCTATGGAGCGGGCATCGAGGATGCGTTGGCGTCCGGCGCATGGGCCACGCGAGACGAGCTCGGCCGCGCCTATCTCGATGCCGCATCCCACGCCTATGGCGGTGCTGGAGGGGAGGGCGCACCGGCCCCCGGCGCCTTCGAGGCCCGTGTCGCCATCGCGGATGCGCTGCTGCACGGCAGCGACGATCCGGGGCGGGACCTGTTGGAAGGCGGCGCCGATTCGGCCCATCTTGGCGGCTTCGCGAGCGCGGCAAAGCTGCTCGGCACCACGCCGCTGCTGATCTCGCTCGACACCACCGATCCCGCGCGGCCGCGGGCGCGGCCACTCGCGGCCCAGATCGCGCGGCTGGTGCATGGGCGCACCTCGCCGCGCTTCATCGCGGGGCAGATGCGCCACGGCCCGCGCGGCGCATCCGAGCTGGCCGAGACCGTGGACCGCCTGGTCGCCTTCGCCGAAACGACGGATGCCGTGCCGGATTCGGCCCTGGACGCACTGCACGAAGCCTATCTGCGCGATGCAACGGTGCGCGACTTCCTGCTGCGCGAGAACCCCGCCGCCGCGCGCGCCATCGCGCAACGCTTCGCCGATGCGCGCCGGCGCGGGCTCTGGCACCCCCGCAGCAACGGCGTGGACGCCGGGCTCGCGGCGCTGCTGGACGAAGCAGCATGACGCCGCGCGGCGCCTGTCCAAGCCTCGCCGCGCCCATGCCAACGGGCGACGGCCTTCTGCTGCGCGCACCTCCCGGCTGGTGGAGCCCGGCGGTGGTCCTGGCCATCGCCGATGCGGCGGACCGATTCGGCAATGGCGTGGTGGAGATCACCGCGCGCGGCAGCCTGCAGATCCGTGGCCTGCGCGCCGAAACGGCGGAGGCCTGCGCGGATGCCCTCGTGACCGGCGGCATCGTGGATGCGCCGCCCGTGCTGGTGGGCCCTCTGGCGGGCCGCGACCGCTCGGAAATCGCAGATCCGCGCGGGATTGCGGCAGCCATTGTGGAGGGCTGGCCGGAAGGGCTGGCCGCCAAGACCTCGGTGGTCGTCGATGGGGGGGGCGCGCTGCATCTCGACGCAGTCGGCGCCGATCTGCGCCTGGTGGCGGTGGATGCGTCGAACTGGGCGATGGGTCTCGGCGACAAATGGCTGGCGCGCGTCCCGGTTGAGGAAGCGGCGCCGGCCGCACTGGCTGCGCTTCGGCACCTGGGAACCCGCCGAGCGCGTGAGGTCGCGACCGAATCGACGAACCCGCCGCCCGCATCCCGCGCGCCGGCGGAGCCCATCGGCTGGCATGCCGCGGGAGCCTTGGGCGTGGCCGGCGCGTTCGGCGCGCTTGAGGCGCGCACGCTCGCTGCCTTCGCCGATGCCGCACCGCCGGATTCGCTGTTGCGGCCGGCGCCGGGCCGGGCACTGCTCGTCCTCGGCCTCAATCCCGCGCAGGGCGCAGCGCTGCGTGAAAAGGCCGCTGCCTTTGGCCTCGTAACGGACCCCGCCGACCCGCGCCGCCGGATCGCCGCCTGCCCAGGCAGTCCTGCGTGCGCGAGCGGCGAGGCTGCGACGCGCGAGCTCGCCGCCTCCCTCGCCATGCTTGCCGAGCTGCCGCCCGGCATCATCCACATCTCCGGCTGCGCTAAGGGTTGCGCCCATCCGGGCCCGGCGGCGATCACCCTGGTCGGCTGCGATGGCGGCTTCGGGCTGGTGCGGGGTGGCGTCGCGCGCGATCATCCGGCATGCCATCTCGCGCCGCGGGACATCGCTGCGGCGCTCAAGGAATGGCCTACCCCATGATCGACTACATCCGCGACGGCGCCGCGATCTACGAGAAATCCTTCGCCATCATCCGCGCCGAGGCCGATCTCTCCCGCTTCGCGCCCGACGAGGAGGATGTGGCAGTTCGCATGATCCACGCCTGCGGAATGGTCGAGGCCGCCGCCCATTTCACCTTCGCGCCCGGCTTCGTGGCGGCCGCGCGTGCGGCGCTGGCGGCAGGTGCGCCGATCATCTGCGATGCGGAAATGGTTGCCCGCGGCGTGACTCAGGCGCGGCTGCCAGCAAAAAACGAAGTGCTCTGCGCCTTGCGGGAGCCCGGCGTTCCGGCCCTGGCGCAGCAGCTCGGCACCACGCGGTCAGCCGCCGCGCTGGAGCTGCTGCGGAACCGCATAGAGGGCGCCGTGATGGCCATCGGCAATGCGCCGACCGCCTTGTTCCATCTGCTGGAGATGCTGGCGGCGGGCGGGCCGCGCCCGGCCGCGATAATCGGCATGCCCGTGGGATTCGTGGGCGCGGCCGAGTCGAAGGAAGCGCTGGTGACGAGCGGCTTCGGCATTCCATGGGCGGTGGTGCGCGGGCGGCTCGGCGGCAGCGCAATGACGGCGGCGGCAGTGAATGCGCTGGCCCGGCCCGGCCTGTGACCACCGGCCGTCTCTACGGAATCGGCACGGGTCCCGGCGACCCGGAATTGCTGACGCTCAAGGCCGCGCGGCTGCTGGGCGAGGTCGCGGTCGTGGCGCATTTCGCCAAGCGCGGGAATGTCAGCAACGCCCGCGCCGTGATCGCCGGAATGCTACGGCAGGACGTGATCGAACTGCCCCTGCACTATCCCGTGACGACGGAGCTCGATCGCCATGATCCCGACTACAAAGTGCAGATCGCCGGCTTCTACGAAGCAGCCGCCGCTTCCGTCGCGGCGCATCTCGACGCCGGCCGCGACGTCGCGGTTTTGAGCGAGGGCGATCCGCTCTTCTACGGCTCCTACATGCATCTGCACGTGCGCCTTTCGCAGCGCTATCCGACCGAGGTGGTTCCCGGAATCACCAGCATGTCCGGTGCCTGGTCGCTCGCCGGCACACCCATCGCGCAGGGCGACGACGTGCTCGCCATCCTGCCCGGCACCTTGCCGGAGGAGGAGCTCGCGCGCCGCCTAGCGGGCGTGGAGGCCGCGGTGATCATGAAGGTTGGCCGCAACCTGCCGCGCATCCGCCGCGCCCTGGCCACGGCAGGCCGCCTGCCGCGCGCCATCTATGTCGAGCGCGCGACCTGCGCGAATGCCTGCGCCGAGCCGCTGGCGACGCGCGACGAGCGGCCGGCACCGTACTTTTCGCTCGTGCTCGTTCCGGGGTGGCAGTGAACGCGCGGCTGGATGTCATCGGTCTCGGACCGGGCCGCGAGGGCCTCATAACGCCGGAGGCGCAGGCCGCGCTCGATGCGGCGAAAGCCGTGTTCGGCTACGGCCCCTATCTGGATCGCATCCCGCCCCGCGACGGCCAGACGCGCCATCCCTCCGACAATCGCGTTGAGCTCGCGCGGGCCGAGGCGGCGCTGACGGCTGCCGCCGAAGGTTCGCGCGTGGCCATGGTCTCCGGCGGCGATCCCGGCGTCTTCGCTATGGCGGCGGCGGTATGCGAGGCGGTTGAAGCAGGCCCCGAAACCTGGCGCCGGATTGACATTGTAATGCATCCCGGCATCACCGCGATGCTGGCGCTGGCGGCACGTGTGGGCGCACCGCTTGGGCATGATTTCTGTGCCATCTCCCTGTCCGACAACCTGAAGCCGTGGCCTCTGGTGGAGCGGCGGCTCGTGGCTGCGGCCGGTGCGGGTTTCGTCATGGCGCTGTACAATCCGATCAGCCGCGCGCGCCCCTGGCAGCTCGGCGCGGCGTTCGAGCTTCTGCGCGCGCAACTGCCGGCTGAGACGCCCGTGATCTTCGGCCGCGCGGTGGCCCGGGAGGACGAGCGGATCGCCATCACCACGCTCGCCGAAGCCGACCCGGCGCAGGCGGATATGGCAACCTGCCTCATCATCGGCACCTCCGAGACGCGCGTGATCACGCGCCCGGCCTTGCCGCCGCTGGTCTATACGCCGCGAAGGGCGCCGGCATGATCGAGCCAGGCCAGCGCGTCCCCGGCTGTCGCCACTTCGGTGGCCTGCGGCAGCATAGGGCGGCGCAGCATCACCACGCGGATTCCGAGAGCGCGAGCGGCAGAGATCTTGCCATAGGTGGCGCTGCCACCGCTGTTCTTGCACACGATCGCCTCGATGCGTTCATCCCGCAGCAGTGCAAGCTCGGCCGCCGCTTCGAAGGGGCCGCGCGCGAGGATGTAGCCTGCGTTCGGAACCGCCAGCGGCGGCTCCACCGGATCTACGCTGCGGATGAGATAGGCATGCTGCGGGGCTTCGATGAAGGGCAGCAATTCCTGCCGGCCGAGGGCGAGAAAAACCCGGCACGATGCCTCGCCCAGCGCCGCGATCGCCGCATGCGCATCGGGCACCTCCGTCCAATCGTCACCGGCGACGGGCTGCCAGGCGGGACGCCGCAGCGCGAGCAGCGTAACACCCGCCATCGCCGCGGCCTCGGCCGCATGGCTCGACATGGCGGCGGCATAGGGGTGCGTCGCATCCACCAAGATGGCGATGCCCTGCTCGCGCAGATGCGCGGCAAGTCCGGCAGCGCCGCCGAAACCGCCAACGCGCACCGGCACGGGCATCGCGACCGGCGAGATCGTCCGCCCGGCGAGCGAGAGCGTGGCCGTCACTCCACGAGCGGCCAACAACTCCGCGAGTTCGCGGGCCTCCGTCGTGCCGCCGAGAATCAGGATGCGCGCCATGGCCGTTGATGCCGCGCCCATGCGCTGGCTGTCCATCCTCGGCATCGGCGAGGAGGGCGTGGCGGGCCTGCCGCCGCTCTCGCGGGGCCTGATCGAGAGCGCCGAGATCGTCTTCGGCGGCCGGCGGCACCTGGAGCTCGCCGCCAGCCTGATCCGTGGCGAACCGCGCCCCTGGCCATCCCCGTTCGACGTGACCGGCGTCTTTGCTGAGCGCGGCAGGCGCGTGGTCGTGCTGGCCTCCGGCGACCCGATGCTTCACGGCGTAGGCGCTACGTTGCTGCGGCGCATGCCGCCGGAAGAGGCGCTGGTGGTTCCCGCGCCCTCGGCGTTCAGCTTGGCCGCCGCGCGGCTCGGCTGGGCGCTGGAGGGGGTGGTGACGCTCTCGCTGCATGGCCGCCCGATCGAGTTGCTGCGGCCGCATCTGCATCCTGGCGCGCGTATCCTCGCACTGACCAGCGATGCCGACGGTCCGGCTGCCGTCGCGGCCCTGCTGCGTGAAGGGTTCGCCGGAACGCGCATCACCGTGCTGGAGGCGTTAGGCGGCCCGGGCGAACGCATTCGCGGAACGACAGCGGGCGAATTCGCGCTGTCCGGCACTGCGGCGCTGAACCTCGTGGCGCTGGAGGTGGTGGCCGTGCCGGATGCCCGCATCCTGGCCTGGGCTCCCGGCCTCCCCGACGCGTATTTCGAGCAAGACGGCCAGCTCACCAAGCGCGAAATCCGCGCCGTTACCCTCTCCGCGCTGGCGCCGAGACGCGGTGCGCTGCTTTGGGATATCGGAGCCGGCGCCGGCTCCGTCTGTATCGAGTGGATGCTGGCTGATCCGTCGCTGCGCGCCATCGCGGTGGAGACCCGGCCCGATCGCGCAGCGCGTATCCGCCGCAATGCGTTGGCGCTTGGCGTGCCGGGCTTGGCCGTCGTGGAAGGCCAGGCGCCGGCCGCTCTTGTTGGTTTGGATGCCCCCGATGCCGTGTTCCTGGGCGGCGGCGCGGCCGATCCGGGCGTGCTGGACACGGCATTGTCGGCGTTGAAGCCGGGCGGGCGCTTCGTCGCCAACGCAGTTACTCTCGAGACCGAGGCCATTCTCCTAGCGCGCCGTGCGGCCCTGGGCGGCGAGATGCTGCGCCTCGCCGTCTCGCGCGCCGTCGCCGTGGGAGGCATGACGGGATGGCGGGCGGCGATGCCGGTTACGCAATGGATCTGGGATAAGCCCGCATGAGCCTCGTTGCGGGCATCGGGTGCCGCCGTGGCGCTCCGGCGGAGGCAGTCGCCGCCGCATTGGCGCTGGCGTTGCACGAGACCGGACGGGCCCGGCAGGAGGTGACGCTGATGGCCACCATCGCCCATAAGCGTGACGAACCAGCGATCATTGAAGCCGCCCGCGCTTTGGGTATCGAACTCGCCATCGTGGACGGCGCCTCGCAGCCAGTTCTGACGGAGAGTGCGGCGTCACGCGCCGCAACCGGCCTTGGCTCCGTAGCCGAGGCATCGGCCCTGGCAGCGGCAGGGCCCGGCGCGCGCCTGCTCGCTCAGCGTAGCACGAGCGGCGGCGCCACCTGCGCGCTCGCGGAGACCGCGTCATGACCGTGCATTTCATCGGCGCCGGACCAGGTGCGGCCGACCTCATCACCCTGCGCGGACGCGACCTGATCGCGCGCTGCCCGGTCTGCCTCTATGCAGGTTCGCTGGTGCCGAAGGCGCTGCTGGAGCACTGCCCGCCCGGTGCGCGCATCCTGGATACCGCTCCGCTCGACCTCGACACCATCGAGGCGGAATTCGCCGCCGCGCACGCCGCCGGGCAGGACGTGGCGCGACTGCATTCGGGAGACCTCTCCATCTGGTCCGCCGTGGCCGAGCAGGTGCGGCGGCTGGAGGCGCGCGGCATCCCCTATACGCTGACGCCGGGCGTGCCCGCCTTCGCCGCCGCCGCATCGGCGCTCCGCCAGGAGCTGACGATCCCCGAGGTTGCGCAATCCCTGGTGCTGACGCGCGTGGGCGGCGGCCGCGCCTCCTCCATGCCGGAGCGCGAAAACCTGGCCGCCTTCGCCGCCACCGGCGCCACTCTGGCCATCCATCTCGCCATCCACGCCCTGGATCGCGTCGTGGCGGAGCTGACGCCCTTCTACGGCGCGGAGTGCCCCGTGGCCGTGGTGGTGCGCGCGAGCTGGCCGGAGGAGCGGATCATCCGCGGCACTCTCGCCGATATCGTGGAGCAGTCCGCGGGCATCGAACGCACCGCGCTGATCCTCGTCGGCCCCGCGCTGGCGGCCCGCGACTTCCGGGAAAGCGCGCTCTACTCGACCGACTACCGCAGAAGGTTCCGCGGCGAATGATCAGCCCGGCCCATCAATCGGCCCTCGCGGTCGAACACCACGATCTCCAGCGCGATATCGGCCCCACGCAACACCTCCGACGCCGTCGCCCAGGCGCGTGCGGCGATGGCGTCTCCGAGGCCAACGCCCGCCGCCTCGGCCCGGGCGAACGCCTCGGCCACCGTATTCGCCTGCGCGAGTTCCGGCATGCCGGCCAACTCCGCCAGCGCCACCAGATCGGCGCTGCCGCGCTTGGAGTGCAGGTCGAGCATGCCTTGCGCCAGCTTCGTCATCTTCGCCACGCCGCCGGCTACGGTGACGCGCGGGACGGGATGCGCGCGCAGGTATTTCAGCATGCCGCCGACGAAGTCCCCCATCTCGATCAGCGAGACTTCGTCGAGCCCATGCAGGCGCTGGACGGCGGCTTCGCTGGCCGAGCCGGTGCTGCCCGCGACATGCGCGATGCCCATGGCGCGGGCCACATCGATGCCGCGATGGATGCTGTCGATCCAGGCCGCGCAGGAATAGGGCACGACGATGCCGGTGGTGCCGAGCACGGACAACCCGCCGACGATGCCGAGGCGTCCGTTCAGCGTGCGCTCCGCGAGCTTCTCGCCGTCGGGGATGGCGATGGTCACCTCCACATCGGGCGCGGCCTCCACCTCCTGCAGCGCGGCGATAATCATCCGGCGCGGCACGGGGTTGATGGCGGGTTCGCCAGGTGGGATCGGCAGGCCGGGGCGGGTCACGGTGCCGACTCCCTCGCCGGCGCGGAACATCACGCCGCTGCCGGCTGGCAGGCGCCGCAAGGTGACGCGGATCAGCGCGCCATGCGTCACGTCCGGATCGTCGCCGGCATCCTTGACGATCGCGGCCATCGCACTCTCGCCATCCAGCGCGTGCTGCGCCAGGGCGAAGGCCGGGCGCTCGCCGCCGGGCAGGGTGATGGTCACGGGGTCCGGAAACTGGCCGGTGCGCAGCGCTGTGAGGGCGGCCTTGGCGGCCGCGGTGGCGCAGGCGCCCGTGGTCCAGCCGCGTCGCAGGATTCCAGCGGGGCGATCGTCAGGCTCCATGTGCCAAGGCCTATCGCGGAAGCGCCTCGGCGTCACGCGGGGGCATGATGGCGCGCGGGCTGATCATCTCCGCGCCGCGCTCTGGTTCGGGCAAGACGACGGTGACGCTGGGGCTGCTGGCGGCGCTGCGCGGCGCCGGCGTGGCGGTGGGCGCGGCCAAGGCCGGCCCGGACTACATCGACACAGCCTTCCACGCCGCCGCCTCGGGACGGCCGGGCCTCAACCTCGACAGCTGGGCCATGCCGCCGGCGCTGATCGACGCGCTGATCGCCGACGCGACGCAGGATTCCGAGCTGCTGCTGGTCGAGGGTGCAATGGGCCTGTTCGATGGCATCAACGCCCCACCCGGACGCAGCGGTGCGGCTGCCGATCTCGCGGCGCGGCTGGGACTCCCGGTGCTGCTGGTGCTCGACGTGTCCGGGGCGAGCCAGAGCCATGCCGCCCTGCTGCGCGGCTTTGCGACGCATGACCCGAAGGTGCGCATTGGCGGCGTCATCCTGAACCGCGTGGGCAGCGAGCGGCATCGCCGCATGGTCGCCGATGCGGCCGCGCCGCTGGGCATCCCCGTGCTCGGCTCGATCCCGCGCGATGCGCCGCCCGCGCTGCCGGAACGCCATCTCGGCCTGGTGCAAGCGGAGGAGCATCCGGCGCTGGACGCGGCGCTGGCGGCTCTGGGCGAGGGTATCGCCCAGCATGTCGATCTCGCGGCCATACGTGCGCTGGCGTCGCCGCTCGGCGTGATGCCGGGTGACACCAACGGCCTCGCCCTCCCGCCGCCGGGGCAGCGCGTGGCGCTGGCGAGGGACGCGGCGTTCAGCTTCGTCTATGGCCATGTGCTGGCGGGCTGGCGCCGGGCAGGGGCGGAGATCCTGCCTTTCTCGCCGCTGGCCGACGAGCCGCCGCCCGAGGCGGCCGATTCCTGCTGGCTCCCCGGCGGCTATCCAGAGCTGCATGCCGGCCGTCTCGCTGGCAATGCTCGCTTCCTCGGAGGGCTGCGGGAGTTCGCGCAAACGCGGCCGGTGCATGGCGAGTGCGGCGGGCACATGGTCCTCGGCGAGGGGATCGAGGATGCGGCTGGCGAGCGCCATGCGATGGCCGGGCTGCTAGGCCACGCGACGAGCTTTGCCAAGCGCAAGATGAACCTCGGTTATCGTCAGGCGCGGCTGCTGGCGGATGGCCCGCTCGGCCGTGCCGGCACGCGGCTGCGGGGGCACGAATTCCACTATGCCAGCGTGACCGCGCCCGGCACCGACGCCCCACTGGCCGCGCTGAGCGACGGTGAGGGGCGCGAGATCGGTCCTTCCGGCGGCCGCCGCGGGTTGGTCAGCGGCAGTTTCTTCCACGCGATCGCCCTGGCGGAGGACGCATCGTGATCGCCACCGCTGCACGCGCCCGGCTGGACTCGCTGGCTAAGCCCCCGGGCAGCCTCGGGCGGCTGGAGCGCCTGGCCATTCGTCTCGCCGAAACGCAGGGCCGCATCGATCCAGTGACCACACCGCGCCGCCTGATCGTCTTCGCCGGAGACCATGGCGTGGTGGCCGAGGGCGTCGGGCTCTGGCCGGACTCAGTAACGGCGGCAATGATGGGGCTGATGCTGCAGGGCCGCGCCGGTTCGGCCGCGCTGTCGCGCGCCATGGGTGCGGATATGATGCTGGTGGATGCTGGCTCGAAGGCATCCGGCCTTGCGGGGGCTATCTATCGCGACTGGCGCGTGGCGCGCGGAAGCGCGAATCTGGCGCAGGGTCCGGCGATGACTTCGCTGGAATTCGAGGCTGCATTGGCCTGCGGCGCGCGGGCGGCGGTGGAGGCGGCGCAGGACGGTATCCGCGTGCTGGCGTTGGGCGAAATGGGGATCGGCAACACCACGCCCGCCGCCTGCCTCGCTGCGTTGTTGACGGGCGCCTCGGTCGAGGCGGTGGTCGGAACCGGGGCCGGTGCCACGGCGGAGACGCTCGCCCGTAAGCATGCCGTGATCGCCGAAGCCGTGGCCCGCGCCCGCGACCTCACCGATCTGCGCGCCGCCATCGCCTCCATCGCGGGTTTCGAGATCGTCGCCATCGCCGGCTGCATCGCCGAGTCCGCGCGGCGCGGCATCACCGTCGTGCTGGACGGCTTCATCGTGGGCACCGGTGCGTTGATCGCACAGGCCCTAGACCCTGAAGCGCTGCGGACCGCCATCGCCGCGCATCGCAGCGCGGAGCCCGGCCACGCACTGGTGCTGGAGCGCCTCGGCCTAGAGCCGTTTCTCGAATGGGAGCTGCGCCTAGGCGAGGGAACGGGCGCATTGCTGCTGCTGCCGCTGCTGGACGCCGCCGCCGCCCTCCTGCGCGACGTGGCGACGCTTGCCGAGGTCACCGGCGGATGATCCGCCCCTGGCTGCGTGCGGCCGCGACGGCGGTGCAGTTCCTCACACGGCTGCCGATCCCTGGCGGTGCCAGCGCCGCGCCCGAGCTTTTCGCGCGGGATATCGGCCGCTCGCTGCTGTTCTTTCCGCTGGTGGGCGCTGCGATCGGGACGTTGGCCGCGCTCGCGCTCTACCTAGCCGATCTGGCCTGGCCGCTGGCCCTGGCCGTGCTCATAGCCCTCGCCCTCGAAGCCCGGCTGACCGGAGCGCTGCATGAGGATGCGTTGGCCGATCT
Organism: Rubritepida sp.; assembly: GCA_028291455.1. Taxonomy (GTDB): domain Bacteria; phylum Pseudomonadota; class Alphaproteobacteria; order Acetobacterales; family Acetobacteraceae; genus Roseococcus. The sequence goes on along the minus strand of JAQGHY010000224.1, from coordinate 497 downwards.
CTGCGACGGGTTGGGCGGGGGCCGCACGCCCGAGGATGTGCTGCGCATCCTGAAGGACAGCCGCATCGGCGCCTTCGGGGCGCTCGGACTCATGTTGGGTCTCGCGCTGCGGGCGGGCGGGTTGATGGCGCAGCCCGATGCGGCGCATGCCGCGCTGGTGCTGATTGTCTCCGGCTGCATCGGGCGCTTGCTGTTGCTGGCGGTGATGGCCGCCGTTCCGCCTGTACCGGGGCGCAGCGGCCTTGCGGGCAGTGTGGCGCCGTCGGCCGATTGGCGCAGTGTGGGGATGGCGGCGCTGCTCGCCTCGCCGATCCTGACATGGGGCGTAGTGGCCGACCCGCGCGCGATGGCGGTGGCCTTCCTGGGCTGCGCCGCCTTCCTCATCTGGTACCGGACGCTGTTGCAACGCCGCATCGGCGGCAGCACGGGCGATGCCATCGGTGCGGCCGGCTATGCCGGCATCGTGCTGACCACGCTGGCCTTCGCGCTGAACCGAT
>JAQGHY010000353.1 GCA_028291455.1 Rubritepida sp. | reverse complement strand
TCCGCCCAAGGTATTGACGGAAATCGCCAGGGTGCCGGCCACCACGTCGTTCAGCGCCGGGCCGGCGCCGCGGTAGGGGATATGCGTGAGTGGCACGCCGCCGGTGCGCTGCTTCAGCAGCTCCGTCGCGAGGTGCAGCAGCGTGCCGGCTCCCGGCGAGCCATAGGAGAGCGGCGGTTGCGCCGTCTTCGCCGCTTCCATGAAGCCGGCGATCTCCGCGGGTTGCGACGGATGCGCCAGCCAGGCCAGCGGGCCGCCGCCCAGCACGGCCACCATCCGGAAGTCCCGCTGCGCATCGTACTGCGGCGCTCGGGCCGTGAGCGGGTAGAGCGCATGGGTGGAGGCGGTCCCGAACAGCAACGTCAGCCCGTCCGGCCGGGACCGGGAGACCTCGAGCGAGCCGATCGCCCCACCCGCGCCGCCGCGGTTTTCGGTGACGATGGGCTGGCCGAGCTCCCGCCCCACGCGCTCGGCATAGAACCGGGCGTAGACGTCCGTGGGCCCGCCCGGAGGGAAGGGAATGACCAGCCGCAGGGGGCGTGAGGGAAAGGCCTCCTGTGCCAGCGCGGGCGCCGCCAGCAGCGGCAGTCCGAAGAGCGCCCGCCGCGGCGCTATCACGCCATTGCGTCCAGCGCCGAGCCCTGGACCTGCCGCGGGACGAAGCGGCCGGAGCCGGGTTTGGCCAGCACTTCTGTCCCGTTCCAGATGCAGCTGCCGCGCAGGTAGGTGGCGGCGACGCGGGCCTTCATCGCCATGCCGTCATAGGGCGACCAGCGGGTGGCCTCGCGGTCCTGGATGGTCGCGGCATCGAAGGTGAAGTCGCCGCGCTCCATCACCAGCAGGTCGGCATCGCAGCCGACGCGGATCGCACCCTTCTTGGGGAAGAGCCCATGGAATTTCGCCGGCCGCTCGGCGCAGAGCGAGGCCATCAGCGTGGGCGAAAGCCCCCGCCTGCTCAGCAGCGTGAACATCAGCGGGGCGAAGCTCTGCAGGCCCGTGAGCCCGGCCCCGCAGGCGAAGATGTCTCCGTGGTATTCCTTGCGGTCGCGCGGCCAGGGCGCGTGGTCGGTGGAGACATAGGCGACCTTGCCCTCGGCGATGCGCCGCCAGATCAGCTCCACCTCGGCGGCGGTGCGGAAGGGCGGGTTGCACTTGCCGAAGCCCTGGAGCCGGACGAGGTCCTCCTCGGTCATGCACAGGTACTGGATGCAGGCCTCGGCCGAAGTCCGCGCGCCCTGCTTGCGGAACAGCTCCGCCAGGTCGAAGCCGCGGGCCAGCGAGGAATGCGCGATGTGCACATGCGCGCCGGTCTCGAGCGCCATCTCGAAGATGGCGAGGTCCGCCATGGTCTCGCAGAGCGGCGGGCGGGTGCGGGCGTGCATGATGGGATCGGTGCGCCCGGTCGCCTTCGCGGCGGCGATGGCGCCCTCCACGATCTCCTGGTCCTCGTTGTGGATGCCGACCATCAGCCCGGTCTTCGCGATCTCCCTGAAGGCCTCGATCATCGTCGTATTGTCGATGCGGGGGAAACGCACCGCGTCATATTCGTAGGTGGAGAGCTTGAAGGAGCAGACGCCGGCCGCGGCGAGCCCGGCGATCGCATCCACCCCGCCATCCTTCCGGATGGTGCCGTAGAGCGCCATGTCGACATGGCTGGTGGCGTTCACCACCGCGATCTTCTCGGCGAGGATGGAGGCATCGGTCACCGGGCGCGGCACGTCGTAGGGCATGTCCACGCAGGTGGTGACGCCGCCGGCCGCCGCGGATCTCGATGCGCCCTCGATCCCTGCCCAGCCGGCGCTGCTGCTCGTGTGCATGTGACCATCGACGAGGCCGGGAAACACCAGCTTGCCGCGATGGTCCGCCGTCTCTGCCGTGGTGGGTGGGGCGCCCTGGCCGATGGCCGCGATCACGCCGCCGCTGATGGCGACATATCCGTTCTCCAGGACTCGGTCGCCCAGCACCAGATCTCCGCGTACCACCAGATCGAAACCCATCCCGGCAAAATCCCCGCCCATGTTGCGCTACATGGCGGGGCGCATAGGATGCGACCCGTCACACGGGAATCAGGCTAGGCGCGCGCGGAACGCCCGCCAAGCCAGCACGAGAAAGAGGAAAGCGCGCATGCAGCTCAACGCCGTCAAGGTCCACCCGTCCAAGGCGCTGCTCAAGCGCGAGGATCAGCTCGCCTGGAAGATGGCCGGCGTCGCCACCGACAAGGTCCCCGTCCAGAAGGACGTGGCGGAGATGATCATCAACCGGATCATCGACAACGCCTCGGTCGCCATTGCCGCCATTAACCGCCGGCCCGTCGTCTCCGCACGCGGCATGGCGCTCGGCCATGCGAAGAAGGGTGGCGGGACGGTGTTCGGCATGCCCGCGAACTTCACGGCCAGTCCGGAATGGGCGGCCTGGGCGAACGGCACCGCGGTGCGCGAGCTCGACATGCACGACACCTTCCTCGCCGCCGACTACTCCCATCCCGGCGACAACATCCCGCCGATCCTGGCCGTGGCGCAGACCATGGGCCGTTCGGGCCGCGACCTGCTGCGCGGGCTGGCCACCGGCTACGAGATCCATATCGACCTGGTGCGCGCCATCTGCCTGCACGAGCACCGCATCGACCATATCGCGCATCTCTGCCCGGCCCAGGCCGCCGGCATCGGCACGCTGCTCGGCCTCAAGCAGGAGGTGATCTTCCAGTCCATCCAGCAGGCGCTGCACACCTCGGTCACCACGCGCCAGTCGCGCAAGGGCGAGATCAGCTCCTGGAAGGCCTACGCCCCCGCCCATGCCGGCAAGCTTGCCGTCGAGGCCGTGGACCGCTGCATGCGCGGCGAGGGCGCGCCGAGCCCCATCTACGAGGGCGAGGACAGCGTGATCGCCTGGATCCTCTCCGGCCGCACCCAGGCCGACAGCAAGGGCCGGCAGACGGTCTTCGACCCGACCTACTATAATGTGCCGCTGCCGATCGCCGGAGAGCCCAAGCGCGCCATCCTGGACAGCTACACCAAGGAGCACTCGGCCGAGTACCAGAGCCAGGCGCTGATCGACCTCGCCTTCCGCATGCGCGAGAGCATCACGGACTTCGACAAGATCGAGAAGATCATCATCCACACCAGCCATCACACCCACTACGTGATCGGCACCGGCGCCAACGATCCGCAGAAGATGGACCCCAAGTCGAGCCGCGAGACGCTCGACCATTCCATCATGTACATCTTCGCGGTCGCCCTGCAGGACGGCAGCTGGCACCACGTCGACAGCTACGCCCCCAAGCGCGCCCGCCGCGCCGACACGCTGCGCCTCTGGCACAAGATCGAGACCACCGAAGCGCCGGAGTGGACGAAGCTCTATCACTCGCGTGATCCCGAGACGCTGGCCTTCGGCGGCCGCGTCGAGATCCTGTTCAAGGACGGCACCAGCCTGGTGGACGAGATGGCGGTGGCCAATGCCCATCCGCGCGGCGCACACCCCTTCGTGCGCGACCAGTACATCCAGAAGTTCCGCACGCTGACCGACGGCATCATCACCGCGCGCGAGGCGAACCGCTTCCTCGATGCGGCGGAGAACCTGTCCACGCTGAAGGCCGGCGAACTGAACGCGCTGCATGTTGCACTGCCGAAGGGCGGGCTGCTCGACAGCAAGCCGGGCATATTCTGAGGTGTTGCGACGGGCTCGGCTGTGACGCCGCGCCCGTCCAGGATGGACCGACAAGAGGAGGGCGAGCCGGGTTCCGCCGGCCAGCCTTAGCGCCATGCACAAGAGGAACCAGTCAATGAGCGAAACAGCCCCCGAAATCCGCAAGGGCCTGGTCGGCGTCTATGCCGATGAGTCCACCGTCTCCAAGGTCATGCCGGAGACGAACAGCCTCACCTATCGCGGCTATGCCGTGCAGGACCTCTGCGAGGAGGCGAGCTTCGACGAGGTCGCCTACCTGCTCTGGAACGGAGAGCTGCCGAACGCGAAGGAGCTCGCCGCCTTCCAGGCCGAGGAGAAAGCCAACCGCGCCCTCAGCCCCGCCTTGCTGCGCGTGCTGCACGACTTCCCCAAGGACGCGCATCCGATGGATGCGATCCGCACCGCCGTCAGCTTCCTCGGGATGGAAGACCCTGAGACGGCCGACATCAGCGATGCCGCGCAGCGCCGCAAGGCCATGCGCATCTTCGCCAAGGCGCCGACCGCGGTGGCCGCGGCCTTCCGCCTCTCCAAGGGTATGGAGCCGATCGCGCCCGATGCCTCGCTCTCCTACAGCGAGAACTTCTTCCACGTCGTCTTCGGCAAGGTGCCGGCCAAGGAGGTCATCAAGGCCTTCGACGTCTCGATGATCCTCTACGCCGAGCACACCTTCAACGCCTCGACCTTCACCGCGCGCACGGTGACCTCGACCATGGCTGACATCCACGGCGCGATCACGGCGGGAATTGCGGCGCTGAAGGGTCCACTGCACGGCGGCGCCAACGAGGCGGTGATGCACATGCTGAAGGAGATCCCCTCACCGGAGGTCGCCGAGGCCTGGCTGCGCCAGCGCTTCGACCACAAGGCGCTGGTGATGGGCTTCGGACACCGCGTCTACAAGAGCGGCGACAGCCGCGTTCCCACGATGAAGAAGTACGCCGAGGTGATGGCCGAGGTGGTGGGCGACAAGCGCTGGATGAACACTTCCGCCGAGCTCGCGCGCGTCATGCTCGCCGAAAAGAACATCCATCCGAACCTCGATTTCCCGGCAGGCCCCGCCTACTACCTCATGGGCTTCGACATTCCGCTCTTCACGCCGATCTTCGTGTGCAGCCGCATCGTCGGATGGTCCGCGCATGTGCTCGAGCAGATGGCGGACAACCGTCTGATCCGTCCGCTCTCGTTCTACACCGGCCTCGAACAGCGGCCTGTTCCGCCGATGGGCGCGCGCTGAAATGAATCGCGACGCGCGCTGAATGCGCGCATCGCGATTGCAAAGAGAAAGGCCGCCCGAGTGATCGGGCGGCCTTTTTGATTCGCGGGAGCGATGCTTTCGCGATTCACGACGCGCAAAAATGCATGCGTAAAAGCAGAATGTGTTTGACACGCAACTCACGCATTCCGATAGCGTTGCAAACGCACGCATTGACGCGCGATTCGCTTGCACGTTCCACGCCAGCGCGCATCGCGCGAAAGAGGCGAGCATGCATCGGAATCGCGGAGCAGGGCGCGCGACGAGCAGGAGGAATGATCCACGATCGGGTCTACCGGAAATCCATTTCCGGTCGCCGCGAAAGAAGGGCATGGGCCGTCGCCTGATGCCGGGTCGAAGCGCAGCGGGCGCGCCGATCTTTCTTTCGCGGAGGATCTCACCTGTCCGGAGTCTCTGCCATCCGTCGCGGCGCGATGCCGCCGCGGCAATACATCCAGGTTTCGACAGCGCTATGGCGCAAGGAGAATGAAAATGACCGACACGACCGACACCAACGACGTCACACCGCGCGCGCAAGCGATGGCGATGGCGACCGGCCGCCGCACCGCGAAGAAGCCCGCAACCGCGCGCGGCCGCGTCGCGGCGAAGGCTGCTCCCGTGAAGAAGGCGGCGCCTGCGAAGAAGGCCGCTGCTCCCGCCAAGAAGGCCGTAGCGGCGAAGAAGGCGGCTCCGGCAAAGAAGGCTGCGCCCGCTAAGAAGGGCGCTACCAAGAAGCCCGCCGCCAAGGCTGCTCCCGCGAAGAAGCCGGCTGCGAAGAAGGCTGCTCCCGCCAAGAAGGCCGCTCCTGCCAAGAAGGGTGCCGCGAAGAAGGCTGCTCCTGCCAAGAAGGCCGCTCCCGCGAAGAAGCCTGTTGCGAAGAAGGCTGCCGCTCCCGCGAAGAAGGCCGCCGCTGCTCCCGCGAAGAAGCCTGCTGCGAAGAAGGCCGCTCCCGCGAAGAAGGCTGCTGCTCCGATGAAGGATCCCAAGCGCGCCGAGGCGGCGAAGAAGGCCGCCGCCACACGCGCCGCGAAGAAGGCCGAGTCCAACGCGCCGGCACCGACGCCGACGA
>JAQGHY010000348.1 GCA_028291455.1 Rubritepida sp. | reverse complement strand
ACGGGTGGAGCGGCGCAGGACGAGGCCTTCGCCGGCGAGGCGGGTGCGGAACTGCGCCGGGACGCTACAGCGCCCCTTCTTGTCCAGCCCGTTGATGAATTTGCCCCGGAACTGGGTCATCGTGCCGCTAGATGCCCCCATTCTCAACCGTCACAGGGGGTTAGGTCAGGGTGTTCCCATCCAGCTGGAGGGAGCAGCGGCCGACGAGGCCCCCCCCGACCTCGTCGGCTCGCCCGACCAGCCCTTTTCCAGATGGCTCGCCCCCCCGAGCGTGCTGTCATCCGTAATGGGCTGAGGTGGTTCTATCTGGGTAACTTTGGGTGATCAAGGGATAACTCGACACATGGAATCCACTGGAATCAGGATATCCGTTCTCTAACAATTGCTTATGGGAGAATCTTAACGGCCACTGTTTATGGCCCTGCACCTTCCTCCTCAGCTGTTGCAATCCAGCAACACAGGCGCGCGCTAAATCGTGGGAAACAGCGCGGAAATGCCGAGACGGAGTCTCAACCAGATGCATCCGCACTCTTTTTGGAGGGCGACGCTACGGAAGGATCCGTGCCGATAGCCGCGTCGGAACGCTTCAGCGTTCCGAAAGGGCGAGAGGGCGGAGGCCTTAAGCTTCCGCGAGCCTGATGGGCCATAGGCCAATCAAGCCACGAGAAGTTGATGCCGGGCGGCCTGTAAGCCGGGTTCTGTCTTGGCCCGAAGGCCATGGACGACCATTCCTCTGGAGCCTGCGTCACCGCAAGCTTCACGCGGCCAACCCGGAGGACGGGGCGGAAATGCCCCTGTCGCTCTAGGCCGAAGCCTGGCGACAGCCCTCCCTATTCGGCCTTGCTCCCGGTGGGGTTTGCCGTGCCGCCGCCATTGCTGGAAGCGCGGTGGGCTCTTACCCCACCGTTTCACCCTTGCCGCGCGAGCTTGAACCGAAGCTCAAGCCGGAGCGGCGGTCTGTTCTCTGTGGCACTTTCCCTAGGCTTGCGCCCGCCGGCCATTGGCCGGCACCGTATTTCCGTGGAGCCCGGACTTTCCTCCAGCCCGGCGATCTCTCGCCGGCCCAGCGGCCGTCCAGCCGCCCGGCACCGCGCGCTTGTTGCGCCCCATGGCCGTGGCCGGTCAAGCCTGGGTGAGGCGCACCACGGCCAGCATCCGCGCCAATGTAGCGGGATCGGCGATCCCGTCCACGCGCTCCGGCCGCCAATGGCGCTGGAAGGCGGTGACGAGAATAGCCAGGGGCAAGTCGGTCCGATAACCGATGGCGCCGAGCAGTTCGAGCGGATCGCCTTCCGCCAGGCTGACCACCTCCGGCCAGAGCCCGATGCCGTTGGCCGCCAGCCCCCTCCAGTCGAAGAACTCGCCCGGATCCTGCTTGCGGTCCGGCGAGACGTCGCTGTGGCCGACGACGTTGCGGGCGGGGATCGGATGACGCGCCAGGATCTCCAGGCAGAGATCGGCCACGGCGGCCATCTGCATTGCCGGGAAGTGGCGGTAGCCCCATTCGTGGCCGGGATTGACGATCTCGATGCCAATGGAATTCTCGTTCAGCGCGGATTTGCCGCGCCAATGCGAGACGCCCGCATGCCTGGCCTTCAGCGCCTCAGGCACCAGCCGGAACACCTCACCGTCCTCCTCGACCACATAATGCGAGGAGACCACGGCGGCCGGGTCCCGCAGTCGCGCGATGGCCTCGATGCCGCTTTGCATGCCGGTGTAGTGCAGGATGAGCGTGTCGATCGCGATCCCTTCCGGCCGCGGCTCCACATTCGGGGAAGGCAGCTCCGCGATGCGGAGGCTCACAGCTTCCGCTCGCGCTTGATCCGGTCCCAGGCGTTGTTGATTTCGGCGACCTTGTTGGTCGCACGCTGGATGAATTCCTTCGGCACGCCGCGCGAGGCCAGCGCGTCCGGGTGATTCTCACGCATTAGCTTGCGCCAGGCCGTGCGGACCTGTTCGTCGGTCGCGTCCTTGGGCAGGCCGAGGATGGCATAGGCGTCCAGCCCCGCGACATCCGCGGTCCCCGCCCGCTGGCCGGGCCGCGCCTCGCCGTCGCGTGCGCGCTCCCATTCGATGGATTCGAGGCGGAAGCCGGTTTGCACCCGCTGGAGGAAGCGCACCTCGCCGCGGGTCAGCGGGCCGTCCGCGCGGGCGATGGTGAAGAGCGCGCCCAGCACGTCCTCCAGCATGGCGCGGTTGTCGGCGAAGGCCTCGCCCAGCTTGTCGGCGAAGCTCTCGAACTCGTCGGCGCTTTTACGCGCCTCGTCGAAGAGCTCGGCCACGTCCCTCATGTTCTGCGGCGGGATGCGGAACATGCGCTTGAAGGCGTCGATCTCGGCGCGCACCACGGGGCCGTCGCACTTGGCGAGCTTGGCCGAAAGCACCACGACCGAAATGGCGAAGAGCTGCTCCTTCGAGCCCAGCATGGCGGCCATATTGGCGGCGTTGGGGCCGAGACGGTTGCCGCTATCCGCCGCATGGCCCGCCATGGCGCCCATGATCGCGCCGACCGGGCCGCCCGTGGCGAAACCCGCGATGCCGCCGATGATCTTGCCCCAGAAGCCCAATGCAAATCCCTTTGCCCGGAACGGGACGTAACACGCCAACCCCCTTGCGCGCCACGCCCCGGCCCTGCAAAGCGGAGAAGTGTTGAGGAGTGGTGGAATGAGCTTGGGAAAGTGGCAATTCTGGATCGATCGCGGCGGCACCTTCACCGACGTCGTGGCCCGTCATCCCGATGGCTCGCTCTCCACCGCCAAGCTGCTTTCCGAGAATCCGGAGCGCTACAAGGACGCGGCGGTCGCTGGAATTCGTCAAGTTTTGGGCCTGCCCGCCGGCGCGTCGCTGCCCGAGGGGCTGGTCGAGGCCGTGAAGATGGGCACGACCGTGGCCACCAACGCCCTGCTGGAACGCAAGGGCGAGCGCGTGCTGCTGCTGGTGCCCAAGGGCTTCGCCGACATGCTTCGCATCGGCAACCAGGCCCGCCCGCGCCTCTTCGACCTTGAAGTAAAGCTGCCGGAGCTGCTGCATGAGCGGGTCGCCGAAATTGGCGGGCGCGTCACGGTGGACGGCACGGAGATCGAGGCGCTGGACGAGGCGGCGGCGCGCGTAGCCCTGCAGGCCGCGTTCGACGACGGCATCCGCGCCGTGGCCATCGTGCTCATGCACGCCTGGGCGCATCCGGCGCACGAGCAGAGGCTGGGCGCCGTCGCGGCCGAGGTCGGGTTTCCGCAGATCAGCCTCTCGCACAAGGCGAGTCCGCTGCCGCGCATCGTACCGCGCGGGGATACCGCCGTGGTGGATGCTTATCTGTCGCCGATCCTGGGCCGCTATGTGCGGCAGGTGGCTTCGGAGTTGGGGGGCAACGCGAAGCTCTACTTCATGCAGTCGTCCGGCGGGCTTGCCGAAGCCTCCAGCTTCCAAGGCAAGGACGCGATCCTGAGCGGGCCGGCCGGCGGCATCGTCGGCGCCGCGCGTACGGCGGCCATGGCAGGGTTCGACCGGATCATCGGGTTCGACATGGGCGGGACCTCGACGGATGTCGCGCTCTATGCCGGCGCCTTCGAACGCGCCTTTGAGACCGTCGTCGCCGGAGTGCGCATGCGCGCGCCGATGATGGCAATCAACACCGTCGCGGCCGGCGGCGGTTCCATCCTGAAGTTCGACGGCGCGCGCTACCGCGTCGGGCCCGAAAGCGCCGGTGCAATGCCGGGTCCGGCCTGCTATCGCCGCGGCGGGCCGCTGACCGTCACCGATGCGAACGTCATGGTCGGCAAGATCCAGCCCGCACACTTCCCCGCGATCTTTGGCCCCGGCGGCGATCAACCGCTCGACGGCGAGGTCGTGCGTGAGAAGTTCGCGGCACTGGCCGCCGAGATCGCGGCCGCCACCCATACGGCGCCATCCCCCGAAGCCGTGGCCGAGGGCTTTCTTCGCATCGCCGTCTCCAACATGGCGCATGCGATCAAGCAGGTGAGCCTGCAGCGCGGCTATGACGTGACGAAGTACACGCTGGCCTGCTTCGGCGGCGCCGGCGGGCAGCACGCCTGCCTCGTCGCCGACGAGCTGGGCATGGAGACGGTGTTCATCCACCCCTTTGCCGGCGTGCTCAGCGCCTATGGCATGGGCCTTGCCGACCAGTCCGTGATTCGCGAAGCCGCGGTCGAGCGCAGCCTCTCCGCCGAAGGCATGGCCGGTCTGGAAGCCACGTTGAACGAGCTGGAAGCCATCGGCCGTGCCGAGCTGATCCGCCAAGGGGCCGAGGCCGGGCGGCTCGTCGCCGACCATCGCCTGCACCTGCGCTACGCCGGCACGGACGCCTTCCTGCCCGTGGCCTTCGGTGCCCATGCCGATGTGCTGGGCGAATTCACGCAAGCGCATCGCGCGCGCTTTGGCTTCGCCACACCCGAGCGCGAGGTGATCGTCGAAGCCGTGATCGCCGAGGTCACCATGCCCGGCGAGGCCGTCAAGGAGCAGCGCCTCGCCGAACGCGTCGACGGCGAGGCCATTCCACTGCTCGATCGCGTCACCCTCTTCGCCCAGGGTGCCGCGCATGATGCGCCCGTGCATGACCGCGAGGCCCTGCGCGCCGGCGACGCCATCCGCGGCCCCGCACTGATCCGCGAGGCCATCGCCACCACGGTGATTGAGCCCGGCTGGGAGGCGCGCGTCACGCCGCTGAACCACGTCGTGCTCCACCGCATCGAGGCCCGGGCTGCCGCGCGGCTGGCCGAGACCGGCCGCGTCGATCCGGTGATGCTGGAGCTGTTCAACAGCCTCTTCATGTCCATCGCCGAGCAAACCGGCACCGTGCTGCAGAACACGAGCCTCTCCGTGAACATCAAGGAGCGGCTGGATTTCTCCTGCGCGATCTTCGATGCGGAGGGCCAGCTCATCGCCAATGCGCCGCATGTGCCGGTGCATCTCGGCGCCATGGGCGAAAGCGTGCGCACGGTCATCCGCTCACGCGCGACGACGCTCAGGCCGGGCGACGTGGTCGCGCTGAACAACCCGTACAATGGTGGCACGCATCTGCCGGATGTGACCGTCATCACGCCGGTCTTCGACGAGGCGACGGGCAAGGAAATCCTCTTTTTCGTGGGCTCGCGCGGGCATCATGCCGATATTGGCGGCCTCACCCCTGGTTCCACACCGCCGGGCTCGGCGACGCTGGAGGAGGAGGGGGTCGTCATCGACGATTTCCTGCTGGTCGACGAAGGGCATTTCCGCGAGCCGGAGTTCCGCGCCCTGCTGGCCGGCGCCACCTGGCCCGCGCGCAGCCCGGACGTGAATGTGGCCGACGTGAAGGCGCAGATCGCCGCCAACGAAACCGGGGTGCGGGAGTTGCGCCGCGCCGTACGGGACTTCGGCCTGGGCGTAGTGCGCGCCTATATGCGCCACGTCATGGACAATGCGGAGGAGAGCGTGCGCCGCGTGCTCTCTACGCTGAAGAGCGGGCGCTTCGAGACCGTCACCGATGACGGCACTCCCCTTGTGGTCGAGGTCCGCGTGGATCAGGCGAACCGCCGCGCCGTCATCGACTTCACTGGCACGGGCCCCGAGCGGCCGGACAACTTCAACGCGCCGCCCGCGGTTTGCCGGGCCGTGGTGCTCTACTGTTTCCGCACGCTGGTGGGCGAG
>JAQGHY010000107.1 GCA_028291455.1 Rubritepida sp. | reverse complement strand
GCGAGTCGACACGGCTGCATCCCGCGGATGCCGTGGTTCCGGCCGCGATTCCGCTATTCGACCGGGGCGTCGTTCCGGGACTTCGCCGCATCACCGAGGCGACGCAGGAAGCGGGCGCGCTCTTCATCATGCAGCTCAATCACGGCGGCCGGCAGCATCTCGGCCGGCGCGTCGGTACCCTGCTCGCCCCCTCCGAAATCGCCTGCCCAAGGAGCGGCGGCACGCCCCACGCGATGACCACACGCGAGGTGGAGGAGATGGTGGAACACTTCGTCAGTGCCGCGGTCCACGCGCGCGAGGCCGGATCGGATGGCGTCGAGGTTCACGGCGCACAAGGACATTTGATCGGACAATTTGTCTCGCCATTTTCCAACCAAAGGGACGACCGATACGGCGGCAGCCTTGAGAAGCGGCTGCGCTTTCCCATCGAGATCCTGCAGGGCATCCGCCGGCGGATCGGCGCACGCGCCATCCTCGGCTATCGAATGGCGGTGGAGGAGTTCACCGAAGGCGGCGTCGGTGCCTCCGAGGCCTGCGAGATCGCGGTCCGCCTCGCCGCGGCCGGGCTTTGCGACTACCTCTCGCTGAGCCAGGGCAACTTCAACACCATCGAGACCCACCTGCCCGACCGCCACTGGCCGATCGCGGCCTATCGCGCGATCCAGGCCGAGGTGAAGCGCGCCGTCGGCGGCGATACCGTCGTCGTGCAGAGCACGCGCATCCAGACGCCGCAGCAGGCGGAGGAACTGCTCGCGAGCGGCGATGGCGACATGATCGGGCTCTGCCGCGCGCTGATCGTGGATCCGGAATGGCCGAACAAGGCCGCCAGCGGCCGCGCTCCGGAGATCCGCCGCTGCATCGCCTGTAACCAGTGCTGGGACTGGATCTCCACAGCCGAGCCCATCGGCTGCGCGACCAACCCGCTGGCCGGGCGCGAGCACCAGTTTGGCCCCCTAAAGCCGGCGGTGACCCGGCAGGTACTGGTTGTGGGCGGGGGTCCCGCGGGGATGGAAGCCGCCCGTGTCGCTGCCGAGCGTGGCCACCAGGTTACGCTGTTCGAACGGAGGACGGTGCTGGGCGGCAAGTTTTCCGAGGCCGCAGGTTTCCCGGTGGGGAACGAACTACGCCATCTTCCGGATTTCCAGATCGCGCATCTGCAGCGCCTCGGCGTCGACATCCGGCTTGGCGCGGAGGTCAGCGCGGCCGATCTGCTGGCGGAGAAGCCTCACGCTGTCATCCTCGCGACAGGCGCGCAGCCGGTCACGCCCGACCTGCCGAGCGACGGAAGCGTTCCACTGCTCGCGCCCACCACCGTCGGCGAGCTCGCGCGATGGCGCGTGGCCGATATTCGCCGGATCGTGATGATGGACGAGGACGGCTACTACTGGGCCTCCGCCATCGCCGAGGCGACCGCCAGCCTGGCGGCCCGCACGGGCGGACGGCTCGTGCTGGCGACACGCTTCCTCGAGCCGTTGCGGGAACTGCCGATGGTCTCGCGGATCGCGACGCTGCGGGCCCTGGACCAGGCCGGCACGGAACACAGGACCTCCATGGCGGCGAATCGGATCGAGGCGGGAGCGGTCGTGCTGCGCCATTACCTCACTGGTCGGGAGGAGCGGATCGAGGATTGTGCGGCGTTGCTTTGGGTCGGCGCGCAGCACGCGCGGTCCGGCATGCAGGAGGAGTTGCGCGCGGCGGGTCTCGATCGCGTGCACCTCATCGGCGACGCCTTCGCGCCGCGTCGTGTCGCCATCGCACTGGTCGAGGCGCAGACAGTTGCGCGCGGCATCTGAACAACCAGGGGATGACGGAATGAGCATCGTGAAGCGTAGCATCGACGCGGAGACAGCCCGGCGGCTCCTCGACGCGGCCATCGAGAAGTCGCGCGAGATGGGCAAGGCGATGTCGATCGCGGTGACCAACGAGGCGGGGCAGCTCAAGGCCTTCCACACGATGGACGGCGCCGGGCATCTGACGATCCAGATCGCGCAGGACAAGGCCTGGACGGTGACCGCCCTGGGCGTTCCGACGCATGTCTGGTGGGACTACATCAAGAACGATCCGCCGCTGCTGCATGGGATCACGCATACGCCGCGCTTCATCATCTTCGGCGGCGGGTATCCGGTGATGGAAGAAGGTCAGCTCACCGGTGCCATTGGCATTAGCGGAGGCCACTATTCGGAAGACATGGAGGTCGCGCGACATGCCTTGGAGGCCATCGGCGCGCCGCTGGCGTAGAGTTGCGGTGAAATGAAAATCGGGCGGATTATCGGGATTTCAACCGACCGGTGGAAGGCCCAGAGAACGTTGTCGCAGCGGTTCCTATCGCTGCTCCAGTCTTTCCCCGTACAGACTTTCTTTCATCGGTAAGCACTGCGCTAAGGCCCAGGTATGGCCGAGATTCGCGGCATGACTTTGATGGTACGGGTGCGAAACGAGGGCGGATTTGGTCTCCGAATCGCGGAGACTCTCCGAACCTTGAGGGTTAGCCGATTTTACCCTCAAGCTTTAACCGGTGATTCGTTGCGCGTTGTTCTCCGCCCGATCATTTGTCTTGGGGTTGAGATCGCTTGGCGATCTGCTGCGCCAAAGCCTCTCGCGCATCCATCAAGCTACACCAGCGTCCGACCTCCATCGTCAGACGCCCCCCTTCGACAGATGCCGAACTGGCCAAAGCACTTCAAGAGCGTGCCGTCGCGTTGCTAGGCCGGGCGCCGCTGCTCCGAGTGGGTAAAGCACCGAAGCATCTGCTCTGTTATCGCGTCATTGAACCGCGTCCGAAAGCCGAGACGGTGGTGTATGTGCTGCCTGCCCAATCCAGAGCCCAGGTCGAGATTTTAGGTCTCGGCCAACAGATGGTGGCTACTGTACACATCCGGAGACGAAGGCCACACAGCGGGCCAGACGTACTGCCTCTACTGGACCTCCCGATCATCGATGCCAAAGCGGAAGCCGAGTTCCTGGCCGCGGCCACGGCGCTGATTGTTGGTGCGCGATGGACCGAGCTTCCGCCGGATGAAAGGCCAAGATGGCCGAAGGACGCCGCGGGGAAGCT
>JAQGHY010000073.1 GCA_028291455.1 Rubritepida sp. | reverse complement strand
TCATTGCCGAAGGGGTCGAAGACTCCGATCAACTGGAGCTCGTGACGGATTGCGCGTGCGATGCCGTGCAGGGTTATTACTTCTCCAGGCCGTTGCACCCGCATTCCCTAGACGCTTGGCTCAGTGGCAAACTACCTGCGGCCGCGTAAGGTCAGCTTTTCTCGCGGTCGGTGTCGTGCTCGGCCCTCTATCTCGCAACCTATGGCTCCAAGACCGGCGGTGGTGATGCGCAGCGCGATCCAGGCGTCGTCGTCCTGTCGCCAGCTTAAGTCGCGATACTCAGCCGGTGCGGGCACCTCCTCCAGCAACAGGTTCTTGAGCATGCTGCGGATCACCGCTTGGCACGCGCCTGTCGGCAGGTTTGTTGGTGCCCTGGCGAGTAGAGCGGCGTGCTGGCTGGCTTGGCTAAGAATGATCGCCTGGGTGTCCGATAGCTTGGTCATGCGCGGGCTCCGTTCGGCACCCGATGATCCAGGTGCTACGAGCCCGGGCCCCCGCAGGTTCAGCGAGGCCCGCGCGAAACGCTGCGCGTGGGGGAGCATTCGCTCTGCGGCCTGGCAAAGCCAAGTGATGTTCGAATCATCAAATTGCTTCCTGCCTGTGTTTTCAGGAACGGTGCCGGCTCTTTGTCGTCGCGAAGCCTCGGTACCTGCCAGGCGCAGCTGAGACGCCGCCCTTAGACCGCAGCCACCGAGGAACGGCGGTGGCAGAGGCGAACGCCGTGCGGCTCGGCCTTGACCCTGCACAAGCCTTCCCATGGTGTGGAATATATCGGGAGTTTCCTACGTTCAGTGCATCGGCATATTATAAGCGATGCACCGAATCGCGACCGAAAGCCCAACGCTGCCACCCGAGGATCATTACCGTCTGCTGGTCGATGCGATCACGGACTACGCGATCTATATGCTCAGTCCGGATGGAATCATCACGAACTGGAATGCCGGCGCCCAACGCCTCAAGGGCTATCGGGGCGAAGAAATTATCGGGCAGCACTTCTCCAAATTCTACGCCCAGGAGGACAGGGACACCGGACTGCCGGAACGCGCGCTCGCCACTGCCAAACGCGACGGAAAGTTCGAGGCCGAAGGTTGGCGCATTCGCAAAGACGGAACCCAGTTCTGGGCGCATGTGGTCATAGATCCGATCCAGTCGGTTGATGGCACGATCCTGGGCTATGCCAAAATTACTCGAGACCTCACCGAGCGAAGAGAAGCCGAACGGAATCTGCGTCGCAGCGAACAGCAGTTTAGGCTTCTTGTTCAAAGCGTCACCGACTACGCAATCTACATGCTCGACGTGAACGGCAATGTATCAAGCTGGAATTTGGGGGCTGAGCGCATCAAGGGCTATTTGCCCAGCGAGATCATCGGGCAGCACTTCTCGCGGTTCTATGTCGAGGAGGACCGCAAAACAGGGATGCCTACGCAGGCTCTGGAGATCGCACGATCTACGGGCCGCTACGCCGCCGAGGGTCGCAGGCTGCGCAAGGACGGTTCACAGTTCTTTGCCAGCGTTGTCATAGAC
Source organism: Rubritepida sp. (assembly GCA_028291455.1). Classification (GTDB taxonomy): domain Bacteria; phylum Pseudomonadota; class Alphaproteobacteria; order Acetobacterales; family Acetobacteraceae; genus Roseococcus. The sequence continues at coordinate 44,853 of JAQGHY010000073.1, read as the reverse complement.
GCAGTTCACAATGACAACGGTGAACTCATCGGCTTTGCTAAGATCACGCGCGATGTCACGGAACGCCAGCAAGCCCAGCAGAATCTCGAGAAGGCGCGCGAGGCACTGTTTCAGTCACAGAAGATGGAGGCGATCGGCCAGTTGACCGGCGGCATTGCGCATGACTTCAACAATCTGCTGGCTGCGATCCTGAGCAGCCTCGAACTCGCGCGAAAACACCTCCCCAACGAACCTGTGATGCACAAATTTATTAGCAATGCAGTTGAGGGCGCTCAGCGCGGGGCGGTGCTGACCCAGCGTATGCTGGCCTTTGCTCGCCGGCAGGAATTAACTGCTGTCCGGGTGGAAATCCCTCAAATGGTAATGGGCATGGCGGACTTGTTGCAGCGCTCGCTTGGGCCGTCCTGGGATATCGAAACGCGCTTTCCGCTGAGCGTGAGCGCGGTCAATGCGGACCTGAATCAGCTTGAGATGGCGCTCCTCAATTTGGTCGTGAATGCGCGCGATGCCATGCCCGAAGGCGGTACCATTACGATCCAGACCCGCGAGCATTCATTGAGGAACGCCGAAGTCGGCCAGCTCGCCGCCGGCCGGTACGTCAGCCTGTGCGTGACCGACACTGGGACGGGCATGGACGAGGCAACATTGGCGCGCGCCATAGAGCCGTTCTTCACAACGAAGGGTGTGGGGAAAGGGACCGGTCTCGGGTTGCCGATGATTCACGGATTTGCCGAGCAGCTTCAAGGCACGTTTCAGTTGAAGAGCGAGCTTGGCGTCGGAACAACGGCAGAGATTTGGCTCCCGGCGGCGAATGAGATGGTGCGGCAAGTGACCGTCAAGGATGCCGTCCTCGACCCGCATTCCGAGGACCCGCGCCTCACTATTTTGGCTGTCGATGATGATCCGATCATCCTTATGAACACGGTCGCGCTGCTCGAAGATTTTGGACACACGGTCTTCGAGGCGCATACCGCCAAGAAGGCTCTCGACGTCTTCCGTTCAAATCCTGAAATCGAGCTTCTCATCACCGACTTTGCGATGCCCGGAATGACGGGTGCTCAGTTGGCCGAAGCCGTTTTGGCGGAACGGCCGGGCACTTGCATTCTGCTTGCCACCGGTTACGGCGAGATGCCGTTCAATCCCACGATCAAGATGCGCAGGCTCGGCAAACCGTTCAGCCAAAGAGAACTGAGGCTGGCCATCGCAGCTGCGATGGCCAAGGCAGATGGAGAAGCCTGACGGCGTCTAGGTCGTCACTGCATCGCCAACTCAGCGCCAAATCCCCCGCATCGTTGCCTCGGCATCACCTTCGTTTCTCGCACATCATCGTGACTCTCGGACTCGCGGGAGTTCAACGGCTAGGCTCAGCTCTCGTAAAGCCAAGCGACGGAGCCGGCCAGCCGAATCAAAGTCCAGCATTGCCCGGTTACGGACCCCGCCGCCTCATCCCCCGTCAGGGCTAAAGACGGCGGCAAGCGATATCCTCCACAGCCTTATGTCGCCATCAAGACGTTCTAGGCTGTGAGGGAATCCTCGAGGCACGAAGAGCACGTCTCCAGCGGTGAATTCCAACCTCGTGTCGGCGGTGCGAAGAACGCCATAGCCAGTCACGATCACATAAGTGAAGTCACAAAGCCCATCATGCCTGTAGCCATCCTCGGCATCGCTAAGGCCGCGGATCTCGAGAACGGCTTCACCCGCGAAAGCGCAGACGCGGAGTGCCTTATCCACTTCGGACCACGGCATACGGTCCGCCGCCTCGGTCAAATTGACCGGACCCGTTGCGGGGAAAGGAACCACAAGCCCTCCAGATCAGCACGGCGCCCGTGCCCGAGGAATGTCAGATGAGGCCTTTAACGCGCTCGGCGGCCTCGCTCTCCGGTTCATCCTTTGCCCGGTCGAGATGAAGGTAGTTTGCATTGAATTGGGCGGCCTTCCGCAAGCCGGCCGGGTCGAGCACCGTCCATGTCTTGCCTTGGATGGCGATCAGTTTTTCGTCGCGCAGCCGCTGCAGCATCCGATTGACGTGCACAGGTGTCAGGCCGGTTGCATCCGCAATGTCCGCTTGCGAAACCGGGAAATCGAAGTTCTGGTCGTCGATGACACCGACCATCCGCATCCGCAGCAGCACCTCGTAGATCAGGAAGGCGATCCGCGAATAGGCGTCGCGGCGGCCTTCGTCGATGATCCGTTCGCGCAAGATCCCCTCGTCCTGCAACGTACTCCACCAGAAGGCGAGCGTGATCCCAGGCCGGTTAAGAAGAATTTCCCTCATCTTCTTGCCGGATATGGAGCAGATGAGGCTCGGCGCCAGAGTTCCAATGTTGTGGTCCATCTCCTTGAGGATGAAGATCTCGGAGTCGCAGGGATCGCCAGGCACGAGGAAGGCCATGATCTGGCGTGTGCCGTTCTCCAAAAGCTTATAGCGGCAGGCGAGCCCAGAGAGAACGATATGCATGTCAGGCGAATGCTCGCCCTCGCGCACGATGTCTTCGCGGGCGCCATACTGGCGCAACCGCTGCGAGGTGAGTTCGTTCAGCAGAGCCCGGTCCTCGTCGGAAAAGCGCGTGTAATGCTCCATCCGCTTGATCAATAGGCTGTCCACGTCCCGCCTCCTCGATACCTGCACGGCTTGGCCGAAGCCAAACCGCTAACGCATGTCGGCCGCTTTGGTGTCTGAACTCGCGCGAATTTCTCCTGCTTTTATGGGTCTGACTTGATCCATTATAGTTCCAGCGTTCCTCTCCTGCTCCATGAAGGAGTATGGATCAGTCAGCCTCTGACTCGTTGCCCCTTCAGGCAAAACTGGCCGCGATTGCGATGCCGGAGCGGGTATGTTCCGATCGTATCGGCACACCTGATGTTCAGAGCTCAGCCGGTCTGATATTTTGTAGTATTGAGCGCAGCTTGGCTCGCCTAGGCAAATCGCTTGACGAGCAATCGAGAACGACCGAGATCCTTGCACATTCGCAAGAGGCGGTCTGGCGCTCCAGGTTGCTGTTGAAGGAAATCAGCGAAAGCGGCGAACAGCTATGGACCGCAAGGCTGCTGCAGCGCTGAGGCAGGTAGAGGTAAGCTCCACCTGGAAGAGGCCGATCGCTTGGCCGTCGAGATTTGTCACCGACATGCTCACTGCATTTTGGTTGGACAGCGGAAGTCCTCCGGCCGTCTGGGCATCTTTACCCTTGGCGGGACTCCCGTCGGACGGGCACGGAGAGGCACAGTACGCAATGGCTGAGGATTTGTATGTGTTTCAAGGTCCCCTTTCTGAACGCCCGGCCGGGTAAACTTGATCCATTATAAAGCCAGCATCCCTCCGCCGTCCCACAAACAGCTGTGGACCGCATGAAGCTCGGACGGATCGACTGGGACCTTGCGCGGTGCACCGGGAGGACCTCATCGGCGGTCGGTCTGTAGGAAACGTGAATGACGAGTCTGCTCGCGATACCGCTCGTGTTTCTCGTGGTGGGTCTGCTAGCGCTGCTCGCGCTGGAATTGTACGAGCGGCGCGGACCCTGACCAACGAGTAGCTATTGCTCCCTGGCATCCACCTAGTGTGGCGGCGGCTTTAAAGTGCTTGATGAGAAGATGGCTTCGTGGACGAACGGCTGGGACGAGCTCGAGGCGGCTTTGATAACGCCTAAGACCCAGATGGGCTGAACTGGAAGAAGGTGTCACGCAGACGCTTCAAGGTCAGGCTGCTGCGGACGAGACAGAGAGTTCTTCGACCGGCCAGGTAATCTCGGCCCGGAAACCTGGATCGTCCCACCAAGTCGCTACTTTGCCTCCCAGCTGCCGTTCAACGACGCCGACAACGATGCGCAGGCCGAACCCTGGCTCCGGCGGTGAGGTGAAGCTCTTTGCTCCTTCCTCTCGCCAGTTGAGGGATAGCTGCCCGGGCTGCTTTACCCAGGTCACCGATACCCGTCCGTCCTTGAGGGCAAGCGCCCCATGCTGGACGGCGTTCGACATCAACTCATGCATGATCATGACGACCGGCTGCACGAGCTGCGCAGAAAGCTGGAAAGGGGATCCAGTCGCCGACACGCGCGCCGCTGCCTCCGGAGGTGTCTCGCCCTCGATGACCTGCCCGAGTTGGGCACCGGCCCATGCAGACTCCGCAAGCAGACGATGTGCTCTGGCCAGAGCGTCAACGCGTTGCGTTACGGCGTTGGAGTATTCATCGATGGTGTCAGCGCGGCTTAGATGGAGGATGCTCTTGACGAGACTCAAGGCGTTGAGCGAGCGATGGTCGACCTCCATGAGCAGGAGCCGCTCGGTCGCCTCCATCTGCTCGATGCGCCGGCGGGCTGTGACGTCCTGCTGAGAGCCGAAATAGTAGATCAGCTCTCCTGCCTCGTTCATCACGGGGCTGATGGAAAGCTGGTTCCAGAAAGGGGTCCCGTCCTTGCGGTAGTTCAAGAGCTCGACCGCGACATGGTCAGAGCGAGCTGCCAGGCCGCGCCGGATTGCGTCGATGTCCGCGGGATTGGTTCCCGGCCCCTGGAGAAAACGGCAGTTCCGGCCGAGCACCTCCTCAGAGGTGTAGCCCGTCAGATCCAGGAACGCCTGGTTAGCCATGATGACCGGGCTGTCAGGCTGCCGAGGATCGATGACCACCATCGGCATCCGCGTGCGCTCGACAGCGACCAGGGCAAGCTCTCTGCGATCCGGCATCACCGAAGGCACAGCTGCCGCGGGAGAGTCACCCTCAAATGACGCCATTTCAGACCTGCCGGCTTCCAATCTTCCTGAATGGAAGCAACGCGAGGAACACCACCCTAGTTGCCTGGATTTGCGCTAGATGCACTTCAGGGCCCCACCGAAGATTGGGCGACTTACGCAGCCGCCCCAGCACTTCGAGGAAAGCGACGCGAGGGGGCAGACCAGGTTCACCTGAGCACCACGACTGAGGCGAGTGTGGCCGTGCTTTGCGCTTGGCACACTACCATTCTGCGCAAGCCGTTCGGGATCAGCGGGGTCATCCCCCTGCCAGGTACTGGGTGGCCACAGCAGCGCTCACCGAACGGAGAAGAGTCCGGGCATCAGTCCGAAATGAGGTGCTTGACCCGGTCTGCGGCGTGCCTCAAGCGTGAACGGCTTGGTCGGCAGGTTGGTCCCGGCCCCCAGATGGCCGTGGTCGGCCACAGCTCACTCCGCGTGCCGGAGATGAACAGCACCTTCAGCCCGACAGCGGGTAGAACCAAGAGGCGCCACAAACTCGCGGAGAAGCGGGAGGGCAGCGCCTAAAGCAGGCTTGCCTGGGCGGGAGCTGGTGGTAGCACGACCTCCTCTGGAGGATCTTGCCGCCCGCCGCGCTGCACAACCGTCAGCGCCCCATCGAACAGAGGTCGCTGCATGTGCCTCGCCTCCTCCCACGGTGCCGTCATCCAGAACTCCAGCTGCTCGGCCGTGGTGAGGATGACGGGCATAGCCTTGGGATGGATGGCCCCGACCTCGGCATTGGGCGCGCATGTCAGGAAGGCGAAAAAATCGGCGGTGACCTGCCCCTCCTTCACCGTCCGGAGAGAAGTCCAGTGGTCCAACGCAGATCCCGGCGAAGAAGGCCAAGGGCCGATCCTCGGCGAAGGCGAACCACCAGGGCTCCGTCTTGCCGCTGGCGGCAGGGCCCGGCTCGGAGAAGCTGCTGAACGGCACCAGGCATCGGTGCTCGACGCCCAGCCAGCGGCGCCAATGCGAGCTGGTCGTGGTGCGGACGTTGGTGACGCCTGGATCGCGACCGCTGGCTGGCAGGAGGTTCCGCGGCGATGGCATGCCCCAGCGTGCCATTGCGGCCTCCCGAACGCCGTCAGCGCCAGTGCGGATGATCGGCGCGGAGTAGTCGGGGTAGACGCCAGGCTGCGGGACCAGGTTGCCCAGGCCGTCGCGCATGACGCGAGCGGCTGAGCGAAGCTCGGCTTGGCTGCGCATATGGGAATAGAGGTTGCACATCAAACGAGAGCCTGCCGCAGCACGGGAGCAGATGCAAAGCTATCCTTCCTCGCGACGAGGCTGAGACCAGCTGGCAACGGCGTCGGGGAACTGCCCATCAAGGGCACGCTTCTTCAGGCCAAGCTGGCCGCTGCTCGGTGCTTCGGCAGCGGGGTAGAGATCCTGCTCTTCGATGGGGCGGGCAAGCTGATCGCAACGCGCTCTGCCCTAGGCGGCTTATGGGAGCCACTACTACGAGCAAAGCCGTTGGCTCATTTTAAGCATCCTGAATGACGGGATGCGCTACCGCGAGGCAGGCGGCGATCGGCTAGTCCATCGGCTCATCAGGCCGGCTGGAGGAGCATCCATGCGGAAGAATTTGATTTATGTTAAACTTAGGATCGCGCTACGCGTTTCAACTCCGATGCCGCTTGTAAGCGGATCGGGAGCAAATGTGCATGAGACCCGACCTTGTAGATGTACGAGTGCTGATCGCTGAAGATGAGCTTCTCATCGCGATCGACTTAGAGCTCGGTTTGTTAGATCTCGGGTGCAAGGTCATCGGGCCTTTCCCGCGCCTGAGACAGGTCATAGCAAAGGCCGAAACCGAGGCCGTCGACATTGCGCTGCTCGACATGAATCTCAATGGAGAGCTGGTCTTCCCAGTCATCGATATACTTCGTCGGCGGCTAATTCCGCTGATCGTCATTTCGGGATATGGCGATCGGAAAGCCCGTCGTGGAACTGACTGCTGGCCTGCGCTAACGAAGCCCTATAGGTTCGACGTTCTTACCGACATGATGCGCGGCGCGCTGGATTCTGGCTGCTAGCGGGCCCTTCCTGGATGCATCGGCTGCTGCCGTTCTACAGCCGCGGCTCACCGTGCAAGCTTGGACGAAAAGCTCCCGGCACAGGTCTCTCCAGCCGAGTTCCGATCGATTGCGAGAGGCAGGATGTGGGCACTGCAACCGGTCCGCCCGTTTCGTTGGGGAACATCCAGCACGAGGCAGCTTGGGTTGAGAAGCCGGTCAGCCCAGAAATTAGGGCGTCTACAAACATCGCTTCTGGTGGATCCCGGCCAGGATTAAGCTCATTGACGCTTGTTCCACCGATGCCGACGATCCGTCCCGCCTCGCCGCCAAGAGCGGGGCAAGGAGGACCAAGTCGATGCAGCCCTTTCCGCGCCGGCAGGCCGCCTTTTTCGGATTAGGCACGCTCGCCGCGCCATACTTGGCCCAAGCCCAATCTTACCCAACACGTCCCGTCCGCATCGTCATTCCCTATGCCGCCGGCGGCGGTGCCGATGCGGTCGGCCGGCTGTTCTATGCGCGACTCACCAGCCAGCTATGACCGAAGAGGATAGGCAGGAGCTCGAAGAAGAACACCGCCGACGCCGCGTTGTCGGCACAGGACCGCTTATGCACCACGCTCCCGGCATCCGCAGTGATGGCGCCTCAGGCTAAAAAAATCCCGGGTTGCATGGAACGTACGCTGCAGCTGGCGCGCCAACTTTGATGTCGCGGACTTTCCGCGGTGCAGCACGTTATCTTGGTGTAGTCCGATAACTCCTCAACTACGTTGCGCAGCGCCGAAACGTCTCCGGCGTTTGTGAGGCGGCGTCTTGGGCACTTCGGAACAACTGATGATCCGCATCTCCCGTCGCTCCCTTACGCTGGGTGCAACCACACTGCCGATGACGGTTCAGGCGCAGGCAGTCTGGCCAACACGCCCGGTGCGTCTCGTCGTGGCTTTTGCCGCCGGCGGCGGAGTAGATCTCCTCGCGCGAATTGTCGGCAGGCAGTTCGAGCGCGGCTTTAGCCAACCCTTTCCAGTGGACAACCGAACGGGCGCGGGCGGGCAGATCGGGACTGATCTGGTCGCAAAGTCTCCGGGTGACGGCTACACGCTCCTCGCCACCTCCTCTGCCGCGCATGGCGTTGCGCCGGGCCTCTATCCGAATCAACCGTATGACGCGGTGCGCGACTTCACCCATATCGGGCTTATTGCCAGTGGGCCGATCGCATTCATGGTTAACGCCCAGTCACCCTACCGGACGCTCGCTGATTTCATCGCGGCGGCCAGAGCCAAGGGCTCCCCGATGACGTTCGGCTCAGGTGGAACTGGTAGCGTCGGCCACCTGACGGGTGAGCTAGTCTACCGCCGCATCGGCATCGAGATGACGCATGTGCCCTATCGCGGTAGCGCGCCGGCTCAGGCTGACCTGATCGGCCGCAATATCGATGCGATCTCGGATAACCTCTCCACGCACGCCGCACTCGTGGGCTCCGGCACGCTGCGACTTTTGGCAGTAGCATCCCGTGCGCGACATCCGAGCTATCCCGACGTGCCGACCTTCGCCGAACTTGGCTATCCGGACCTCGTAGCCGCCGCATGGTTCGGGCTGTGCAGCGCACCGGGCCTGCCGAGGCCGATCGTGGATCGGCTGAATTCTGCGCTTCGGGTGGCAACACAGAAGCCAGAGGTGAAGGAGCAGATCGAAACGCTGGGGCTGCGCGCGGAGGGCGGGATGTCTCCGGCAGAGTATGGCGCCTTCGTTTCGGAAGAGGTCTCGAGGTGGCGCGAGGTGGTGCAGATGGCCGACGTCAAGATGGACTAGTGCTGGTCGGAGCCAGGGAGCGGGCACATTGCAGTCACAGTCGACGATCTTCGTCACTCGGAGCTTGGGGACGACTCGGTTGCCGCGCTCTCATCCGGGGAAGCAGAGGAGGCTCGTTCGATGGCACAACCGCCGCGCAAGGTGATTCACTCGACCCCGAACCCCAAAGGTGAAGGCTGGATCACGCAGTCCGAGGGCCGCACGCTTAAGAAGCACGACACGCAGAAAGAGTCCGAGGCCGATGCGATCGCTCGGGGCCACGGGGCTGAGGAGACGGGCGGCAAGGGCCAAGCCGTCCTGCACAAGAAGGACGGGACGATCCGCGAGGAGCGTACCTACGGGGATGATCCAAAGAAGTCGAAGGGCTGAAGGCGAGGGAGGAAAGCAAGTGCGGTACACGTCGCGCTTTCGCTCGCCGGCACGCTCAGTTTGGCGCTGACCTCACTCCATCCTGCTGCAGCGCAGACGGCTAATCGCGCACCCGCTCAGCCACCGCCGCGGACGGCCCCTGCTGCCGAGAACTATCAGTGCCGCGGGACAGTCTACTGCCGCGAGATGCGCAGCTGTGAAGAGGCGATGTTCCATATGCAGCGCTGCGGGCAGACGCGCCTCGACCGCGATCGTGACGGGATCCCCTGCGAGCGCGAAGCATGCGGCGACGGGCCATCCTTCAGGCGCCCCTGAAGGTGAGAGAGCCCGGACCGCGGCGCGCTTCTCGATGCCACTGGCGCGCTGCCGCAGCATCGCCTTGGAACTACGGAAAACCACGTAGTCGGATTTCCCGATTGCGACTCGGCCGTAGGAATATCTTAGCCTTAGCGGTCAAGGAGACATCGAATGGCCAAATCGCCTACACCGCGTCAGACATCGAGCAAGGCGTCTTCAACCGCTTCAAAGATTCTGTCCGGTCAGATCACCAAGCCGACGCCGGCTCAAATGAGAAGCGTCGCTGCTTCAGCGCTATCTCAGGACCAAACTAAGGGTTCACCGAAGAAGAAGTAGAAGAGGCTGCATTCCGATGGCAATCTTCACGTCCACCGCGATTACCCGCGCCGAGTACGATGATGCCAACCGCATTCTACGACTATGGTTCGTGGAGCCCGGTGGATCCCTACGACTACTACAGCGTTCCAAGGGCGATTTACGATGGCCTGTGCCGAGCGCCTTCGAAGGGCGGCTACTACAACACCTCCATCCGCGATCGCTATAGCCGCCGACGGTAACAGCCTGCGTCTCTAGTGCCCGCGGACAGCGACAAGGATCACTGCCACCACCGCCATCACCGCCAGCCGATCATCGCAATCGTCGTGCTGGGTCAGGCTGCCTATCGGCCCATGAACGGGCGCCGAGCCTGAGCCTCGGCCTAAGTACTGCGGCCCGCCCGCACATCCAACGCGCATCAGGACGTGCCCAAACGCAAGTGTCATAAGAAATCGCCTCTGGGTAACTCGTCGCACAGTGAAGCGGACTAAAAGCAAACACCGTCCCTTTGAAGGGACGGCCCTATCCATCGTGGTGCCTCGGCGGACAGCTCAGCGGAGCTCGATCCGCACGGCGAGGGTCGCGCTCACGAGAGCCGCCATGTGCGGCATGTGACAATGAGACATCGGACCACCTCCTCGTTCTACTGCCGCTGCTCACTCCGCAAGCTTGATACAAAAAGCGCCTGGCACTGGCCTCTCCAGCCGAGCTTCCGCCCGGTTTGCGAGGAATGTGGGCACTGTCTGCCCGCATTTGTGAGTGGCGCAACGATAATGTCGTACGCGAAAAAAAAGCCAGCCAAGCAGGGACATGATCACGACCCACCAATTAGTTTGGAAGACCGTGACCAATGTCACTATGCCAACTCTGCCGCCGAAGCGGCGAACCCTACAGCCGAGCCCAGCTGCGGAGAAGGAAGCCGTGCTTGAGGCCGGGCGCCGTCGAAACTGAGCGGCATCGCGACGAGCCGCACCTCCGGCGTCCCGGGCACCTCCTGCACCATCCCGAGGGCGGTGGTCTGCTCGTGGCTCAGGACCTCAGGGATGGTTTGTATAGCCGCACAAGGCACTCCGGCCATCTCCAGCCGCCCGGCCCATTCCGCCCGAGGTCGTGCCCGCAACTCGTCAGTCAGCAGCGCCTCGAGCGCGTCGCGGTTCGTCACGCGGTCACTGTTGGCGAGGAAGCGGAGGTCGGACGACCATTCCGGATGGCCGAGCACCTCGGCCAGCTTCCGGAACAGCCGGTCGCTGCCGGCCCCGATGATTAACGGACCATCTGCCGTCTGAAAGGCCCCGTAGGGCACGACAGAAGCGTGTTTCGAGCCTTCGCGTCGTGGCGGCGTTCCGGAGGCCAGGAAGTTCGATGCGGCGATGCTGGTCCAGGTAATGGCTGTCTCGAAGAGCGAAGTCTGCACCAGGCAGCCCTCACCGGTGCGGGCACGACGCACCAGCGCCCCAAGCACGCCAATGGCCGTCCACATGCCTGCGCCAAGATCGTTGATCGATGGGCCGCAGCGCACCGGCGCACCGTCGGCCTCTCCGGTGATGCTCATGGGGCCACCGAAGGCCTGCACGAGCAGCTCGTAGCCTGGCTGCCGATTCATAGGGCCAACATGTCCGAAGGCACCGATATCGGCATAGATCAGCCTCGGGAAGCGCTCTCGCATCGCCTCCGGGCCGATGCCGAGTTTCTCCGGAAGGCCGGGACGAAGATTGTGGACGAAGACGTCCGCCTCGCCCATCAGCTCCAACATACGCGCCAGCCCCTCAGGCGACTTCAGGTCGAGCGCCACGCTGCGCTTGTTGCGGTTCATCTGGTGGAAGAGCGCCGCATCGCCGTTCCAAAAAGGCGGTCCCCAGCCGCGCGCGTCGTCGCCGCCCTCGGGCCGCTCGATCTTGAGGACCTCGGCGCCCATATCTCCCAGGATTTCCGCTGCATATGGCGCAGCTAAAATCTGCCCGAGCTCCAGGACCCTGATGCCTGCGAGCAACAACTACTTCTTCCTCGCCGCCTGGTGGTCGAGGAAACGCTGAAGCAGTTCGCGCGGTTCGGCGACCTCGTGGGTCTCGGCGAAGATGTCGATGCCACGCTGGACGGCCTGCTCCATCGGCATGGTCTCCCAAGCGCGGATGAGCTTCTTCTGCAGCCGCATGCCACGCACGCTGTTTGCGGCCAGAGAAGTCAGCCACTCATCCACCGCAGCGTCCAAACCACCGAGCGGAACGACGCGCTCGACTAAGCCCCATTGAAGGGCTTCCTCGGCGGAGATCATGTCCCCAAGCAGCAGCATCTGACGGGTTCGGCCCCAGCCAATAAGCCCCGGGAAAAGAGCTGCCTCCACCACGGAGGGCATACCAAACCGTACCTCCGGCATGCCGAGCTTCGCGCCGGCGGCGGCGACACGCATGTCGCAGGCGGCCATCACCTCGAGGCCGGCGCCAAGGGTAAAGCCGTTCACGCGACCGATCACTGGCACGGGACAGTCGCGCAAGCAGCGGCAGGCCTCATGGACCCCAGTAATGAAGGCGCGCGCAGCACCAGGCTCGTCCAACTTGGACAGCTCGTTGATGTCGGCACCGCCGATGAAGGCTTTCTCGCCCCAGCCGGTCACCACAACGCCCCGGAGCTCGGCATCCTTGCCGAGGAGCTCGATGGCGCTCACGAACTCTCGGATAATCGTTGAATTTAGCGCGTTGAGCTTCGCGCGGTTGTCGATAGTGACGTGCGCGATCCCGGTAAATTCCGGGCGCGTCTCGTAGCGCACATGGACATGAGTGCCGGTGGACATGGGCGTTCGCTCCAAGATGATTGGGCGCGAGGAAACCAGCTTTCGTTCAGATGATCCAAGACGAGGATCTGCTAGCTGCTATAGGTTTTTCCTATGGCATGGCGAGGCGTGCGTCCCAACTTCCCGCCGCCACCAGCCGCGCGGAGACGCGCAGGATAGCCTCCTCCACGGCACGGACGGCGCGGGTCTGCGGCACCTCCGCTTGGCCGCACAAAAAAACGGAGCGCTGGATCGCCGGGGAGGCGATGCGCGCGGCCGAGATACGGCCTGCTACCAAATCGTCGCGCACCGAGTTGGAGGAGAGCACGGCATGGCCAGCGCCTGCGGCGACCAGCTCCTTGATCTGCGGAATGGCGTCGACCTCCACCAGCGTGCGTAGCTCAATCCGGGCGCGTCGGGCGTAGTCGTTCAGGAGCTCCCGCAGGCTGTGCGGCCGGCCGGGGATGACAAGCGGCAGCTGCGCTAGGCGGGAGAAGCGGATGGGCTTCGGCGCAATGCCGTTGGCCCCGCGTTCAAAGGCCCCGTGTGGGCCGATCACCAGCAGATCCTCGTCCAGAAGACGCCGCGCCTTCAGTCCCACCGTATCTGCCTTGCGAAAGACGAAACCCACGTCGATCTGACCAGTACGCAGGAGCTCGGGAATGTAGCCTGTGTTGCTCTCGCGCACGTTAAGCGAGACACGGGGCAGGCTGCGGAGCACTTCCTCCACAAGGGGCCGCGTTAACACCATCGCCACGGATTGCGGAAAGCTCACCGTGACATTTCCGATGGTCGTGGCGGCGTCGCCCAGCAGATCGTCGCGCGCAATGGCCAGCGCCCGGATGATCTGCCGCGCGTGGCCGAGCAGCTTGGTGCCTGCCTCCGTCAGCACGACACCGCGGGGGATGCGGTGCAGGAGCAGCGAACCGAGTTCACCCTCAAGGTTGCGGATCTGAGCGCTTAGTGCTGGCTGCGCGACATGTAGTCGCTCAGCCGCACGGGAGATCGAACCCTCCTCGGCGATTGCGACGAAGTAGCGGAGGGTCCGAATGTCCATCGACCCATAATGGCAAAGTATGGCAGCGATAACCATTATGGATTTGCGCTATCGCCCTCAGGAAGGCAGTTTTCGACGCAGAGGGAGAAAACGACATGATCGCAACGAGGCGCGGCCTGCTGGCCGCCGGCCTGGGCTTGCCTGCAATCGGCACCGCACGCGCCCACGAATGGCCTGCCGGTCGAACCATCCGCGTTATCGTCGGCTACCCAGCGGGAGGCCCCACCGACCTTGTGGCGCGCCTCGCAGCGGCCGGTCTTCGTGACGCCATCGGCGCGCCGGTCATCGTAGAGAATCGCGGCGGAGCAAACGGCAGCATTGGCGCTGTGGCGGCCACGCGGGCGGAGCCGGACGGCACCACGCTTTGGCTCGGGCCGGTGCAGACGCAGGTGCTAAATCCGCTGCTCATGCGAAACATTAGCTACGATCCGCTGCATGATTTCGTGGGCATCGGCACCGTGGCAGCATTGCCGAACGCGCTCGTGGTCAATCCCCGCACGCTCGATGTCACCTCGGTGCAGGAGCTCATCGCCGCCGGCAAGCGTGAGCGGGGCGGCCTCACCTATGGAACCTACGGCGCCGGAAGCTCGCCGCACATGTTCGCCGTGCTGCTGCAGAAGATCGCCGGCTTCGAGGCGCTACAGGTGCCGTACCAGGGCAGCGCACCCGCTTCGACCGCCCTGCTCGCAGGCGACATCAGCTTCCTCTTCGACAACATCACCTCGACGGTGGCGCAGGTGCAAGGCGACCGGGTGCGTGCGCTGGCAGTAACCTCGCGCCGACGTTCGGTAGCTCTGCCGAATGTACCCACGATGGAGGAAGCCGGCGTTCCCGGCTTCAACCTCAACTTTTGGTTCGCACTTTATGCCCCCGCGCGGACGCCGGCACCGATTGTAGCCCGGCTGCGAGAGGCCCTTGGCCGCGCGATCTCGACACCGGAATTCGCTCAGCAACTGGCAGCGCGCGGCGCGGAGCCGTTCATCACACCGGCGGAGGAACTGCAGGGCTTCTTCGAATCGGAGGCGCGAGACTGGGGGGCATTGGTGCGGGACGCCGGCCTACGGGCAGAATAGAAGGCATGGCAGCCATGCTTCCCGTTGCCAGGAGTGAAGATCCAGCCGGAGCAGAAACACTCCGGACCCACCTGAGATGCAGGTCGACAAGCGTACTTATCCGGCTGGTGCTACCCGCAGTCGCGAGTAGTGTTGGCCGCAGTTAAGAAGCCTTACCGGCGCGTCCTGGGCCAATTTCCTTCGCCAACGGGGATCGGCGCGCCGCGTACGTTGACGCTACCATCGGGTAGTCCTTCGCTATGCCCCACTTTGCTCGGTATTGATCGGAAGTCATGCCGTAAAATGTACTCGGATATCGCTAAGCATCTTCAACTTCTTGCTGTCCTCAAGGCGAATTAGGGACTCCGGGGTGACGGACTTCTTCAACGAGCCGGCACGGAACTGCCACACCTCCTGGGCTTTAGAAGAGTTATGCGGTCCGAAGGAGATGGTGGCGAGGTGCCGCCGGCCGATGAGTTATCGGCGAGAAAGGCTGGCATCCAAATGAGAGGGGTGGAAGCTAGCGACGATAAGGCGCTCCGGCAGCGCAGCGATTCTATCCTTCTGCGGCTGGGTCGGTAGCGCCGAATGACCTGTTCCATAGAGGGCTCAGGATGATCTCGTTCGTGCAGACATGCGGTGGCATCTCGCAGACGAAACGAATTGTCCGGCCAAGATCCTCCACCTGCAGCATGCGGGCTCGCATGGCATGCGAGGGAGGAGATGGGCGCGTGTCCAGGATCGGCGTGTTCACCTCGGCAGGGCAAATGACAGTCGCACGAATGCCGTGGGACCATTCCTCCATGTTGAGCGAATGCGTCATAGCCACCACTGCATGCTTGGCTGAAGTATAGGCGGGGCCGGTCATCTTGCCGAAATGCTTGCCCGCCCAGGAGGCGATGTTCACCACCAGCCCGCCATTCTGCCGCCGCATCGCCGGAAGTACCGCGGCAATGCAGTAAAAAGTTCCATCGGCGTTGATAGCGCGAACTTGGTCCCAACCCTCGGTCGAAATCTCTGCCCAGGAGCGACGCGGCACATTGAGTCCGGCCGAGTTTACCAGGATGTTGATTTGCCCATGCTCGGCTAGGATTCGGTCCGCCGCTGAGCGCACCTCTTCCGCGTCGCAGACATCAAGCGCAAGGGCTGAAACCCGGCCGCCGATGCCCCGTGCGGCTCCCTCCAGCACGTTCGCCCGCCGGCCCGAGATCACAACAATCGCGCCTGCCGCGGCGAGCGCGCTGGCACCTGCTAGTCCGATGCCGGTGCCGCCGCCGGTGATCCAGGCGACCTTTCCCTTCAGCAAGCCCATGTTCCTCAGGCCGCCGTCTGGAAAACGGGTCGCTCGCCTCGGATCGTCACGCGATGGCCGTGCCGAACGTTTGGGAAGTAGTCCCATAAGGCACGATGCTGCGTCGCGAGGTTGTCCCACAAGGCGACGGACCCCAGGCGCCAGCTGAAGCGGCAATGGAAAAGCGGCGTTTCGATATGCCTGAATAGGAACTCAAGCACCGCATCGCTCTCTGAGCGGGTGAGCTGATTGATTCGAGACGTAAAGCCGCGGTTTACGAAGAGCAGCTTCCGTCCCGTTACTGGATGGGTGCAAACCACTGGGTGCTCCGCCTTCGGATAGACCTTTCCGGCGGGCTGATTGATGTACTTGCCGCGATAGCCCTTCTCCCCATCGTGGGTGGCGGTCATGCCGTCGAGCATGGTTTTCACCCGATCCGAGAGCGCGTCATAGGCTGCGTACATACTAGCGAACATGGTGTCGCCGCCCACGTCTGGCACTTCCGTCAGGTGTAGCACGCTGCCCATGGGGGGGACCTCCGCGCAGGAGACGTCGGTGTGCCAGTTCTCGCCGTCTACAGTGAACGAGCTCTCGTCTGCGTGTAGGACCATGACGTCCGGGAGGCCGGGATAGGCGTTGGGCGAGGCAGGGTGGACCAGCAACTCGCCAAAGAGCTGGCCGAATGCCCGCTGTTCCTGCACTCCCATTGTTTGGTCGCGAAAGAAGATTACGAGATTTTCGGCCAGTGCTCGGTGCACCTCGTCAAGTTGACGTCCCGTAACGGGGCGAGAAAGGTCTACACCGTCGATCTCGGCACCGACATGTGGCGCGATCTTGCGGACGGTTATGCTGTCGTACGTGTAACTCATGCTCGTTCCTCCAGGTTCATTCGGCGCGGATGCCCGCGCGTTCGATGACGCGGCGCCAGCGCTCGCGCGCAGTATCAATGCTGCCGGCGAAGGTTGCGGCGTCTTCGTAGCCCGGGGTCATGCCAACTTGCGTGAGCCTTTCGCGGAAGGCTGGATCGTCGAGGGCGCGGGAAACGGCGGACTGCCACCAGGCCATGGCCTCGGCCGGCAGTCGCTGCGGGCCGCAGAGGCCGCTCCAACCCACGAGCTCGTAGCCGGGCACCGTCGCCGAGAGGCGTGGCGTTTCGGGGGATTGCAGTGAGGCGGCTGGCTCAGCGAGTCCAAGCACGCGGACCTGTCCCTCGGATGCCTGCCGGCTGACGTCGCCGAGGCTTGTCAGGACAATGTCGATGCGATCACCCATGAGGTCAACGACTGCCGGGCCCATACCGCGATAAGGAACTCCAAGGAGCTCAATTCCCGCTTCAGAAGCGAACCACTCCACTGCCAGGTGCTGCAGCGAGCCCACGCCTGCGTGGCCGTAGCTGACCGCCCGGGGACGCTGTCGAGCCGCGCTCACCAGATCGGCCAAGCTCCAAAAAGCACTGCGCGGCGAGACGGCCAGCGCCCAGCTGTTGCTCACTACGTTGGCGATGGGTGCAATGTCGCGCGCAATATCTACCGGTAGCTGCAGGCCGGGCATGACCGGGCTGACCGTCATGATGCCGGTACCGCACTGCAGGACGGTGTAGCCATCGGCTGCGCTGCGGGCGACGGTCTCAAGCGCGATCATCCCGTTCGCGCCGGTGCGGTTCTCGACGACGATGCGTGGCCCTCCAACGCGAACGGCGATCGCGTCGGCGAGTAGGCGCGAGACGATGTCGCCAAGGCCGCCAGGAGCAAAGCCGACGATCACTCGCAGTGAGCGGTCCGGAAACGCAGCGGCGGCAGGGACGAACTGGCTCCAGACTACAAGAGATGCAACGGTCAACAGAATGCGGATTCCCAAGGCGTGTCCCTCCGTATCAGTCCCCTTGTGGGGCTCCTTTGCCGGGCGGCTCTCTAGGGCTTGTCCGGTATCATCAAGTTCTACGGCGCATCGGAATGTCTGACAATACAAAAAAATCCCCAGACAATTATCCTCGTTATTCTTCGGGGGGTGCTCGGTCCTGATAGATCGGTTGAGACAACACAGCCTCCGCCGAGTGCGCCATAAGCGTGTGGATCGCCGCCGCGGCGGCTGGACCGTTGCGACGATCAACAGCCCGCGCGACGCGAGCCCAGTCCCGAGAAGATTCAGCGCGTCGCGATGCCTCGTGAAAAGCCAAACCTTGCTGACGCACCAGCCGCGACAGTGCCATGTTGAGCAATTGCTCGTGAAATTCTGCTAAATAGCGGTTTCCCGAGCCCTCAGAGATCAGGCGCTGCGCTCGTATTGCGAGTTCTGCATGGCGCTCCCGGGACAGGTCGTTCGAGGCGTCCACAGCTTGCATGTCACGGACCAGCAACGTAAGTCGCTGAGCGACCGACTTCACGATACGCTCCGCGCAAGCCGTAGCACAGAGCGCAAGCACGCCTGCGCGAGCCTCGTAGAGTGCTTCAATATCCGCCCTGTCGAAGGCGACCACGCGGGCGCCAGCGCCCGGAATGCGCTCGACGACGCCGCTCTTCTCAAGACTGATCAGCGCCTCACGGATGGTGGCGCGGCTGATCGCATGTTTCTCGGCGAGGTGGGCCTCTTTGAGGCGATCGCCGGCTAGCAGCCGCCCTGACAAAATGTCGGCATGAATTAGGTTGGCGACCGTTGCCGACAAAGACTGGGCTGCCGTGCCGGCCATCCGTAGCGCAGGAGAAGACGAATGGGGCGGGGTGCGCGTTTTCATGCTATCCAACATGCTTCATCCCCAACTTGGAAGCGAGTATAGGCGCGCCGGCTACGTCGAAGCTCGCCAGCGCCAAAGTGCTGACTACCGCTTAGAGCGATCCAAACCGAGCTGCAGCGGACGGCGCGCTCCCCACCTTCCGACAACATCCTTGGGCGGCCAAACGAAGGCCGATCAGTCAGCATCTCGGGGGTCACTTTGGCGAGGTTCAACTTAGCTTAGCTCGCTCCGCTGCTCGCGCAGGCTGCCTTGCCCAGAGAACGTTGTCGCTTCGGTTCCTATCGCTGCTCCAGTCTTTCCCCACACAGACATTCTCTCATCGGTTAGCACCGCGCTAAGGCCCAGGTTTGGCCGAGGTTCGCGGCATGACCTTGATGGCTCGCTTTCGGAATGAGGGGCATTTCTCTCTCCAGAGCGCGGAGACTCTCCGAACCTTGAGGGTTAGCCGATTTTACTCTCAAGCTTTAAGCGCTGATTTCGTTGCGAAGTTTTTGCGGCCCGATGATTTTGCTTGGGGCTGAGATCGCTTGGCGATCGGATGCGCCAAAACCGGCGCATGCGTCTTATCCGCAATCCTACCAGCCACACGAACTTCATAGATAACGACGAAGCCTTGATACTCCAGTGGCGAGATGCGCCGTGTGCTCAAAGCGATTGGTGTGGAAGATGAGGCTTGAACGAGTCCGAGTCGCGTGCTGTCGCAGGAGGACATATGCCGCTCCCCACATGAAGATCGGCCGCAACCAGGTCTGTTCCTTCTGCGACAGTGGCAAGAAATTCAAAGGGTGCTGCGGAGATCCCGCCCGTCAGCCGCCGGAGCCTACGCGCGCCGATATCCAGGGGATCATTGCGCAGCACGAGGCCCACGTGCGCGCCGTCGGCAGCAGCAGGGGATGGGAAGGCCAATCATCTCCGCGATGATCGGCGACCGAAGAGCGGTGGCGGTTGGGAATGAGGTGATCTTCGTCCAGGCTAATGTCTTCAACGAGTTCCTGGACAAGTTGATCCCCCTCAAGCTCGGTCAGGAGTGGTACGCCGGGGAGGCTGCCAAGCCCGCCGGAGAACAGCATCCCATCATCGCGTGGCGTGAGGTGGTGAAGACGCACCTGGAGAGCCTACCGCGCAATGAGCTGGGGTATGCCGAGGGAAAGGCTATCGGTGCGGCTGCCGCCTACTTCGGGCTCGCCTACAGCTTCTATTTGATCCAGCACAACGCCAAGCTCTTAGACCGCATGCTCAAGCGGCTTCGGCTGCCGGAGCAGTTCCAGGGCGCGTACTTTGAACTGGTAATGATCAGTTGCCTCTTTCGCGCGGGGTTCAAGATCGAGCTGGTTGATGAGACGGGGCGTGGACTCGTAAGGTCGAGCTGTACGCCACCAGCCCCAACGGGAGGCGCTTTTCCGTCGAAGTGAAAGCGCGTGGAGTGCCAGGCGTCCTCGGCCGGACGGCAGCGGATGGATCGCCTGATCCGGACCCTACTAACCGTATCCGCACGCACCTGAGCGATGCCCTCAACAAGCCTTCTGAGACTGAGCGCATGGTCTTCATTGATCTGAATGCGGCCGATGGTGCTGATGGGACGGAGCCGCCGCGGCACCCCCGCGCTAGGCGTCACCTGCTCAACAAGGAACGGGATCGGCCGAACGATCCTCCAGCCTACGTGTTCATCACCAACTTTTGCTATCACCACCACCTGGCCAGCGACAAGATGGCTACGTTCATCATGCCGTTTGGCTTCCACATCCCGGACTTTATGAAGTCTGAAACCTCAACGCTTTTTGAGAGGTACAAGGAGGAAGAGAAGCACGCCGACGCCCTGGCGGTTGTCCAGGTGATGGAGAAGTATACGCATACACTTACTACGTTTGACGGCTCGTTACCATCCGAGCTGCCGGGCATGAAGGTTGAACGTCGGCCGATCATCGGCAAGCCGTACCACTACGATCCTAATGACCCGGATGTTAAAGCTGCTGTCGGCGTCGGACTGGAGCCGTTTACCGGCATCGTTACCACTGCCCTCGCCGTTCCGCAGGAAATGGCTTTTCTATTCGCTGTGCAAAGGGAAGACGGCCATAATTTCACTCTGTGGCAGAAGGCGAGCGAGCGTCAGATGCTGGAGTGGGAGCCATTCAAGGATACCTACTTCGGCGTGGTACGGAAGGTCGGCAATAGCAATGCCGATCCCTATGAGTTATTTGTTTTCTTTGTGGAAAACCATCGGCATACGCCGCGGGAGAAGTTATTGGAGTGGGTGGCCACTTGGCCTGACGCCGAGGAGTTGCGGCAGATCTCCGACGAAGACCTCTTGCTCAAGTGGGCTGAGCGCGTCGTCAACGTCCAGGTCAACCGGGTGCGGGCTAGCCAACCAAATTTAGCCTGAGCTGCGCCACGTACTCGACGTACAGGCGATGAATCTCAAGCCGAAGCTTCGCGAGCTCCTCACGCTCGGGGCTGGTCACGCCGCCGTTCTTCCGTGGGCGGCCGTCGGCCCTGGCGCACACGTCAAGATCGACTGCGCTGTCGGTTCGGACTCATGGAAAAGCTCGGGGGCCTTCGCCCGGATCGGACCACCTCCTCCAACTTCACATCGCTGTCGGTTGGTCTCTCCCGTCCTTTGTCCGTATTCGCGATACCGCTCTTGTCGTTTGATTGGCCGGGATGGGCGCTGAGCGGTCCGGCAGGGCTATGGCCGTGACCGGGCCGCCTGCATCTGGTCAGACATCTGGAAAAGTGACCACTGAAAGCGGGCGAGGTTTGGCAGTTCTAGATCCGTTGCGAACGCTGGGAAATTTGAAAATAGCCGCATAGCCTGCTACAATCTTGAAGCACCCCTCCGACCAAAACCAGTATTTGGCTGACGCCTTCGCCATTCGAAGGCTGGGAGGACGCCGATTATGTCGATATATCTTCGATTATTTCATAGTTTGGTTATTTTTCCATATTGTGACACACAAAACCATCGGATATGAACGTGTGCGAAGAGTCTTCTACGCCGACGATCATAACATCGGCTTTATTTAGAGCGGATAGACTATGAATTCTTTCAAACACGCCGCCGTCCTTCATTATAAAATCTCCGATCTTAAGAACATCCGACGCAACCCATCCTCTTTGTTCGCAATATAGGGTTTGCTCCATTGATGCTATAAGAATGTTGTTGATGAAGATGCGCTGCTTAAGTGGAAATACTTTAGTACTAATAATCTTCGATACTCTTCGCTCTCTCATTAGCGGCGAAAACGAAAATACTTGATCTCCTTTTTTCAACTCGCAGATCCGCTTCTGACCGTTCGGCGTAGAAATTATGGAATTTGCATCAACACACCCGCTTTCTTTAGAATAGTTAACGCCGGAATAAATCGTATTTAATTTCTTTCTCCGCAATATTTTCCTCAAAGAATCTTTCCTGCATTTGCGCAGATAAATAAGATCATCGTCAATATCAGCAAAATCAATTAATTCTTGCACGTATTCCGGCCTGGAGTTTTCGACAACTTGGATGCATTTATGAAGAGAATTCACTGCATCATCAAGAAGCCGATCGTGCTCCTCGGTGTTGCGTCTCGCATACTTTGATCTTGCGCAAGTGATATTATAAAGAGAAAATACGATGTCATTATGATTTGCTTGCTCATTGTCTACTTTTGACAGAAGATCAATAACCTCAGAAAATTTTGCCTGCGATAGCATTAAAATAATATCTGAATGGTCAAGCTTTGTGCGATTTGCCCTCCAATCGATATAATGATCACAGAATGTGGATGGACTCATTTTTTCTATCTTTTTTCTCCATATTTCCGACGCGACGCCCGGCAGTGGTGTGCGATCGAATTCGGCAAGATATACTCCGCTGCCGCGTCCAAAAAGGGCATCTCTTAGTCTATCGGCGATATGTGTAGACTCTAGAACTGTCCAAGGCTTCGTAACATATTCTTTCGATATAAACATTATGACGTTATCAGCACCGGACCCGTAAATAATTTGAGAAACAATAGAAAACCTCTCTCCAATATGCTGAGCTTGAACGCTTGGATCTTCGTCATAAAATACCTTTAATCCTCTTTCTTTCAGATTTTTAAAGACATTCTCAACGAATTCACGTTGTTCGCCTGCAAATGACAGGGCTACATCGTATCGGTATCTGCTCAGCATGGCGCTATCCTTTGTGCATTTTCTGAGGTTATCACGCTTTGAATCTGGCAATTCAGCAAATAGCGCAAGCGCGCTAGGCATTAAGCTCTCGTTTAGGAGCGTCAGAACCAAGTGACGCCATGGCACGATTGCTCTGCAGAATGTCCGATTCCGAAAGCAAGCCAACTTCCGCTTTCCACCCACCCAGTCCCATATGCCATCTCAAGGTCACGTCCGCTTTATACCGTGTCAGCGCTCTCCGAGATGTCTGCGACGGGCGCAAAACGGCCATAGAGCTTTTGGCACTATGGAGCCCGCAGATGATCCTGCTGACGCGTCCAGTCGCGCGAAAGCAGCTCAGGCAATCCCGGAGGTGCCACTCTGACATTCTTAGCATCCAATATTGCCTCGACGATGCGTGGCGCCAGAAGCGTCAGCCGCAGCAGCGAGCCCAGGTAACCCCGTTCGATCCTCTCCGCCGCCGCCATCTCCGTGATCGAGGCATACCGCCCTTCATCCAGCAACTTTTGATATCGGAAGGCTCTCGCCAGCGCCTTCACAAGCGCCGGGTCAAACCGCGTCGTGTTCACGACCTCGCTGCCCTCCTGAGGCCCGGCATGACCTGGCTTGTGCCCGATGCTGTCGCACCCGCTTCAAGCAGGTCATTGCACAGCTATTCTGGGGTTATGAGTGGAAGTGTGATGCGGCAGATTAATCCCGCTGGGGCATAATCAAGCTCGACCGAACCACCTGCGTCTTGCGGGATCGCGTATTGCAAAATACGAGAGCCAAATCCCTGGTGCGTTGGTGGGGTTACTGGCTTCCCGCCGCTTTCCTGCCACTGCAGGTTGCAGCAATGAGCCTTCAGTTTCCCACTGAACAGTGACGCGGCCGTCCCGCATAGCAAAAGCCCCATATTTCGACGCGTTGGTGCAGAGTTCATGCACGACAAGTGCCAGTCCCTGAGCCTCGCCTGGTCGCATCAGTGCCGCCGGCCCATCTAAGACAATGCGATTTTGTGGCAATGTCCTCAACGCCTGCGAGGCCACCTCGTGCACGTCGGCGCTATTCCAATCGGAATTTATGAGAGCGTCCTGAGCAGATGCTAAGGCATGAATTCGGCCAAGAAAGGCTTTCAATTCCTCACTGGCCGCCGCTGACGTGAAGGTGCCGCTTGCAATGGCTTGCACCATGGCAAGAGTGTTCTTGAGGCGATGATGTACTTCTAGCGTCAGCAGTTTGGAGAGTTCTTCTCCGCGCTTTCGATCGGTAATGTCGGACGCCGCGCCGAACCATTCCACGATCTCGCCACGGTCATTGGCTATCGGAATGGCTCTGGAAAAAGTCCAACCGATCGAACCGTCTGCTCGCCGGACGCGGTGCTCGCATTGAAAGACGTTCCTCGTCCGAATGGCGTCCGCAACTACCGCCATGATCGCAGGTCGGTCCTCTGCAAGGAGGTACTCCTCCTGCCAGTCCACGCTGGGCACATCCGTGTCAGGCATGAAGCCGCGTCCATCCATCTGATACATCAGAGTCCAGTCAGGGCTCATTCGATAGATGACGTCAGATGTTGCAGCCAGCAGGCCTCGAAGGCGCCGCTCGTTGTGGCCAGCGCTGTCCAGGCCGTCACCTGCAACACTTGGGTGAAGGTGTAGACCCGCTAAGATTTCTCTACGCTGGGAATCAATGTCAGGCCTCCAAAAACCATTTTCGGCGCCTGAACCGCGGTCATGTCAACAATTGGATCTGTGACTCACTCGCGATGCTCACAGCATAAGCGATTCGGACGCGCAAACGTCAGCTTTCGACCTAAGCCTGTTCAATTGTCTACCGCGCAATTCAAAGCGGACGTCGTCGGCAAAGGTTAGGTCAGGCACCCGGACCGCGTCCATTCTGGCAGAACCAATTGACCGGGAACGGCTCGAGCAACGCCGGCAACGCGAGCCCGCCACAGGCATCACCAAAGAGGATCGCCTCCACGGTATTTGGAGCCAGCAGCGTTAGCCGCAGCAGCGAGCCGAGGTAGCCTCGTTCAATCTTCTCTGCCGCAGCCATTTCGGTTATGGATGCGTACCGCCCCCCGTCCAGCAGCTTCTGATATCGGAACGCCCGGGCCAGCGCCTTCACCAGCGCCGGGTCGGACCGCGTCATCTGTACGTGCTCCTGCCCCGCCTGCTGCACCGGTATGATCACGGTCGCGCGGCCAGGCCGCCGGGCGATCGCCAGGGGCACCCGGACCGTGAGCGTCGTCGCCTCACTCATGCTGCCGCCAATGCGTGCGGGCTGATGGCACCCAGGTCTCGGACCAGGCTGGCCAGCCCCTCGACCCGCAGCCGGATATCCGCGCCTGCCGGCCCCACCGTGACCCGCTCCACCAGTGCCCGCACAATCCGCGCCTGCTCCGCCGGGAACAGCTCGCCCCACAGCGGATCCAGCCGTTGCAGCGCCTCGCGGGTTTCGTGCTCGGTCAGCTCCGGCGCCTCCGGCTGCGCGGCCCGCCACGTGCCGACCACGACCTCCGGCTGCCGCAGCAGCGCCCTAACCTGCTCCATCACCGCTGTCTCGATGGCCGAGGCCGACACCCGTCGCACGATGCTGTCATCGTCCGGCGCATCCCCCTTCAGCACACGCTGCGAGACGTAGTACCGGTACAGCCGCCCTCGCCGCAGCGCATGCGTCGGCGACAGCGCCCGGCCGTGGTGCCAAAGATCAGGCCCTTCAGCAGCGCGGGTGCATGCTGACGTGGCTGCGTCCGAACCCTTGGGCTCGTCTGAAGGATGGCGTGCGCTCGATCCCAGAGCTCCCGTGACACAATGCCGGGATGCTCGCCGGGGAACACCTGCCCCTTGTGCGTCACCTCGCCCACGTAGGTCCGCAGGTTCAGCAGCTTGTAGACATCACCCTTGTCGAGCAGCCGGCCCGATCGGCTGGTGGTGTTTTCCGCCTGCAGCTGCCGGGCGGTGGCGGTGCCGGACTGCGTCTCGACGTACAGCTCGAACACCCAGCACACCCGCGGCGCCTCGTCCTCGTTCGGGATGAGCTTGCGGCTCATGACGTCGTAGCCGAGCGGCACCTTGCCACCCATCCACATGCCACGAGCCCGAGACGCTGCGAACTTGTCGCGGATCCGCTCGCCAATCACCTCGCGCTCGAACTGGGCGAACGAGAGCAGGATGTTGAGCGTCAGCCGCCCCATGCTCGTCGTGGTGTTGAACGACTGCGTCACCGACACAAAGGTCACCCCGTGCGCCTCCATGGTCTCCACCAGCTTGGCGAAGTCCATCAGCGAGCGGCTCAGGCGGTCGATCTTGTAGACGACGATAACGTCCACCCTGCCCTGCTCGATATCGGCCAGCAGCCGCCGCAGTGCCGGACGGTCCAGCGTCGCACCGGTGAAGCCGCCGTCGTCGTAGCGGTCGCGGATCAGAAGCCACCCCTCGGCCCGCTGGGAGCCCACGTAGGCCTCACAGGCGTCGCGCTGAGCGTCCAGGGTGTTGAACTCGCGGTCCAGGCCCTCGTCGGTCGACTTGCGCGTGTAGACCGCGCAGCGGAGCTTGCGGACCGTCGCCGGCATCGGCGCCTCGGTGCGGGGCTTGCGGGTCATGCGTCACCTCGGCCGCGCAAGCCAAAGAAGGTCCAGCCGTTCCATCGCGTCCCGGTGATGTGCCGGGCAATGGCCGAGAGCGACCGGTAGGGCCGGCCCTCGTATTCGAAGTCATCAGGGCGCACCGTGATCACGTGCTGGACGCCGGCATGCTCTCGGATGAGGCGGGTGCCAGGCAGTGGACGGCTGTCGGCTCGGATGCGGCGCAGCACGACGTTGCCGCCGTCCAGCTGCTCGCCCAGCGCCTCGAGCCTTGCCCGGGTCTCCGGCTTGAGGCCACCATAGGCCAACTCCTGGATCCGGTAGGCGAGCCGGCTGGTGATGTAGCTGCGGCTGAACGGTGGCGGCTCCTTGCCGTAGAGCTCGCGCCATTGCTGCTTGAGTGTGGCGATGGGCGCGGCCTGCAGCGCAGCAAGCCGGCCGAGCACATCGGCTTTGGGGATGGCGGCAAAGGTCGGCGGCGGCGCGGCAATGGCCTGTGCGGTGTTTCGGTTCATGCGAGTTGCCCCTCCTTGGGCGTCGCATGACCGCTCTGGTCGCGGTGAAAGTGTAGCGAACTTTCTCCGTGAACCCCGAGGTCGGCGTCGAACTCAGCGGCAGTGCGGCTTCGTAGTCGCAGATGACCGCGGGCGAGAAGTTCGCAAACCTTGCGAAGGTGGGGCGGGAGGTGAAGGTTGGGGGTCACGGTCATCATTGTGCAGGAACGATTGCCCCGCCCAGGCAAGATAATACAGCGAAATCAATCCTCTATCGTGGCAGAGCGCAATCATTTGAGATTGCGCGAGGTCTTGGCGGGCAGAGCGAAATTCGCGCTTGCCTTCGCGCCTGAGTCCTGAGAGAACTAGAACAAATAGAGAACAATGGAGCCCGCCCCACATGGGCCACCAACGCCTCGGGACCCTTCCCACCAGCCGCGCCTGGCAGGCCGTCATTGCTCTCATCACTGGAGGAGCCGACGCCAAGCAAGTCGTTGCTGCGGTGAGTCAGGTGGCGGAGCCGGCCCTGGCTGCCGCGGCGAATGATAGCACCCTCCAGCAAGGCTTTTGGCTGATGACGCAAATCCCCCTCGCCGCACGAGAGTCCGCATTTGGCGAGGCCCTCCAACGCCTGGGCCTGGCGGTCGTCGCACAGCCCACGATCACGGAGATCGGCGCCGCGGTCATGAGCATCCTGATGACACTATCCTCACAGACCGCCGGTCTAATGACTTCAGCGATCTCGCGGCAGCAACCGTGGTGGAAAGCCTCGTCAGTGTGGCTGTGCGTGACGAGGGCAGCTTATTCGGTTCGACCTATAAGGCGGACGAGGCATGGGCATCGCTGCGCAAACTCGCGTCACCCGCCAGCTTCGCCGTGCTGGTCCGAGACTTCATCGCTCGCCTCACTCGGGAGCACCTGGGCTACTATCTCAGCCGCACCTTGCCGGCGCAGGTGGGGCAGTCCCGACGGTTCCAGAGCCTGCAAGACCATCGCATGTTCGAGATCGCGCTTACCCTTCATTGTCGGGAGGCGTCACTCATCGTGGAACAATTCACCGCCGATTGGTACGCCAAGCGCACCTTCGAGGGAGCGCTGACGCCCAAAGCGGCCTCCGGCTTTGTCCATGCCGCCTTCAAGAAGGTGCGGGACGAGCTGTGTGTGCGAGGCGACATGGTCCATGCGTGAGCTTCGCCTGCTTTGCGCCGGGGCTCGGTCATCGGGATGGAAAGGTCCTGAGATGGCATTGGACATTGGCATCCGTGGCGCGGGCCGCAGCGGCTTTACGATGACGCTTCATCAGGTCAGGCACCAAATGATGGCGAACCTCCCCGATAGGCTCTGGGATCTGCTCTCCATTGCCTCCTACGTTCACCTTGCTGACCGTACGGTGCCGCGGGACGGCCCGACGATGCCCGCCTTGGGTGAGAACTGGCGTCGCAATCTGTCCTTTAGCATCGCGGTGCGTGACCCAGACTTCTGGAATACGCCTGACATCCAGGAGAGGCTGCGCAAGACGATCGGCTTTCTCTCGGGCGACCGGTACCAATTCGATTTCGTCGAGCTTGCCGGCGCACCCGCCTGGCAGCCCTTCTTGGACATCGCCGGATCTGGCGCCGAGTCAACTTTCCAACCCGCAGAGGTCATCCTCTTCTCTGGCGGCCTGGATTCGCTCGCGGGTGCTGTCGACGCATTGCTGGTGAAACGGCGCAAGGCCGCTCTCGTCTCGTACCAGTCAGCTCCCATCGTTCAGGGAATCCAGAACCGGCTTGTCGAAACGCTGAGGGCGCGCGCGGGCTCCGACCGCCTGGCGCATATCGGGCTCGGCCTCACGAACGCCGGAGAAATGGTGGAGCCGACCCAAAGGACTCGGTCGTTTCTGTTTGCCGTCCTTGGCCTGCTGGTGGCGCGGGTCCATGGCCTGCGCGAGGTCTGCTTCTACGAGAACGGTATCGTCAGCACGAACTTGCCGCTGGCCAGCCATGTGCTGGGGTCCCGGGCGACCCGAACCACCCATCCAAAGGTGCTTGACCTCTACAGCCAGCTTTTCTCTCGCGTCACCGAAACAGACATCCGGATCCACAATCCCTTCTTCTGGGATAGCAAGGCGGACATCGTCCGGCGCATTGCTGATGCCGGCTGTGGCGACCTCATCGGACCGAGCTTCAGCTGTGGCTCCACCCGCAGCGCAGCGATGAGGCAAGGCCGGCACTGTGGCGTCTGCACGCGATGCCTCGATCGCCGCTTTGGTATCCTCGCCGCGGGTTGCGGGCACCTCGAGCCGGCATCGAACTATGCTGTCGAGCTGATGCGGGGGGCACGCAAGCCGGGCATCGAGGCGGTGACCGCCGAGGCGTACGTGTTGGCCGCCCACACGTGGCGCTGATCAACTCAGGAGCATTTCCTGGGCGCGCATGGTGAGGCTTTCCGCCTCCTTCCCCATCTGGGTCTGCGCATAGACGAGGCGGCAGCTCGGCTGCACCGACTGCACGCCCGCCACGGTGAGAATGTCTTGCGGATCGTCACTGAGGCTGCGCGGACGGATGATGTCTTGGGCGATCGGCTCGAGCTGCCGGACCATTCGCTGCTGGCTATGATCCAGGGCCCGCTCGCTCAGGATGTCCAGATCCGCGATCCCGCAGAGACTGAGGCTACGCCCGAACGACAGGCAGCGGATCGCAAGATCAAGGTAATTCCCCGACCAATCACGATCTTGCTGAGCCTGGCGCGTCGGGAAGTTCGGATCGGCAACCTGGCCGTTCTGCAGAAGAAGCACTTCGACCTCATCATGCAGTTGCTGCCGAATTTCCAGGACGGCATCCGTGCCCAGCGCGGCCCGTCCGGCTTTGCCTTCATGCGGACTGAGCAGTTGTCAGGCGCCATGGGCGTGACGGGGGCTACGGCCCGTCAGCTGGTTCGCGCAGTGCGCATCAAGCTCTCGGAGCAATTCCGTCAGGAGCTCGGCGCTGCGCTCGCCCCTGATGATGTGATTGAGAGCCTGTCCTGGGCTGGATACCGCTTGAATCCAGCTCTCGCCCTCGTCGGTGTCCATGAGCTCGATCAGCGCAAATCGTCCGATCTCACGACTTCACCGGCGATCTCACCACTTTCGCAATCGACTACATGAAATCAAAGGCTTAAGGCGGGCAAACCTCACGACTTTCGTGTCGCCATCTATATCTCGAACCGGTCGATAACACGATTTTCCTCGCAGTCATTCACTGCATTGCGAGGATTACCGACATGGCCATCCGTCATCTTCATCAGAACGATCTCGCCGACCGCTGGCGCATTTCCGAGCGCACGCTCGAGCGCTGGCGCTGGCTCGGAATCGGCGTGGCATACATCAAGGTGGGCGGTCGGGTCGTCTACACGCTTGAGGATGTCGAGGCTTACGAGGCGCAGCAGCGCATGCTTGGCGGCGCGCGGTGAGCGCAAGCGACCATGAAGATCTGCGCCAAATCACACTTACGTTTGGTAGCGGCGCGGCCCAGACCAGCCCTTGGACTGATGTCCGCACGATCGCATGGGGAGATCTGGCGGCGCTGCTGACGCGGCACGCGGTGGGCGCAAAAGATGGGGCCTGCTTCACGCCGGCCGTATTTCCGACCGGACGACGCAAGAAGGCCGACGCGACGCGCATCGAAATGATCGTGCTCGACAGCGACAGTGGCTCGTCCCTATCGGATATTTCATCGGCACTTCGCTCCCTTGGGTGGGCCGGTGTGATCAGCAGCACGCATTCCCACTTGGCCAACACCACCCTGGTGAAACGCGGAGCCTATGAAGCCTGGCTCCAGAAGCGTGGCGTTGCTGGAGAAAATCCGGCTTCGGCTCCTCAATACCTCACCGAGGTGAAGGGTCTCCTCGCTGCCATTGCTTCAGGAGCGACCGTGGAAGTTCAGGACGAGACCTACCTGATCTTCCATCACCAGCCTTGTCCCAAAATCCGCGAGGTCCTGCCTCTCGCACGGCCGTGGCTGGCAAACGCTTATGATGATCAGAAGCAGGCGACTCAAGTATGGGAAGACCGTTACGGCCTCGCCGCCCGCCACCTCGGCCTCCAGCATGACCGTTCCTGCTCGGACACCTCAAGGCTGTTCTATTTACCGCGCCACCCGCTCAACGGCCCGCCCGCCGAAGCTGAGGTCATCGACGGCGAGTGGATCGACGTCTTTGCGCTTGAGAGCTTCGACGATGAGCTTGATGCCGAGCCGGCTGCACGTCGGTCACGCCAGAGCAAAAGCGGAAAGACGTCACGCGACGGTCGTGCCTCCGGCGCTACAGGTGACCAGGTCTTTAAGGACCGTAAGACCGGCGAACTCTTCGATCTTCGGCGTTGGGCGGCTGGCTCGGCTGCTACCTTCAAGATCGTGGACGCTTTAAACGCGCGAAGCCCGGGTGCTTTCATCGGACGCCTTGCCGATGGTGTTCGGCACCACATCACCTGTCCTAATGCAGCGGCGC
The DNA here is from genome assembly GCA_028291455.1 of Rubritepida sp. Taxonomy (GTDB): domain Bacteria; phylum Pseudomonadota; class Alphaproteobacteria; order Acetobacterales; family Acetobacteraceae; genus Roseococcus. Next base: position 13,745 of record JAQGHY010000073.1, on the reverse strand, counting down.
ACAGCAGCCAGGACCAAGACGCTGCCACGTTCGTTTGTGACCCTGGCGGAAGCGACGACGCAAAAGGTTTCGTGATCCACTGTCGCCACGGTCATTGCACGGGTCTCGATCGGCTCCTGTTCCTCAAGCAGATGCTCGAGCAGTCCTGGCTAACGCTGGAGGACCTTGTCGACCCGCGCTTTGGATATAGTGAGCGATCAAACAGCCGCGAGGCACGCCGTCTGTCCATTGGGTCCGATGCGGAGATCGCCGAATGCGTTGCCCAGGATCTGACGGATCGATACGGCAAAGTGATCCAGGATGAAGGCGAGTTCTGGAAATACAGCACGACGCACTGGGAGCCGATCAATGCTGAGGAGCTGTGGTCGGCAGTGGCGCGGTACGACGGCGCCGGCTATCCGAATGGACGGGGTAACGAAGCGATCATCCGGCTCGGAAAGACGCGCATCGAAAGCGGGCTCGCTTGCCTGGTCCAGCTCCTGCGCGCGAGAGATTTCTTTCGAACCGGCCCTCGTGGGATCAATTGCGCCAGCGGCTTCATTACGTTCGGTGCGCTCGGCCAGCCGGAGCTCCTCCGGCACCATCGGGAACACCGGCAACGGCATGTGCTGGCTGGCAGTTGGCCTGGCAATCAGTCGAAGCCGAACAGCACATCGCTGATGCACCGGTTTCTCCACGGCTGCTTCAACGGCGACGATGACGAAGCAGCGAAGATCGAGTTGCTCGGTGAAATCGCGGGGATCAGCGCGGCTGGCTTGGCAACCCGCATCAAATCGCCAAAAGCGGTGGTGCTGGTTGGCCGTTCCACGGAGAACGGCAAATCCCAAGTCCTGGCAATGCATCGATCGCTTCTCCCCCGCGACGCCGTCAGCTCCATCTCGCCGACGAAATTCAGTGATCAGACCTTCATCTGTCATTTGGCTGGGAAGCTGCTGAATGCGCCCGACGAACTTGCCGGCTCCGACGCCATTTCCTCGGACGTGTTCAAGCAGGTTGTCACGGGTGATCCAGTCACCGGCCGGGAGGTCTATAGGAGCGCTGTCGAGTTCGAGCCCATGGCGCAGCATATCTTTGCGACGAACAGCCTGCCGTCGTTCAAGGGCGGTGTGGACCGCGGCGTGCGCCGACGTCTCATGGTCCTCGTCTTCAACCGCGTCATCCCACCCGAGGAGCGTGTGGAGAGGATCGGCGCTCGTGTGGGAGAGGAGGAGCCTGACCTGCTGCTCCAGTGGGCCGTTGAAGGCGCGAGCCGAGTCATTCGCCGGGGCCATTTCTCGGAACCGGAGTCGTCGGTCGAAGCATTGCTCGATTGGATCTATTCGTCCGATCCGGTGCTGGCTTGGATGGAAAGCGATCAGGTCGAGTACGCCCGCCCCAATGTTACCCTGGAGGCCAAGGTGTCCGAGGCTTACGGGAAATTCCTGCGATGGGCCGGCGAAGAAGGGTTCGACAAATCCAGGCTCCCGGCGGTCAATGTGTTCTCCCAGCGTGTCCTGGGCGCGGGAAAAGGCGTTGAACGACGCCGCCTCAGCAACGGCTCGCGATTCACCGGCATGGCTGCAATTGGGGCTGCTCTGGACCAGGGGTTGTCCTCGTTTGGCAGGTGAAGGCTGGGTGCTGGTTCAATGCCGTAGAACTCCTCCTAAGTGCCTGAAAGTGTTTAGGTGAGGCAGACCGCTCAGGTCTTCTTATGGTGAACGGATCCAAACAACAGAGAAGCTCACCAGAAAGGGGCAGCTCGCACATGTATGCGATGGTTAGATCGCTTTGCCTCACCTAAACACTTTCAAAGGCTTGAGGCGCAATTTAGTTCGTTTCGCCCCCACTTCTGCGTCACTCGCTCGCGGACCGCAGGGAGCGCGCCGCACGCCGGTTAGCAGTCTCATATTAACAGGTAGCCGATCGCATTCCTGCTGAATGCTCTCTCGTTGCCGCCTCGCTAGAATCACCTCGGCCACCCGAGGACCACGACATGCCGCGGCACCGCTTCCCGAGCTACAAACCGACCAGCGCCAGGGCCCCCGCACATGGGCGCGCCTAGCTTTGTCCCCACGGCCGAGCAGCGCCGCATGGTCCACGCCATGGCCGGCTGCGGCGTGCCCCAGGACGACATCGTCCTGGTGATCGGCATCACCTCGCGTACCCTGCGCAAGCACTTCCGCCACGAGCTCGACGTTGCCGTCATCGAGGCCAACACCCGCGTTGCCCAGTGCCTGTACAAACAGGCGACCACGCCGGGCAACATCGGTGCGAGCATCTTCTGGCTCAAAGGCGTGGGCCGGGTGGCGCGAGAAGCAGGTGGAGCCCAAGGCCGACGAGACGGACGCCTCGCGCGGGCCGCTTGTCATCACCCGCCACATCATCGATCCCAGGCGGACTACCGAGGACGCACCCTGGAAACCCCCTGTCCTGGAGGGCCGCATCCGTGACGCCTGACACCCCAAACCCATCGCCCATCTTTCCGGCCTACAACCGGGCCCGCGTCGAGGACCTCGTGCCCTATGCGCGCAACGCCCGCACGCACTCTCCCGCGCAGGTGGCGCAGATCGCCGCCTCGATCCGGGAGTTCGGCTTTACCAACCCGGTCCTGGTCGACGGCGAGCGCGGCATCATTGCCGGCCACGGCCGCGTCATGGCGGCACGACAGCTGGGCCTGACCGGGGTGCCGACCATCGAGCTCTGCCACCTCACGCCCACGCAGCGCCGCGCCTATGTGCTGGCCGACAACCGCCTGGCGCTCTCGGCCGGCTGGGACGACGAGATGCTGCGCCTGGAGCTGGGCGAGCTGCACAGCGAGGGCTTCGACCTGGCGCTCACCGGCTTTGGCGAGGACGAGCTGGCCGGCTTTCTGCTGGACCCTGCCAGCGGCCTCACCGATCCCGATGAGATCCCCGACGTACCTGAGGTGCCTGTCTCCCGCCTCGGCGACGTGTGGGTCCTCGGCCGGCACCGCATCGTCTGCGGCGACAGCACCGATGCCGCCGCGGTTGAGGCTGTACTCGCCGGCGTGCACCCGCACCTGATGGTGACCGATCCGCCCTATGGGGTGCTGTACGATCCAGCTTGGCGCAACGCCGCGTTGGGCTCGCAGACCGCCCGCGTCGGCAAGGTCCTCAATGACCACCGCGCCGACCGGAGTGAGGCCTGGGCGCTATTCCCCGGCGACGTGGCTTACGTCTGGCATGGCGCGCTGCACGCCATGACGGTGGCCGATAGCCTCGTCAGCAGCGGCTTTGGCATCCGCGCCCAGGTCATCTGGGCCAAGGAGCGGTTGGTCATGGGCCGCGGGCACTACCACTGGCAGCACGAGCCCTGCTGGTACGCGGTCCGCTCCGGAGCAACCGGCCATTGGTCCGGCGACCGCAAGCAGACGACGCTGTGGTCCATCCCGTCGCGCGGCCAGGATGCTACGACCACGCACGGTACCCAGAAGCCGGTCGAGTGCATGCGCCGGCCAATGGAGAACAACTCCTCGCCAGGCCAGGCGGTGTACGAGCCGTTCTCTGGGTCCGGCACCACCATCATCGCCGCGGAGATGTCGGGACGCGCCTGCCACGCCATCGAGCTCTCGCCCGCCTATGTCGACGTGGCTGTGCTGCGCTGGCAGGCCTTCACGGGGCAGCTGGCGGTGCTAGAGGCCGATGGCGCCAGCTATGCCGCTACGGCTGCCGAGCGGGCCCAAGAGCCTGTGGCTCACGTCGGAGCAACGGCATGACCCAGGGCCTGGCCCGCTGTCCCACCGAGGAGCAGCGGCGCATCGTTCGTGCCATGTCGGGCTACGGCATCCCGCAGGAGGACATCGGGACGTTCTTCGACATTGACGCCAAGACGCTGCGCAAGCAGTTCCGCAACGAGATCGACAAGGGATCGCTCGAGGCGACCAGCAAGGTGGCAGAGTCGCTGTTCCGCATAGCCACCGAGGGACAAAACGTGGCGGCCGCGATCTTCTGGATGAAGGCGCGCGGGCTGGCGGGAGAAGCAGCAGGTCGAGGTGACGCAGAAGTCCTATGAGCATCTCAGCGACAAGGAACTGGAAGAGATCATCCGCGGGAAGGTGGATGGGCTCAACTGGTCCGATAACAATGAGGCGTCACGCACCTACCAGCGCGTCATCAAGGGCGAGATCGGATGAGCCGGGCGTGCAATCGCAGCATGTTCGTCACCGACCAACGACCGTTGATCGGTGGCGATCAGGTGGGCACAAGGGCTACTGCTTCTCGATCCCAGCAGTTTCGATGACGCCCGACCATTTCCGGAAGTCCGCTTCGATTTCAGACCGGAATTCTTCTGGCGTGGATCCGGTAATCGGCACCCCTATCTCGCTAGCCCGCGCGCGAACGACCGGATCGCTCGCGGCGGTGCGGAGTGCGCCATTCAGGCGATCGACAATCGTTCGAGGCGTTCCGCGCGGCGCAAACAGACCCTGCCATGTATAGGCCTCGACTTCGGCAAGGCCGACCTCGGCCATAGTGGGAACCGCGGGCAATCCCTCAACTCGCTGCCGCGATGCAACGGCAAGCGCCCGCACAAGTCCACCGCGGACATAACCGACGGCTGAGGAGGACGGTGAGAAACAGAACAGCACCTGCCCGGCGATCAGGTCTGTCACTGCGGGCGCCTCTCCTCGATAGGGAACGTGCACCGCCTCCGTGCGCGACGCGATGCCGAGGAGGACCCCCGATAGATGCATGGGGCTACCGATCCCGGCTGAGCTGTATGAGTGACGACCAGGCTCACGCCGGAGAACCGCCAGCAGATCCCCAACACTGTTGATTGGCCCTTCCGCGCGAACGAGTAGCGCCGTTGGTGTCGTACCAATGGTGGAAACGAATTCAAAGTCGGTCAGGGGGTCGAATGGAGGCTCACGCATTAGCAGAGGAGCGATGAGGTTGCTGCCAAGCGAGCCTGCGAGGATGGTGTACCCGTCAGGCCGGCTCCGGGCGACCGCGGCGGCGCCGACCGTGCCGGCAGCGCCCGTCCGGTTCTCGACGACGACTGTCTGCCCCAGGGATTGCGACATTCGTTCGCCAAGGAGGCGTACCACGACGTCCGTGGCGCCTCCGGCCGGGAAGGGCACGATCAGCCGGATGGGGCGATCGGGGTAGGACGTGTCCTGCGCCATTCCTGGACGCGGGACGATGCCCGTCAACGCCGCCGCAATCAAGCTCCGTCGCTGCATGACCGTCTCCCCGAATGGCGTCTTGCGCCTTGCCGGAGATGGTAGGCCGTCGGATAGTCGTTGCCAAATGCGGGAGAAGCGGCGGTGAAAGACGATCTTCGCATCGTGGATGCACACCATCATCTATGGGATCTTGAGGGCGCAATTCGCTACCCATGGCTGACGGCACCGTATGTCTCGCGCCACGGCGACCATTCCGCCTTCTGTCGAACCTATCTGCCCGACGAGTACCGGCGGGACACGGCGCTGCACAATGTCATCGCGACCGTGCATGTCGAGGCGGAATGCGCCCGGGATCAGGTGCTCGACGAGACACGCTGGCTCACGGAGCTCAACGCGCGTCACGGCATGCCGAATGCTATCGTCGCGCACGCCTGGCTAGACACGCCCGACGCTGAGGAGATCATCGGGCAGCAGAATGGCTTCGCGCTGGTGCGTGGAATCCGCTCGAAGCCGGTGACCTCGGCGGGTCCGCTTGAAAGCATCCGCGGCCAGCCCCGCACGATGCAGAACGACAAGTGGTTGCGAGGGCTGGGCCTGCTGGAGAAATACGGGCTTTCCTGGGATCTACGCGTGCCTTGGTGGCACCTCGAGGAAGCGGCCGAAGTCGCCCGGTACTATCCGAGCCTGCCTATCGTGCTCAATCATACCGGCTGCCTGTGGGACCGGGACGAGGCGGCACTTACCGCTTGGCGGCGCGGCATGCAGGCACTCGCCGCGAGCCCGAACGTATATTGCAAGCTCTCCGGCCTCTTGGTCACGGGAAGGCCTTGGACCATCGCCGACAATGGGCCGATCATTCGAGAAGCGATCGGGATCTTTGGCGTAGATCGCTGCATGTTCGCGTCGAATGTCCCGCCTGATACGCTCAAGGGAAGCTGGGACTACCTGTACACCAACTTTAAGCGATCGGTGGCGGACCTGCCGCGCGTTGATCAGGAGAAACTCTTCTCTCAAAACGCAATCGATTTTTACCGGATCGAGGTGCCGATGGCTTGGGGTCCCTAGCTGTCAGCGCGTGGCTCTAAATTTGCACAACATCGTGTTGCGCCGCGCGTCCGATAAGAAGGGGGACGGGCATGAGCAGCGTTGGTGAGCATTCGCGTCCGGGGCTGCAATATTAGGATAGTTTCTGGCTTACGTTGCATGAAACGGATAGCCGCGGCAGGCGCAGCCGCTGAGCCGCAAACCACAACAGTCGACGCATGCAAAGCAGTGATTCGATCACTCACGAAAGGGGAAAAGTGCTGGACGAAAGTGTGTGCAGTGCTGGCGATGGAATGGACAGGCTGTGCAAAGCTATTTTAGCGGAAGGAACAGCTCTGCAACGGCCTCATGCTCCGGCACCTCCGGGAAGAAAGCGAGGCGCTGGCAATAAAGGGGGAAGTCCCTCACTTCCTCGCCGCTGGCCGGAAGCCAGTCACGATAAAGGTGGAGCGCGGCGGGCTCCAGATTGTCGGTATTCCCGACGACGCGCAGCACCGCGCAGCGCCCGCCGGGGATCATGCCGGCCTTGATTTGCTCCCCCTTTGTCTCGATCGGTCGTTCGGTACCCACGCATAGGTCCATCCGATATTCGGACGGGGGCGTGGTGCGCCGATCGGAATGGAAGACGTTGAAGGTCGGGTTTGTCTTAGGGGACAGGCCGGCTGCCTGCCGCCAGGCAATGAACCGCTGGATGGTGGTACCGATCGTCGCCGGGTCGCCGCAATGCTCCATGACCGCAATCGGCGTCGGGGACACATCGCGAACCGTCACGTCGTCTGGGGTAAAAGTCGTCCGCAAAAGTTTTCTCCTCACGTTGTCGGGAGGCCCGAAGACGGCAAGCCACGGCTCCCGTTCGGGAGATTTCCGAAACACGGATCGCGATAGATCGCGTCGGTGCATTATTGCCGAAAAACACGATGCTAACCCGATGCCTTAGTGACCGCTGGGACGGACCTGCGTCATGTATTCACTGCCGTTCAATGCCTGCACGTCGCACCACTTCTCCCCAGATCTCAGACTCGCGCCGGATCATCGCCGCGAACTCGACTGGAGGCATTCCCCCGGGAGACGAGGCAAGGCTCGTCAGAAAGCCTGCCATGTCCTCATCCCTCAACGCCGCAACCATCGCCTGGTAGAGCGTGTCTATGATCGACTGCGGGGTACCGCGGGGAGCTGCAAGGCCAGACCAATTCGTGATGTCGATGCCCGGCAGACCAGCTTCGGCGAAGGTCGGCACGTCAGGCAGGCTGGCAGCCCTATTCTGACCACAGATAGCTAGACCGCGGAGCAGCCCGCCCTGGATCCCGCTCAGCGAGGAGCCGGGGGAAGTCAGTACACAATCCACCTCGCCGGTTAGTGCTGCCCGCACCGCGTCGCCGCCGCCCCGATAGGCGACGTGAAACATCTTGATCCCCGTGGCCTGCTGCAGGAGCTCGGCCGATAGATGCAGCGAGCTTCCGACGCCGCCTGAGCCGTAGGAGACCTTGTCCGGCTGCCGCCTAGCCGCGTCCAGCAACTCGCCCAACGTTCGATATGAGGACCGAGCCCCCGTGATGAGCAGCACCGGGGAAATAGCCGTGACGGTGATTGGACTGAAGCCATTTGCATGGTCGAAGGGCAGGGTGTTGAAGATAGCAGGAAGTACCGTGAAGGTGTTCTCCACGGCGAGTAGGGTCAGGCCGTCCGGAGCGGACCGCGCAACCTCTGCGGTGCCGATGGTGCTGCTCGCGCCACTCTTATTGTCTACCAAGAAGGTCTGACCGAGCCGCACCGTCAGCTGCTGAGCCATCCGCCGCGCCAAGGTGTCGACGGCCCCGCCGGGCGCATAGGGCACCACGATACGAACCGGACGTGCGGGATAGTCCGCGGCACGAACGGGCGAGACAAGAGCCGGTAGGGCCAGCCCGCACGCTGTGGCGCGAAGCAGCGTGCGACGGAGCAACGCGCCGATGGGCGCCGTTCCTTGTGCAAACATCTTTTCCTCCTTGGACGTCTTTTTCTGAAAGTCACCTATACAGGTCGAGCAGCCCGCGTCGGAAGCAATCAGGGCATTGATAATTCCCGAAGGTCGGCTTCCAGCACCGCGCCAGTCTGCGATTCCGTGATCAGAGCCTGCTGGCCGGAAAGGATCAGATTGGTCACAGTATGCCCGCAGCACGAGCACAACCGCGCCAGCACCTCGCCTGGGCAGACAGCACGAACACGCAGCCGAGCGAGGCATGGGCGACGAAAAGCCGGCCGGCGCTGTCCATCGCCATACCGTCCGGACCGGAGGTGCCGTGGAAGGAGGCGAAGCGCCCGACCTTGGCGGTCGATCCATCGGCGAGAAGCGGGACGCGACAGATGGCATTGTCCCGCGTCATGGCGACGAACAGAACGTCCTCTTCCGGCGAGAGCGTCAGTCCGTTCGGGCTTGGCCCGTTGGCCAACAGGCAATCGAGGCGTCCCTGGGCTGTCAGGCGGAAAACACGACCTGTCGGATCATGTAGGCCCGTCTGATCCTGATCGGTGAAGTAGAGGTCGCCGTTGCGAGCGGCAACGAGATCGTTGGGCCCCTTGAAGCGCTCGGTATTGCGGCGAGGCAGCAGTGCCCGCGGCTGGCCGCCGCCCAGGTCGAGACTGAGAGTATCGCCGTTCAGCTTCCAGGTCGCGGGAAGGCGCTCCGTCACTTCAGGGATGGCCCGCACGGGATGAGGGGGGTTGCAGGACCGCGCTTGAACCGATGCATCCCGCGGACCGCCACGGCGTTGCGCCTACCATGCTGTTAAGAACCCTGCACGCGCCGCCGCCGCTGGCCCCCACGGCGACCGCCCTGGACGCGCCGCCGATCCCTGCCTCCCGGGCCTGGGCGGAACGCTACGTCGTGCGGGCGGAGGCGCCCGTCATCGACCTGACGCAGGGCGTCCCCAACACGCCGCCGGACCCGGGCCTGCTGCGTCGCCTGGGCAAGGCAGGGGCCGACCGTGCCCTGGCAAGCTACGGTCCGCTGGAGGGCGAGCCGGCGCTCCGCGAAGCCTTCGCCGTCGAGACCCGGCGCCTCTACGGCGGCGACGTGGCGGCGGCGGACGTCACCATCACCGCCGGCGCCAACCTCGGCTTCACCCTGGTCATGTCGGCCATCACCACGCCGGGCGACGCTGTCCTGCTGCCGGCGCCCTGGTTCTTCAACCACCCGATGGCGCTCGCGCTGCGCGGTGTCGCCAGCCAGCCACTGCCCTGCGATGCCGGCAACGGCCTGCTTCCCGATCCAGACCGGGCGGCGGCGCTGATCGATGCGCGAACCCGGGCGATCGTGCTCGTGACGCCGAACAATCCGACCGGCGCGATCATGCCGCCGGCGCTGGTGGCGCGGTTCGCCGCGCTCTGCCGCGACCGCGGACTATGGCTGGTGCTGGACGAGACCTATCGGGACTTCCTGCCCGCCGGGGCCGGCGCACCGCACGGGCTCTTCGCGCAGCCTGGCTGGCGCGACCATGTGGTCCAGCTCTACTCCTTCTCCAAGGCCTATGGCATTCCGGGGCACAGGTCCGGTGCCGTCGTCGCCGGCCCGTTGCTGCGGGCACAGCTGATGAAGGCGGTCGACAACATCCAGATCTGCGCGCCGCGTCCACCCCAGGTCGCCCTTGCCTGGGCTATTCCGGCATTGCGCGTCTGGCGCGAAGACAATGCGGCCGCGATGGCGCGCCGCGGCGCTGCTTTTGCCGCCGCGCTGCGGGAGGCGCCGACCTGGCGCATCGAGGCGCTGGGCGCCTATTTCGCCTGGGTCCGCATCCCCGAGGCGATGCGCTCCGCCGCGCAGGCGGCGGAAACGCTGGCGCAGACGCAGGGCGTGATCACGCTGCCCGGGACCGCCTTCGGCCCGGGCGGGGAGCGCCACCTGCGCATGGCCTTCGCCGGCGTCGAGGAGGCGGCGATCGCCGCACTGCCCGCCCGGTTGAATGCAATAACGGAGGATGGACGATGACGCCGACAAGACGCGGGCTGGCACTGGCCGGGCTGGCCCTGGCAGCACCAGCCCCAGCACGAGCAGCCGCGATCGCCGGTGGCCGGCCGGTGCGCCTCATCGTCCCCTACCCGGCGGGTGGTGCGGTCGATCTCGTCGGCCGGCTCTATGCGGAGCGCATGGCGTCGGAACTCGGGCAGCAGGTGGTGGTCGACAACCGCTCGGGCGCTGCGGGCATCGTCGGCGCGGAGGCGGTGGCGCGGGCCCTGCCGGACGGCACCACGCTCGGCGTGATCGGCATGACCACACTCTGCGCCTACAAGACGCTCTACACGCGCCTGCCATTCGATCCCGACCGCGACTTCGCCCCGGTTAGCCAAGCGAGCGCGGGAACGGTCGTCTGCGCGGTCAATCTCGACGCCGCGCGGCGGAACGGATGGTCCGACTTCCGCGGCCTGGTCGCCTGGGCGAAGGCGAACCCGGATGGGCTGCGCTACGGTACGGCCGGCGCGGGCACCACCGCTCATCTGACCATGGCAGCGGTGCAGAAGGCGACGGGGATCGAAGCACTGCACGTCGCTTACCGGGGCGGCGCGCCGGCGGTCACCGACCTGCAGGCCGGCGTCATCGACCTGATGTTCGAACTGGTGCCGGGGCTGTTGCCGCTCATCGAGCAGCGGGCGGTTCTGCCGCTTGCGGTCGGCAGTGCAGCCCGCGCGCCGGTGCTGCCGGCGGTGCCGGGAATGGCGGAGTTCGCGGACCTCGGCCTTGGTGGCCTCGATATCGGAGCGTGGGAGGCGGTGATGGCACCGGCGGGGACGCCGCCGGAGGTGATCCTCCGCCTGAACGAGGCGGTGCGGGCCGCCGGTGCCGACCCCGTGCTACAGGACAGGCTGCGGACGGCAGGGTTCGTGGCGGAGACCTCGGCGAGCCCGGATGCGCTGGCGGTCAAGATCCGAACGGATACTCCGGTGTGGCGCGCGCTTGTTGAGCAGTCGGGGGCACGGCTGGATTAAGGGGAATCGCTGGTAGAAAACTTCGGAACACTGCCGCGGCTAAACCACCGTGCGCTTCGAGAAAACCACGATGCTGGCCCAGGCGCGGGCCGGCACCTCCGCGGAAATCGACCTCGCCTTCACCATCGATACAAACCGTAGCCTCGCAACCACCCTGCACGAGGTTTATCTGCCGCGGTTGGGCACACGAGTTGTGCGCTATCGATCCTGCGGCGTGAGTGAGCGCAAATAGGCGATGATGGCCCACAGGTCCGCTGGCTCCATCCTCGCCCAAATCGGTGAGCGGCCACCCATGGGAGCCGCAAGCCGACGCCCATCTGCCGAGACGCCGCGAGTGATTGCGCCAAGGATTTGCTCGTCGGTCCAGCGACCGATGCCTTCGGTCGGGTGGCTACTGATATTAGCCGCCTGCACCGCGCCCCATGGCCCCTCCAGCACCAAGCCGCGGGCACCACGACCATTCGGATCCGCGCGCCCCTCCGAGAGCTGCGCTGAGTGGCAGTCCATACAATGCGCCAGGTTCACGGCGATGTAGCGGCCGCGTGCCACAGGATCGTCGCTTGCTGGTTCAGGGACGGATACGATCGGTGGGCCAAGCGGCGTGAGGGCAGAGGGATACCTGGACCGCTCCGTCACGGCGTGCCTGACGGGCGGCACGGTCCGCAGCCAAGCGACGAGCGCTGCAAGGTCGCGATCGGAGATGCCGCGGTAGCTCTCGACCGGCATCGGTGGACCGATGAGCGAGCCGTCTGGTCGGTGTCCGTCCCGGATTGCCGCAGCGATTTGCACGTCGGTCCAACTGCCGATCCCCGTCTCATGATCCTGGGTGATATTAGCGGCGACGGCACGAAGACCGCGCTCCTCGAAGACGCGCCCACCTGCGAGCGTCATGCCCTCAACAGGCTGCATCCCCCGATCAAAGGTGTTGTGGCAGGCGCCGCAAAATGTGACCGTTTCGCCTAGGTAACGGCCACGTTCCAGCAGATCGGCCCGGCTCTGCGCGGATGCCGGTGGCGCGGCTAAGCAAGCGGCCAGAAGGATGGGCGCGAACCTTAGCAGCTTGGTCATCGCAGCCCTTTCCTCTTCGCAAGCGGTTAGAGGGTAAAGCCGATGTATGAGGCGTTGCGATTAATCTTCTCCCGGTCGGATTACATCGTCAGCTCCGCTGAAGATTGTTCACCGCGTTCGTTCCAGGGTTGCCTCAGGCGCGGGCAGCAGGGAAACCTCACCCAGCAACTGAGCCGCCGCGTTCTCGGCGTCGAGCGCGTCATGCTGCAGGGCGGGCTCTGCGGCCTCCTCCTCAGCGACAATTTTCTGGGCCTCGATGCAACGCTGCCCTGCCGACCTCGAATGGGAACGACATGATGCCGCACCTCCGCGCAAAGGTGGTCATGCCGAGTCCAGACCCCACTGGCCCTGCTCCCCGCATTGACGCAGTGCAGCATCGCCCGTAAAGCCGCACCTTCCACACCAGCGAAGCCCAAATCGGCGCAGCCTTATTGAGCGCCGGAGGCGCCGCTTAACCATGACCATGACCTTCGCCGACCTCTGCCTCGCGCCGCCCCTGCTGCGCGCGCTGACCGAGGAAGGTTATTCCACGCCCACCCCGATCCAGGCCCGGTCGATCCCAATGCTGCTGGAGGGCCGCGACCTGCTGGGCATGGCCCAGACCGGCACAGGCAAGACCGCCGCCTTCGCGCTGCCGCTGCTGCATCGCCTCGCAGCGGCTCCGCGTCCGGCGCCAAAGGGCGGCGCCCGCGTCCTGGTCCTGGCTCCCACGCGCGAACTGGTCTCCCAGATCGCCAGCGCCTTCGAGAGCTTCGGACGCCACCTGCAGCCGAGCGTTACCACGATCTTCGGCGGCGTCAGCCAGTTCCACCAGGTCAATACACTCAAGACTGGCGTGGATATCATCGTGGCCGCGCCGGGGCGGTTGCTGGATCTGATCAACCAGGGCCTTTGCGACCTGTCGCAGCTTGAGGCGCTGGTGCTGGATGAGGCGGACCAGATGCTCGATATGGGCTTCGCCAAGCCGATCGAGCGCATCGTCGCGACGCTGCCGAAGGACCGGCACACGCTGCTGTTCTCGGCAACGATGCCGAAATCCATCGCATTGCTGGCCGAGAGCCTGCTGCGCGATCCGGCGAGGGTCGAGATCGCCCCGCCCTCGACCACGGTCGACCGGATCGAGCAGTCGGTCATGTTCGTAGATGCGGCTGACAAGAAGACTGCGCTGCTGGCATTGCTGCGGACCCCGGGGATCGGCCAGGCCGTGGTCTTCACCCTGCAGAAGAACATCGCCAACGAAGTCTGCGCCTTCATCACCGAGGCGGGCATCACGGCCGAGGCCCTGCACGGCAACAAGTCGCAGAGCCAGCGGGAGCGCGCGCTGGACGCCTTCCGCGCCGCAACCGTGCAGGTCCTGGTGGCGACGGATATCGCGGCCCGCGGCATCGACGTCGACACGGTGACGCATGTCTTCAACCATGACCTGCCGAGCCTGCCGGAAAGCTATGTCCATCGCATAGGCCGCACTGGCCGCGCCGGCCGCAGCGGCTTCGCCATCACACTCTGCGATGCCGAGCAACGTGCCTGGCTGCGTGATGTGGAGCGGGAAATC
>JAQGHY010000066.1 GCA_028291455.1 Rubritepida sp. | reverse complement strand
CGATGCTCTTCACCTTGATGTTCTCGGAGAGCCCCGCCACGCCCGGCCGCAGGCAGCAGATGCCGCGGATCACGCATTCGATCTTCACCCCGGCCTGGCCCGCGCGGTACAGCGCGTCGATCAGGTCCTTGTCGACCAGGCTGTTCATTTTCAGCCAGATACCGGCCGGCTTGCCCTCCTTGGCGAAGGCGATCTCCTGCGCGATCAGCCCGTACATCGAGGGGCGGATGGTGAGCGGCGAGAAAGCCAGCCGCTCCATCGCCTCGGGCCGGGCATAGCCGGTCATGTAGTTGAACAGCTTCGCCGCATCGCGGGTCAGCAGCGGGTCGGCCGTGAAGAAGCTGATGTCGGTGTAGATGCGCGCGGTGATCGGATGGTAGTTGCCCGTGCCGAAATGCGCGTAGCTGCGGAGGTTCGCCCCCTCGCGCCGGATCACCAGGCTGATCTTGGCATGCGTCTTCAGCTCGACGAAGCCGTAGACGACCTGCACGCCGGCGGCCTCCAGCTCGCGCGCTATGGAGATGTTGCGCTCCTCGTCGAAGCGCGCCTTCAGCTCGACCATGGCGGTGACTGATTTGCCGGCCTCGGCCGCCTCGATCAGCGCGCGGGCGATCGGGCTGTCGCGGCTGGTGCGGTAGAGCGTCTGCTTGATGCCGACCACATTCGGGTCGCGCGCGGCCTGCCGCAGGAACTGCACCACGACGTCGAAGGATTCGTACGGGTGGTGGACGACAATGTCCTTCGCGCGGATCGCCGCGAAGCAATCTCCGCCGAAGTCCAGGATCCGCTCGGGGAAGCGCGGCGTATAGGGCGTGAAGAGCAGGTCCGGCCGGTCGTCGACGATCAGCGCCGTGAGGTCGGCCACGCCGAGCAGCCCGTCCACGACGAAGATGGCGTTGCGATCCGCATCCAGTTCCTCGACGACGAAATCCACCATGTCCGAGGGCATGCGCGCCTCGACGACGAGGCGGATGGCACGGCCGCGGCGGCGGCGCTTCAACGCCGTCTCATAGGAGCGCACGAGGTCCTCGGCCTCTTCCTCGAATTCCACGTCGGTGTCGCGGATGAGGCGGAACAGGCCGCGCTCGGCGGGAATGAAGCCGGGGAAAAGATGGTGCAGGTTCAGCGCCACCACATCCTCAAGCAGCGCAAAGCGAATGCCGCCCTCAGCGGTGGCGGGAAGGCGGATGAACCGGTCGATCTGCGGCGGCAGCGTGAGGAGCGCGCGCATCGTGCCGCCATCCTCCTCGCGCACCAGCTTCAACACCATGCAGAAGGCGAGATTGGAGATGAAGGGGAAGGGATGCGCGGGGTCGACCGCGAGCGGTGTCAGGACGGGGAAGATGCGTTCCTGGAAGTAGGATTCAAGCCAGACGATCTCCTCGGGCAGCAGCCCCTCGGAATCCAGCACCGTAAGGCCGGCGGGGCGGAGCAGATGCCGCAGCGTGCGCCAGGCCTCCTGCTGCCCCTCGATCAGGGTGAGCCCGCGCGCCTGCACCGCGGCGAGCTGCTGGGACGGCGTCATGCCGTCGGGCGAGAGGGTCTGGATGCCCTCGCGCTCCTGGCCGACGAGACCGGCCACGCGGACCGAGTAGAACTCGTCCAGGTTGGAGCCGGAGATGGCGACGAAGCGCAGCCGTTCCAGCAGGGGATGCTGCGGGTTAGCGGCCTCCTCCAGGACGCGCGTGTTGAAATCGAGCCAGGACAGTTCCCGGTTGAAGAAGCGGCCTGGGTCCAGCAGCGGATCGACCGCGACGATCGAGGCCGGGGCGGGAATGGGAAGGTTTTCTGCGCTGGACATGATGGGCTTCTACAGCAGGGCCGGGTCGCGTGGCACCGTACCAGATGCGCCTGTCGCGGAATCGTCATTCAAAAGTGGCTTCAGAACCTCCCACGCCGTCGCGCGGTTCAGCTTCCGGCCCGAAACGAGCGAGGCGCGGTCCAGCCGTGCCACCGCCTCGGCCATGACGGCGGCGCTGCGCGGCAGGTGCCGGCGCAGCTTGGCCCGCACGCCGGCGTCCAGCTGGAGCTGGCGGTCGGAGATGTGCTTGGCCAGTAGTGCGTCGAGCAACGCGTCGGAAGGCTCGTCCAGCAGGGCCACCGCCGTGGCGGCGAGGCGCGAGCGCAGGTCCGGCAGGGAGATCCGCCAGCGCGAGGGCGCGGCGGGCGCCGCCATCAGCAGCGGCAGCCCGGCCTCGGCGCAGGCGTTCATGAGGTGCAGCAGCGCGGTCTCCTCGGCGGGGAGGTCGGCCTCGTCGATGGCGGCGCCATGTTCGGGCACCTCGGGCAGGCCGCGCAGGTCGGGGCCGCGCAGCAGCGCCCAGCCCCGGGCCGCGGCGGTGGCATGCAGCAGATGCGTCTTCCCCGTGCCGGAAGGGCCGGCCAGCACGAGCCGCCGCTCGGGCCAGCGCTCGGGCGCGAAGAGCCAGCGCAAAGCCTCCTCATTGCTCGCGTCGAGCACGAAATCGGCCGCGGCGAAGGAGGGCTCTCGACCGATGGGAAGAACGAGCTGGCTCACATCCCTGTCCTCGGCGGATCGAGGTAGAGTGGGCTTTCCAGATAGCGCCGCAGCCAATGGCGAGCCAGCACGCCGATCGCCGCCGCCAGCGGCACCGCCAGCAGCACGCCCAGGAAGCCGAAGGCCACGCCACCCGCGAAGAGGGCGAAGATCACCCAGACCGCGTGCAGCTCCACGCGGTCGCCCAGCAGCCGGGGATAGATCACATAGCCCTCGACAGCTTGGCCGGTCAGGAAGATGCCCAGCACCAGCAGCGCGCCGTTCCAGTCGCCCCATTGGCCCGCGGCCAGCAGCACGGCCAGCACCAGCCCGGTCAGCGAGCCGACATAGGGGATGAAGGAGAGAAAGCCCGAGATCAGCCCGACGATCAGCCCCAACTCCAGCCCGATCGCCGTAAGCGCCACCGCGTAATAGACGCCGAGGATGAGGCAGCAGAGCAGCTGCCCGCGAAGCCAGGCGGAGAGCACGCGGTCGATGTCGCGCGCCAGCTGCCGCAGCGTATTTGCGGAACGACGGGGCATCCAGCTCTCCAGCCGGGCCATGATGCCGGGCCAGTCGCGCAGCAGGTAGAAGCTCATGACCGGGGTCACGATGGCGAGCGTAAAGACGTTGAACAGGGCGAAGCCACCGCCGATCAGCCGCGTTGCCGCGGTGCCGAGCCAGCCCACCATGGCGCCGGCCTGCCCGATGATGAGCTCGCGCAGCCGCGCGCCCACCACCTCCGGCCCGGCGGCCTGCTCGACGGAGACCAGGAAGTCGCGCAGGGCGGCGTTGATGGTGGAGATATAGCCAGGCAGGCGGTTCAGCAGCACGCCGATCTGCGAGATGACCAGCGGGTAGAGCAGCAGGGCGGCCAGTAGCGCCAGCAGCACCAGCAGCGTGATCAGCACCATCGACGCCACCCCCCGCGGCACGCCGACGCGCACCATCCGGGTAGCAAGGGGGTCGAGGAAATAGGCGATGCAGGCGGCCAGCACGAAGGGCGTCAGGATGTCGGCGAAGAGCCAGAGCGAGAAGAACAGCGTGGCCAGCACGCCGACGGTCAGCATCATCCGCTGGCGGCGCGTGGCCACCAGCGGCACGGGCCGCCCTCGGCCGGGGGAGGGCGCCATCTCGTTCATGCCCGCGGCCCCGCAAGCCGGCGGCCGGCGCTGACGACATAGGCGAGGCCGGAGCCGAGCGTGCTGGCCGCCACCAGCCAGATCAGCACGGTCATCGCCGTATCGAGCGGCATGCCGAAGCCGGCGACGAACAGCGCCAGCGCCGCCAGCAGCAGCTGCAGCGCGGTGTTGAGCTTGGAGATGTAGAGCGGCCGGATCGCGGCCTTGGCGCCGAGCATCCACAGCACGACCAGGCCCCCCACGATCACCAGGTCCCGGAAGACCACGAGGATGGCCAGCCAGTCCGGCAGCACCTGGATCGCGGCCAGCGTGACGTAGACCGAGACGAGCAGCACCTTGTCCGCGACGGGATCGAGCAGCGCGCCGATGGCCGATCGCGAATTGGTGTAGCGCGCCAGCCAGCCGTCCAGCCCGTCTGAGATCCCGGCGGCGACGAAGAGCATGAAGGCGAGGTCCAGCCTATGGTGCAGGATCAGCCAGACGGTGCCGGGCACCGCCGCCAGACGGGCGAGGGTGATCAGGTTGGGCAGCGTCAGGAGGATATGCGCGGGGGGTTCGCCCTGGCTCATCGGCAGCGGCCGGTCAGCCTCCGCCAAGACCGACCTGCCATTGGCCGCCCACGGTGCTGACATTGAGGCCGGTGGCCATCAGCGAGGCCGCGGCCTCGGTCGCCTGGCTGCGGAGGCCCAGGCGGAAGCGGGCCGAATCGGGGCTGATGGCGATGATGTCCATGCTCGCGACGGTGCCCGAGGCGCGCAGGCGCCGGCGCAGCTCCAGCCATTCCTGGAAGGAGTTGAACTGGCTCGACGCCTCCATGAAGCTCTGTGCGGCCATGGGGATGTTGAGCGCCATGCCCGCACCGCCGCTCGCCCCACCCGGAAGCGAGCGCCCGGTCACCGAGGCGACCTGCCCCGGCGAGAACTGCACGGTGAGGCGGCCGGAGTAGCGCGTGGGCGTCGTCCGCTCCTCCTCCACGATCAGCGCGGCGACCATGTTCTCGAGTTGGGCGTCGGATGGGTTGGCGGTGACGCCCAGGGTCTCGGCCAGGCGTTGGAAGGCGAGGCGCCGCGCGCTGGCATGGGCGCGGTCGCGCGCGGTCACCGCATTGTCGGCCGTGGCCTCCGCAGGGACGCCGCGTTGCACGAGGGGGTTGTCCTGCGCCATGAGGGGCGGGCAAAAGAGCACCGCCATGATCAGAGCCGCCATCAGGTGTCTTGCCGTCACGGCCTTTAGATCCTCGTTGCCACGGCTTGGTGTAACCCATTGGAGGCGGCCCTGAACAGTTCCGAGAAGAACGGCCTCACCTATGCCGAAGCCGGCGTGGACATCGAGGCCGGCGACGCGCTGGTGGAGCGGATCAAGCCGCTCGCCAAAAGCACGAACCGGGCCGGCAGCATGGGCGGGCTGGGTGGTTTCGGCGCGCTGTTCGACCTGAAGGCGGCGGGCTTCACCGACCCCGTGTTGATCAGCGCGACCGACGGCGTGGGCACCAAGCTGCGGCTGGCGATCGAAGCCGGCATCCACGACAAGGTCGGCATCGACCTCGTGGCCATGTGCGTGAACGACTTGGTGGTGCAGGGCGGCGAGCCGTTGTTCTTCCTGGATTATTTCGCGACCGGCAAGCTGGACGTGGCGCAGGCGGCCGAGGTGGTTTCCGGCATCGCCGAGGGCTGCCGGCAGGCTGGCTGCGCCCTGGTCGGCGGCGAGACGGCGGAGATGCCGGGGATGTATCACGGCGGCGACTACGATCTCGCCGGCTTCTCCGTGGGGGCTGCCGAGCGCGGCGCGCTGCTGCCGCGCGACGTCGGGCCGGGCGACGTCCTGATCGGCCTGGGCAGTTCGGGCGTGCATTCCAACGGCTTCTCGCTGGTCCGCCGGGTGATCGAGGCGGCTGGGCTGGCGCTGACCGATGCCGCACCCTTCGCATCGGGCATGACGCTCGGCGAGGCGCTGCTGGTGCCGACCCGCATCTATGTGCGCTCGGTGCTGGCGCTGCATCGCGCGGGCCTGCTGAAGGCGGCGGCGCATATCACCGGTGGCGGGCTGCCGGGCAACCTGCCCCGTGTTCTGCCCGAGGGCGTTTCGGCCGAGGTGAAGGCCGGCTCCTGGCCGCTGCCGCCGGTCTTCCCCTGGCTGGCCAAGGCCGGAGGCGTGGCGGAGGCGGAAATGCTGCGTGTCTTCAATTGCGGGCTCGGCATGGTGGTGGTCGTCGCCCCCGCCGACGAGGCCGCCGCGCTGGCCATGCTGCGCGAGGCGGGCGAGGCAGCCTTCCGAGTGGGCCAGCTCGTCGCCGCGAGCGGCGAGGCCGAGGTCGCGATGCAGGGCAGTCTCGCCCTTTGAGCAAGCCGCGCGTCGCGATCCTGATTTCCGGGCGCGGCTCGAACATGGTCGCATTGCTGGAGGCTGCGTCGCGCCCGGAGTATCCGGCGGAGATCGCCCTCGTCCTGTCCAACCGGGCGGATGCGGGGGGGCTGGCGCGCGCCGCATCGGCCGGGATCCCGACGGCCGTGGTGGAGAGCCGCGGCCGCGGCCGTGCCGAATTCGAGGCGGCGATGGGCGTCGTCCTGGCCGAACACAAGATCGGCATCATCGCCCTGGCCGGCTTCCTACGTGTCCTGACCGAGGACTTCGTGCGGGAGTGGGAGGGCCGGATGCTGAACATCCACCCATCGCTGCTGCCGGAGTTTCCCGGCCTCGACACCCATGCCCGCGCCCTGGCCGCTGGCGTGCGGCTGCACGGCTGCACCGTGCACTTCGTGAGCCCCGGCGTCGATGAAGGCCCCATTCTGGCGCAGGCCGCCGTGCCGGTGCTGCAAGGGGATACGGAGGCGACCCTGGCGGCGCGCGTGCTGGAGCAGGAGCACCTTCTCTACCCCGCCGCCCTGGCGCGGCTCGCTTCGGGAGAGGTGCGGCTGGAGGCAGGGCGCGTCGTGAACGCCGCCGGCGCGCCCGCAAACCCCTTGCCCGAGGGCGCGGCGCTTCGTACAGACTGACCTGCGCGTTTGAAGGAGCCGGCCATGACCGAACATCACGAAATGCAGATCGATATGGTTGAGGTTAAGGCGGAGGACATCATCGCCGACCATCAGGTCATGTACGCGTCCTTCATGAAGGCCGCGACCTATGCCATCGGCGTGGTCATCGTGCTGCTCGTGGCGCTCTACCTCTTCGCAGGCTGATCGTGCCGGGCCAGCTCGGCTCCTGCCATTGCGGCACCGTCCGGTTCCGCATCACGGCTGAGATCGTCGAGCTGACGACCTGCGACTGCTCGCTTTGCGTGAAGAAGAACGCCTTGATGACTAAGGTGCATGAGAGCGAGCTGGAAATCCTGTCCGGCGCCGAGGCGCTACGCAGCTATCGCTGGAACACCCATCGCGCGCAGCATTTCTTCTGCGGCGAGTGCGGCATCTACACCTTCCACCGCAAGCGGGCGGCACCCGATCATTACGGCGTGAATGTCTTGTGCCTGGACGGCTTCGATCGCTCCGCCATCCCGGTTCGCGCCGCGGAGGGGATCGGCATGACCGTCACCGACCCCACCCCCCGGGAAGAATGGCCGGGACCCAGGGCCCCGACCGTTTAGCCCTCAGCCGACCAGTTCGAGGCCCGCGAAGAAATAGGCGATCTCGATGGCCGCATTCTCGGCGCTGTCGCTGCCGTGGACGCTGTTCGCTTCGATGCTCTCGGCGAAAAGCTTGCGGATGGTGCCCTCGGCCGCATTGGCCGGATTGGTGGCGCCCATCAGGTCGCGGTTCTTGGCGACGGCGTTCTCGCCCTCGAGCACCTGCACGACCACCGGGCCGGACACCATGAACTCCACCAGATCCTTGAAGAACGGGCGGGCGGCATGCACGCCGTAGAAGGACTCGGCATGGGCTCGGCTCATCTGGATGCGCTTCTGCGCGATGATGGACAGGCCGTTCTCCTCGAAGAGCGTATTGATCTTGCCGGTGAGGTTCCGGCGGGTCGCGTCGGGTTTGATGATGCTGAAAGTGCGTTCGATGGCCATGGTGGGGCGTCCTTTTTCCAACCGGTTGCCGCGCAGATGCCCAAGCAAAAGACTATGCGCAACCCCTTCGCGCGGAATCAGCGGGATCAAATTCCGTCACTACGGGCGCGAGCCATGCGTGATTCGAGGCTTTGCCAGTCGCTGTTTCGCAGTTTCTGCGATTTCGCCGCGAGCGATTGCAGTCTAAACGGCGCGCATGACCGTTCTCACCATCCAAGACCTGACGCTCCGCATGGGTGGACGCGCCCTGCTAGAGGCCGCTTCGCTGCAGGTCGACGACGGCCGCAAGATCGGCCTCGTCGGCCGCAACGGCGCCGGCAAGTCGACCCTGCTGAAAGCCATCCTCGGCGAGATCCAGCCCGATGGCGGTGAGATCCGCTTGGCCCAGCGGGCGCGTATCGGCCATGTCGCGCAGGAGGCCCCTGCGGGCGAGACCTCGCTGATCGACATCGTGCTGGAGGCGGATACCGAACGTAACGCCCTCCTCATCGAACTCGAAAACCACCCCGAGCCGGTGCGCGCCGGCGAGATCCACGAGCGGCTCATAGCCATCCGGGCCGATGCCGCCCCCGCGCGGGCCGCCACCATCCTGGCCGGGCTGGGCTTCGACGCCGCAGCCCAGGCGCGGCCCTCGCGCGAATATTCCGGCGGCTGGCGCATGCGCGTCTCGCTGGCCCGCGCGCTCTTCCTCGAGCCGGACCTGCTGCTGCTCGACGAGCCGACCAACCACCTCGACCTCGAAGCTGCCATGTGGCTGGAAGGCTGGCTCATGCGCTTCGGCGGCGCGGCCATCATCATCAGCCACGATCGCGGGCTGCTGGAGCGCTGCGTGGATTCCATCGCGCATCTCGATCGCTCCAAGATCACGCTCTATTCCGGCAACTTCGAGAACTTCATCCGCGTCCGCACCGAGCGCGCGGCGCAGCTATCCGCCCAGAACGTGAAGCTGGCGGCCGAGCGCGCCCATATGCAGGCCTTCGTGGACCGCTTCCGCGCCAAGGCCAGCAAGGCGCGCCAGGCGCAGTCCCGCCTCAAGGCGCTGGAGAAGATGCCGGCGCTGGAATCCATCATTGAGGACGTGGCGACCCGCTTCAACTTCCCGCAGCCCGAGCAGCTTTCCCCGCCCATCCTTACGGTCAATCACGGCACGGCGGGCTACGGCAACAACGTGGTGCTGCGGAACCTCGACATCCGCATCGACCAGGAGGACCGGATCGCCCTGCTCGGCGCTAACGGCAACGGCAAGTCCACGCTGGCAAAGCTGCTGGCCGGGCGGATGCAGCCGATGTCCGGCGATATCCATCGCGACCGCCGGATGCGCGTGGGCTACTTCGCCCAGCATCAGGAGGACGACCTCAATATGGAGGGCACGCCGCTCACCCACATGATCGATGCGCTGCCGAAATCCACGCAGACCCAATGCCGCGCTCAGCTCGCGCGCTTCGGCCTGGATGCGGACCGCGCCGAGACCAAGGTGAAGGGCCTCTCCGGCGGCGAGAAGGCGCGCCTGCTCATGGCGCTGACCACGCGCGACGCCCCCCACATGCTCATCCTCGATGAGCCGACCAACCACCTCGACATCGATGCGCGCGAGGCGCTGGTGAAGGCGCTGGCGGATTACGAGGGCGCCGTGGTGCTCATCAGCCACGATCCGCATCTGGTGGAGTTGGTGGCGGACCGGCTCTGGCTGGTGGCGAACGGCAAGGTGACGCCTTTCGACGGCGATCTCGACGACTACCGCGCCCAACTCGGCGGCCGCGGCAATACGGGCAAGCGCGAGGAGAAGCGGGACGACAAGCGCGGCAAGGCCGCCCTCGTCGTCGAGAACCGCGTCGCTTTGGCACCGCTGCGCGCGCGGCTCAAGGGCATCGAGGTGACGCTCGCGAAGCTGAACGACGAAGCCAAGGTGATCGAGGGTGCGCTGGCGAACCCCAAGCTCTACGAGCGCGGCAAGTCCGACCTGATCGCCCGCGCAACGGCGCGGCGGGCGGCGATCGCCAAGGATGTGGAGCGGCTGGAGACGGAGTGGCTGGGCATCACGGAAAAGCTCGAAGCCGCTTAGCTCTCTCGCTTCACCAGCGCGCGATAGGTGAAGCGGGGCGCCGGATGGCAGCTGTCCGACATCTCGAACACCCGCCGGTTCCGGTCCATGTAGCGCCGCCGGATGATCAGGGCCGGCGCGCCCGGCTCGCAGTCCAGAAGGGCGGCCTGGCTCTCCGGCACGCCGCCGGCCGTCAGGTCCACCTCGACGGAAGCGAGTTGCACGCCGAAGTGCTTCTCGACGAGCGAATAGACCGGGCCGTGGCCCATGCCGATCTCCTCGACGACCCCGGCATATTCCGTCGGGATCAGCACCGTCGTGAAGCAGATCGGCGCCGTGGTGACGCGCACCCGGCGGAGGCTTTCGATTCGCAGCCAGGTGTCGCCCGTGGTCACGCCAAGCAAGGCCGCCGTCTCCGCGTCCATCTGCGTCTCGCGCGCGTGCAGCACCGTGAGGCGGGTCTCCTCCGGATACTGGAGCAGGCCGCCCATGCTGGTGATGTCCTGCACGAAACGGCTGGGCGTCTCATGCGCGATGACGCTGGTGCCGCTGCCTTGCCGGCGAGAGACGAGCCCGGCTTCCTCCACCAAGCGCAGCGCCTCGCGGACGGTATGGCGCGAGGCGCCGTAGATCGCGCACAAGTCCGTTTCGGTCGGCAGCATGGTGCCGATTGCGTGCTGCCCGCTGCGAAGCTGCGTGAGCAGCTCATCGGCGATCTGCCGATAGCGGGGCCTGGGATCCGCCGTGTCTCGCCTCGGTGCCATCCCGCTTCATTAACCGCGAGAGGGTCACGCCACCAGGGCAGGAAACGCCCACCGCGTTCGATTCGCCGCATCGGAGGCTAGTTCGAGGGCAGCCATTCCACGGGTGCCGGTTTCCGCGCCATTCAGGCGGCCGGTCGCGCATTAACCCGTGCTTCATGCGTCGAGGCCTAGGAACGCTGAGTTCCCCAAGATGGCCGAGGCGGCTCCCATGCAGACGAGACAGACCGATCTTCAGGATGAGCTGCGCGGGGTCGTGCGGTCTGAATTCCGACCGCTCTTCGCCGACCTCCATCGCTTCGTGGACCGCCGGATTGCCGAGCTGAGCGCCGAGCTGCATGCCAGCGTCCAACTCGCCGACATGACGGAGGAAAAGCTCTCGCGCGAGCTGGCCCAGGTGCATGACCGGATCGCGAGCCTCGTCGCCGTGCCGAGCGCATCCACCCGCAACAGCGGCGTCGAGCTTGAGGCGGTCGTGCTCGCCACCGAGGCCGCCGCGAACACCATCATGGAGGCGGCCGAGGCGATCCAGGCCTGGATCCTCGGCGACAGGCGCGATCCCAGCTCCATCGAATCCCTGGCCGACAAGGTGAACTCTATTTTCGAGGCCTGTAGTTTTCAGGACGTCACGGGCCAGCGGATCCGCCGGGCGATCCAGCATCTGCAGCAGGTGGAATCGATGCTCGGAAAGTTCCTGCCCGCCGACGCCGGCCGGCCCCGCGAGGCCTGGGTCGAGGTGCGGACCCCCCTGCACACGGTCACGCCGGCGGCCCAGCAGGCCAGTGACCTCGCCCAGGCCGAAATCGACGCGCTCCTGAATAGCTAGCGGGCCCGGGCAGCCGCGCGGATCGGGTGATGCTATTCTTCCGCCCGAGACGTTAGGCGCGACGGGAAAGCTTCGGGAACTCGCATGACAGAGACATTGATCGCCGATCTCGGCGGTACCCGGGCGCGGTTCGCCCTGGCCCAGGGCGGGCGGTTCGGCGAGGTGGTGGCGCAGCGGGTCGCGGATCATGGGACCGCGGCCGCCTCGATCCGCCAGGCGATGGCGACGCTGGGCGGCACGGTACGTTCCGCCATCCTGGCCGTGGCGGCGCCGATCCAGAATGGGCGGGCGCAGCTCACCAACGCGCCCTGGTTGCTGGACACGGCGGTCCTTCGCTCGGAGCTGGGACTGGAGCGCGTGCGGCTGGTCAACGACCTCGAGGCGATGGCCTGGTCGCTGCCGGCGCTTCCACCGGAAGCGGTCGAAACTTGGACCGAGGGCGAGGCGCTGGCCGGGGCGCCCTGCGCCGTGATCGCGCCGGGCACCGGGCTCGGCGTCGCGGCGTTCCTGCCGGGCCGGGGCGTGGTGGCGACGGAGGCCGGGCATGTCGGCTTCGCGCCGCGCGATGCCACGGAGGAGGCGTTGCTCATCTGGCTGCGGGCGCGGCAGGGCGCGGTTTCGGCCGAGGATCTGCTGGGCGGAATCGGGCTGCGCACGCTGCATGAGGGGCTGGCGCTGCTGCGCGGCGTGGTGCTGCCGCATCGCGACGGCGAGGAGATCAGTGCCGCGGCGCGGGCGGGCGACGCCGTCGCGCAGGAGGCGGTCGCGGTGTTCTGGCGCGCGTTGGGCGGCTATTGCGGCGATGTGGCGCTGACTTTGGGCGCGCGCGGCGGTGTGTATATTGCGGGCGGCGTGGCGCAGGCGTTGGCCGATCTGCAGCCGCGCGACGAGTTCTTGGAACGATTTAGGGATAGGCCGCGCATGCGCGATTACCTCACGCGGATTCCGATCCGGTTGATCCGGCATGAGCAGCCCGGATTGCTCGGGCTGGCGCAGCTGGCGGCGGAAGGATGAGCACGGTCTGGAAGGCCGCGATCGGCCGGTATCCGCATACGGCCGCGCTGCTCGAAGGCCGCGTGGCGTCGGATCTGCTGCGGTTGGAATGCACGGATTTCCCCAACATCACGCGTGCCTTCGCGCCGATGGTCCGTGAGCTGCGCTTCGATGTCAGCGAGATGGCGATCGCCACCTATCTCCAGGCGAAGAAGCACGGAAAGGCGCTGGAACTGCTGCCGGTAGTGCTCTCGGCGCGGTTGCAGGAGGGCTCGCTTTTCTGCCGTGCGGATGGTCCGATCCGTGGACCCGCCGACCTCGTGGGCAAGCGCGTGGGCGTAAGGGCCTATAGCCAGACGACGGGGCTTTGGCTGCGCGGTATCCTGCAGGATTCGTATGGCGTTGCGGCGGATGGCATGCGCTGGACGACCTTCGAGGATGCACATGTAGCCGAGGCCTCGGACCCGCCTTGGGCTGAACGGGCGCCGGCCGGCTCGGACATGGCCGCGATGCTGCGGGACGGCGCGCTGGATGCGGCGATCTTCGGGTCGGATGCGCCGAAGATGGATTGGGCGCAGCCGGTCTTTCCGGATGTAGCGGAGGCTGGGCGCGGTTTCATCGCGCGGCATGGGTTCGTGCCGGTGAACCACCTGATGGTCGTGCGCGCTGATCGTGCCGAGCCGACCCTGGTGGCAGAACTGCTGCGGATGGTGGCGGCGTCGGATGAGGCGGCACCCTCGGGATTGCCGCGCGGATGGGATGCGCTCGAGGCGCCGCTGGCGCTGGCGAAGCGGTATGCGACGGAGCAGGGGCTGATCTGACGCTCCGGCGACGACCTGCCAGGCACCTTCACCGGCTCATGCTGGCCAGCACCTGGTCCACGAACAGCGTCGCGCTGCCCAGATAGTTCTCCGGATTGCACATCCGTGCGATCATCGCCGGCTCCACGCGCGCGGCGATCTCGGGCTCCTGCCGCAGCGCCTCCGCCAGCGGAATGCCCTGCGCGATCGCAACGTCGCAGGCGCGGTTCACAATGTGATGCGCCTCGCCGCGCCCGAGCAGCGGGGCCAGCTCCATCATCACCTGCTCCGACGCGATCAGCCCGCCCGTGGAAGCCAGGTTCTTCAGCATTCGGGCCGGGTCCACCACCAGCCCCTCCGCCAGGAAGCGCGCCTGCGTCAGCGCGCCATGCGTGAGGTTGAACGCCTGGCCGATGGCCAGCGGCTCGGTCTGCCAGGGGCCGGTGCCGCGCTCCTGGTCCTGCGCCATCGCCGCCAGCATCTGCGGCACCAGCGCGTGCACCCCGCGCGACTGGGCGATGATGTATTCGCAGCTGATCGGATTGCGCTTCTGCGGCATGGTGGAGCTGCCGCCGCGCCCGGTGACATGCGGCTCGTTGACCTCGGCGATCTCGGTCTGCATCAGCAGGATCACGTCGGTCGCGATCTTGGAGAGCAGGCCGCAGAGGATGCCGGCGAAGCACACCGCCTCGGCGAAGCCATCCCGCGCGACATGCCAGGGGATGTCGGGACAGGCGAGGCCGAGCTCGCGCGCCAGCTCGCGCTGCACCGGGATGCCCTGGGTGCCGAGCGAGGCCAGCGTGCCCGCCGCGCCGCCGAATTGCAGCCGCTCGACGCGCGGGCGCAGCTGGTCCAGCCGCTCGACCATCGTGATCAGCGGCGCGAGCCAGACGGCGACCTTGTAGCCGAAGGTCACCGGGAGGGCGTGCTGGAGATGCGTGCGCCCGGCCATGATGGTGCCGCGATGGCGGCGCGCCAGCATCGCCAAGGCGCCGTTCAGGGCCAGCAGGTCGCCGCGGATCAGCGCAAAGCCCTGGCGGAGCTGGAGCACCACGGCGGTGTCCATGATGTCCTGCGTGGTGGCGCCCCAATGGGTCCAGCGGCCGGCTTCGCGGCCGGAGAGGGCGGTGAGCTGCTTGACCAGCCCGACAACCGGATAGCCGGTGTTGCGCGTCGCCTCGGCCAGCGCCGGCAGGTCCAGCCGTTCGACGTCGGCGGCCTGGGTGATGGCCTCCGCCGCCTCCGCCGGCACGATGCCGAGGCGCGACTGCGCGCGCGCCAGCGCGGCCTCGACGTCGAGCATGCGCTGGAGAAAGGCGCGCTCGCCCATGGCGGCGCGCATCGCGGGCGTACCGTAGAGCGCGCCCAGGACGGACGAGTCGGCGGGGTTCACGGTCATGGGTCAGATATCCAGGAATACGGTTTCGGCGCCGCCCTGAAGGCGGATGTCGAGCTGCCAGGTGCCGGGCGAGACGGGCTCGGCGATGATCGTGCTGCGTCGATCGGCAGGTATGAGGGCGAGGAGCGGGTCGGTCTCGTTCAGCGGCTCGCCGGCGAAGTAGAGCCGCGTGGTGAGGTGCGAGAGCAGGCCGCGCGCGAAGATCGAGATCTGGATATGCGGCGCCTGCAGCGTATTGCCGCGGCCGGGCACCGGGCCGGGCTTCAGCGTGGCGAAGCGGAAGGTGCCCTCGGCATCGGTGGTGCAGCGGCCGAAGCCCTGGAAGCCGGCATCGTAGTCGCCCTGCGGATCGGCATGCCAGATCTCGACCATGGCATCGGTGACCAGCGCGCCGTCACCGTCGGTGATGACGCCCTGGATGATGACGGGCTCGCCGGTGGCGCCCGCATTGGGGCCGTCCTCACGCAGCAGGTCGGCCCATTCGGGAAAGTCGATCAGGTGCCAGTAGGGGCCGGCGGTCTGATGCGCGGTGCTCATGCGTGGACCTCCTCGAAAGGCGTCGCCGCCGGGCCGCGCAGGATGATGTCGAAGCGGTAGCCCAGCGCGTAGTCGGGCTGCGTCACCTCGAGGTCGAACTGCGCGACGAGGCGCTGGCGGGCCTCGGCGTCGGCGGTCGCGAGGAAGATGGGGTCCAGCGCCAGCAGCGGGTCACCGGGGAAATACATCTGGGTGATCAACCGCTGCGCGAAGCCTTGGCCGAAGAGGCTGAAATGGATATGCACCGGTCGCCAGGCATTGGCGTGGTTGCGCCAGGGATAGGCTCCGGGACGGATGGTGGTGAAGCTGTACCGGCCATCCTCATCGGTGAAGACCCGCGCGCGACCCACGAAGTTGGGATCGAGGGGGGCGTCGTGCTGGTCGCGGGCATGGTGGTAGCGGCCGGCGGAATTGGCCTGCCAGACCTCGACCATGCTGCCGCGCAGCGGCGCGCCGGCCTCGTCCAGCACCCGGCCGGCGACGATGATCCGCTCGCCCATGGCCGCCTGCCCGTCCACCACGGACATGTCGGCATGGCCGGGAAGCAACTGGGGCGAAAAGCGCGGCGAACTCGCCTCGGTCAGGGTATGCGGCGCGCGGATCGGGGCCTGGCGCGGCGCGCGGCTATGCGTGCTGCCATAGGCGGGGGCGTCGAGCGGCGGCTGGGTGCCGGGCAGGGCGCGAGCGTAGGGGATGGGGTCGGACATGGGCGCATCCTACGTCAGGAGGCGTGACAGCCAAAGGCAGGCTTGCCCCGTGCCCCGCTTCGGGCGGAAGCTGGTCGTATCTCCGGGGAAACAACCGGGGAGGAGGAGACAACCCATGAAACGCATCATGCTCTCGGGGGCCGTGCTCGCCCTTTTTTCGGGCGGGGCCTCGGCCCAGATCGCCATCTCCGGCAATGACAACAAGTCGGTGCTGGACAACGGCGTTGCCCGCACCGTGCAGAACCCGCCCGCCGATACCGTCAATGTGATCGACCTCGGCGCCAATCCGCCGCGGGTGATCGCGACGGTGCAGGCGCCGCATTCCATCGTCGGCCCGCCGGTCTCGGTAGCGCTGACGCCCGATGAGCGGCTCGGCCTCGTTGCTTCGGCGCAGAAGGTCGATCCGGCTAATACGCAGCAGACCATTGCCGACAACCGCCTCTCCGTCATCGACCTGCGCGCGACGCCGCCGGCGGTGGTGCAGACGCTGGAGACCGGGGACGGGCCCTCGGGCGTGTCGGTGAACCGGGCCGGGAACCTGGTGCTCGTCGCCAACCGCAATGCTGGAACGGTGAGCGTGTTCCGCATCGCCGACAACCGGCTTGCCCCGGTCTCGACGGTGACGGTTGGGCCGGCCGCCTCGGGGGTGAGCCATGCGCAGTTCACGCCGGACGGGCGTTTCGCCCTGGTAACCCGCGACGGCGATTCCATGGTGACGGTGCTGCGCGTGGAGGGAGAAAATGTGACCCTCGCGGGCCGCGACATCACCACCGGCATCCGGCCCTACGGCATGGGCATCACGCGCGACGGACGCTGGGCCGTCACAGGCAATGTCGGCCGCGGCACCGGCGATTCCGACACGGTGAGCCTGATCTCCCTGGCCTCCGAGCCATTCCGCATGGTGGACACCATCAGCGTCGGTCCCACACCCGAAGGCATCCAGGTCAGCCCCGACAACCGGCATGTGGCGGTGACGGTGATGAACGGCTCCAACCGCCCGGCCAACCACCCGTTGCGCGGCCGTGGCCAGCTGGTC
Source organism: Rubritepida sp. (assembly GCA_028291455.1). Lineage (GTDB taxonomy): Bacteria > Pseudomonadota > Alphaproteobacteria > Acetobacterales > Acetobacteraceae > Roseococcus. Next base: position 3,438 of record JAQGHY010000066.1, on the reverse strand, counting down.
ATTCTGCGCATCGAGGACGGTCGCCTCGTCCGCGTCGCGCAGGCCGATGTCGGCACCTGGGCGCAGGGCGTGGCCTTCAACAACGACGGCAGCCTGATCTACGTGCAGAACATGGCGGAACGGGAAATCCAGGTGCTGAGCTTCGATGGACGGACCCTGACCACGCTGCCCGACCGTCTGCGGATCGACGGCGGACCCACCGCCATCCGCACCGCGGATCGTTGAGCACGCGAACACCAACGGCGCGGCCGGCTTGGCTGACGGCCGCGCCCATTCTCTTCGTCTCGCTCTGGTCGGGCGGCTTCACGGCGATCAAGCTCTGCCTGCCGCATGTGGAGCCGCTGACCCTGCAGGTGCTGCGCTACGCCACCGTGGTGGCGCTGCTGCTGCCGATGTGGCTCGTGCTGCGCCCGCCGATGCCGAGCCGCGCGACGCTGTTGCACCTCGTCCGCATGGGGCTGCTGGTGCAGTTCGCGTATTTCGCGGCAATGAACCTCGCCATGGCCCATGGCATGGGGGCGGGGACGATCGCGCTCATCATCGGGCTGCAGCCGGTCGCGGTGGCGCTGCTGGCGCCGGCCGTCATCGGCGATCCGCCGGTTGGGCGGCGGGGATGGGTGGGGCTGCTGCTGGGGATGCTTGGAGCGGGGCTGGTGATCGTCTCCGGCGACGGGCTGCGGGCCAGTGGATGGCTGGGTCTGCTCTTCGCGCTGGGTGCCCTCTGCGTCATGACGGGCGGCGCGCTGCTGGAGCGCAAATCCGGGCGGCCTTCGCACCTCGTCACCGCCAATCTCGTGATGTGCGCCGTGGCCTTGGTCGCAACCGTTCCCCTGGCTGCGGCGACCGAGACGATGCGGGTGGATTGGGCGCCGGGGCTGTTCGTGGGCCTCGCCTACCTCGTCTTCGTGAATTCGCTGATTTCGCTGTCGCTGCTCTTCGCGATGCTGCGGCATGGCGAGGCGGCGCGGGCCTCAGCTGTCTTCTTCCTCGTGCCGCCGCTTGCGGGGTTGATCGCCTGGGGCGTGCTCGGCGACGTGATGGCGCCGCTGGCGATGGCCGGCACCGCGGTGGCGGCTTTGGGCGTTGCGCTCGTGGTCTGGATCGGCAAGCGTTGACCTGGACCGACCGAGCGGTCAGCCTGTGTCAAAGCATCCACGGGAGCACGTCGCCATGGCACATGCAGGTCTGAAGTTCGGCATATTCTTGGCGCCTTTCCATAGGCTTGGCGACAATCCGACACTGGCTTTCGGACGCGACCTCGATCTGCTGGTGGCGCTGGATTCACTCGGTTACGACGAGGCCTGGATCGGTGAGCACCATTCCGCCGGCTGGGAAATCATCGCCAGCCCCGAGCTGATGATCGCCGCCGCCGCGGAGCGGACGAAGCACATCAAGCTCGGCTCGGGCGTGACGAGCCTGCCGTACCATCATCCCTTCCTCGTGGCGCAGCGCTTCGTGCAGCTCGACCACATGACGCGCGGCCGTGCGATGCTGGGCTGCGGGCCGGGGGCGCTGGTCTCGGACGCCTATATGATGGGGCTGGAGGCGAAGAATCAGCGGCCCCGCATGGAGGAATCGCTCTCCGCCATCATGAAGCTGCTGGCCTGCGAGGAGCCGGTCACCATGAAGACCGACTGGTTCGAGCTGCGCGAGGCGCGGCTGCACCTCGCGCCCTATTCCCATCCGCACTTCGATATCAAGGTCGCTTCCTCCACCACGCCCTCCGGCGCGCTGGCGGCGGCCAAGCACGGACTTGGCCTCATCTCGCTGGGCGCAGGCCTGCCCGGCGGGCCGCAGAAGCTGGCGGAGCAGTGGCGGCTGGCGGAGGCCGAGGCCGCCAAGCACAACCAGACCATGAATCGCGCGGATTGGCGGCTCGTCGTCAACCTGCATTGCGCCGAGGATGACGAGCGCGCCGTGCGCGAGGTGAAGCGCGGCGAGCGCGTGGAGACCGAGGATTATTTCGGCGAGGTGCTCGGCCGCCCGCCGACGCGCTCGGAGAATCCCCTTGCCGACGGGCTCAAGGCCGGGACCACCCTTGTCGGCAGTCCGGAGACGGTGGCCAAGGGCATCGAGCGGCTGCTTACCTTCACCGAGGGCGGCGCCGGCGGTGTGCTGTTCCGCGCCCATGAATGGGCCGATCGCGAGCAGACGCTCCGCAGCTTCGAGCTCTTCGCGCGCTGGGTGATGCCGCGCTTCCAGGGCAGCTTGCGGATGCCCGCCGAGAGCCGGGAATGGTGCTACGCCAACCGCGAGGGGATTTTCGCGCCCAACCTCCAGGCGCTGAAGCAGGCCTTCGTGGATGCCGGCCAGGATATCCCGGACATGGAGCGCCTGAAGCTGCGCGAGCGGCAGCCAGGGGATTGAGACATCGCATGACCCATCATCCCACCTACGACGTCCTCGTGACGGGCAGCAGCGCCAAGCTGGAGGTCGGCTACATCGCCATCTCCAACTGCACGCTGGTCCACACCGCGGAGGGGCCGGTGCTCTTCGACGTGGGCGGCACGGTCGCCCGCGAGATGATCCGCGTGGGCCTGAAGAAGCGCGGCCTCGCGCCCTCGGACATCACGCGCATCTACATGTCGCACCTGCATCACGACCATTCGCTGAACATCGACATGTTCCCCACCAGCACGAAGGTCTTCGTGAGCCGGGCCGAGTGGAACTACGTGGACAACCCCCATCCCGGCGACGACTGGGTGCCCTGGATGATCAAGGAGCAGTTCGGCAAGTACGACCTGACCCTGCTGGAGGGCTCGGGCGAGCTGTCCAGCGGGGTGCGCTACTTCCAGGCGCCGGGCCACACGCCGGGCTGCCAGGCGCTGGCGCTCGCGGGCGCGGACGGGAAAACGACCGTGCTGGCGGGCGACGCGATCAAGTTCCCGAAGGAAGCGCTGCGCCGCCGCGTGGATCATTCCTTCGACACGCCCGAAGTCGCAGCAAGGAGCATCGACACCATCATGCGCATGGCCGACATCATCGTGCCCGGACACTTCCCGACCATCTACAAGGAGGGCGACAGCATCACCTGGGACGACGGCCAGGCCTTTCCGCTGGTGATGCGATGAGCGCCGCCACCGTCTCCTTCACGGAGATGAAGCACGGCACGCGCGATGACTACGTCATGCTGCACGAGGCCGAGAAGCGGCACTTCACCGGCACGGCGGAGCGCGTCCTGCGCGAGCTCGAACGCCAGGCCGACGAGACGATCGAGGGCTACCGCATCACGCGGTTGGAGCACGCGCTGCAGGCCGCGACGCGCGCCCGGCGCGAGGGTGCGGATGCGGACTGGATCGTCTGCGCCCTGCTGCACGACATCGGCGACGGGCTCGCGCCGCAGAACCACGACCGCTTCGCCGCCGAGATGCTGCGCCCCTTCGTGCGCGAGGAATGCGCCTGGGTGGTCGCCCATCACGGGGCCTTCCAGATGACCTA
>JAQGHY010000064.1 GCA_028291455.1 Rubritepida sp. | reverse complement strand
GGTTGCCAAGCCGGAGTGCGGTCCTATCTTCCTTCATGACAAAGCAAAACCGGCCACATGAACGGGCCATCGAGGAAGTCTGACGCCATGAATATCCAGGTGCCCGCCGATCGCCCGAGCGACCAGCCGGCAAGCAAGGCCTCCCGTCCCAGCCGCGAAGAGGCCGAGGCCGCGGTCCGCCTTCTGCTGCTCTGGGCCGGGGACGACCCCGATCGCGAAGGCCTGCTGGACACGCCCGCCCGCGTCGTCCGTTCCTACGAGGAGTTCTTCGCGGGCTACGGCTCGGACCCCGTCGAGATGCTCACCCGCTCCTTCGAGGAGACCGAGGGCTACGACGAGATGGTCGTGCTGCGGGATATCCGGCTGGAGAGCTATTGCGAGCACCACATGGTGCCGATCGTCGGCAAGGTGCATGTCGCCTATCTGCCCAACGGGCGCGTCGTCGGCATCTCCAAGATCGCCCGCGTCATCGATGCCTATTCCAAGCGCCTGCAGATCCAGGAGAAGCTGACGGCGCAGATCGCCAATACCATCGAGAACGTGCTGCAGCCCAAGGGCGTGGCGGTCGTGATCGAGGCGAGCCACCAGTGCATGACAACGCGCGGCGTCCACAAGACGGGCGTCTCGATGGTGACGTCGCGCATGCTCGGCGCATTCCGGACGAACGACAGCACGCGCCGGGAATTTCTCTCGATGATCAGCGGCTCGCGCGGCCCGCTCGAGGGCTGACCGGCACCGGCGCCGGTGCTGGCGGGTGTGAACAAACCGGGATCACCCCACACGAACTTGGCAGCAAAACCGCCAACAGCCGCGCGCTTGAGGACCAATTCATCCCAATAGGTTTGCAGAGGCAAGCGAATGGGTTAGGTCCAAGGACCGCCCCTCGTTCAGGTCCGATGACAAAAATCCGTATCGCCCCCTCTCTGCTTGCCGCCGATTTTGCCCGCCTTGGCGAGGAAGTGCGCGCGATTGAACAGGCCGGCGCGGATTGGCTGCATCTGGACATCATGGACGGGCATTTCGTCCCGAATATCAGCTTCGGCCCCAGCCTCATCCGCGCGCTGCGGCCGCACAGCAAGATGCCGTTCGACGTGCATCTGATGATCGCCCCGGCCGACCCCTACCTCGCGGCATTCGCGGAAGCCGGCGCCGACCTCATCAGCCTGCATCCCGAGGCCGGGCCGCATCTGCATCGAAGCCTCCAGACCATCCGCGCGCTCGGCAAGAAGGCCGGTGTCGTGCTGAACCCCGCCACCCCGGTCGACTGTCTGGCCCATGTGCTGGACCTGACCGACCTGATCCTGGTGATGTCGGTCAATCCCGGCTTCGGCGGGCAGTCCTTCCTGACGAGCCAGCTTGCCAAGATCGCGGAGCTGCGGCGGATGATTACCGAAAGCGGGCGCGATATCGCCTTGCAGGTCGATGGCGGGGTAACCTTGAAAACCGCCCCGGATTGTATCGCGGCGGGCGCCGATGTTCTGGTGGCGGGCACGGCGGTGTTTGGGGCGGCCGACTACGCCGTTGCCATCGCCGGACTGAAAGGGAGCGCCTGATGTCCGACATGTTCCGCAACGCGCGCAAGCTGTTCTCGAAGCTCAAACCCGTGCGCGTGCCCGATGCCCCGGCCCGCGCCTTCCGCGATCTCTGGCCGGGCGATGCCAACCGTGGCGCCCGGCTGCTGCGCGGTGAGTTCGAGGTCCAGGGCAGCGCGCGGCTGCTGGAGGACTGGAACCCGGCCTCCGGTCCGACCGTCTGGCGCCAGGCGGCACATAGCTTCGCCTGGCTGCGCGACCTTCGCATGCTCGGCACCGACGCGGCCCGGGTGAAGGCGCGTGACCTCGCCGAGGACTGGCTGGCGCGCGGCGCCGCCGAGCCTATGGCGATGGCCCCTGAAGTGGCGGCCGCCCGCATCTCCGCCTGGCTCGGCCATTGGGACTTCCTGGCCGCCACGGCCGAGGACGGCTTCCGGCGCCAGCTGCTGCAGCGCATGGCGCAGGACGGCCGCGCCATCTCCGCCAGCCTGCCGGCCGAGGCCGCCCATCGCGGCGGGCTGGTGGTGCTTAAGGGCACCATCGCCGCCGCCGTGGCGCTGGAGGAGGAGGCCTGGCTCACCCGCGCCCTGCGCTTCCTGCCCGGTGAGCTCGAGCGCCAGTTCCATCCAGACGGCGGCCATGTGGAGCGCAGCCCGGCCGTGCAGCTCCTGGCGCTGCAGGACCTCATCGAGATCCGCAACCTGCTGAACGGCGTGGGCGTAAGTTCGCCGCCGCAGCTTTCCACCGCGCTGGAGCGCGCCGGCGCCGCGCTGCGCCTCTTCCGCCATGGCGACATGGCGCTGGCGCTGTTCAACGGCACGCGCGAGGAGGCTCCGGCCATCGTCGACGTCGTGCTGACGCAGGGCCAGGCCAAGGGCCGCGCGCCGATGCTGCTGGAGGAGACGGGCTTCCACCGCCTCGCCGCCGGCCGCACGCTCATCATCGCCGATGTCGGCGCGCCGCCGCCAGGACGCGCGGCGGATGCCGCCTCGGGCCTGCCACGCGGGGCCGATCGCGGTGCCCATGCGGGCACGCTGTCCTTCGAGATGTCGGTCGGCCGGGACCGGTTGATCGTGAATTGCGGCGCGGCCCCGGCCGCCGATGCCGGCTGGCGCGACGCGCTGCGCGGCACGGCGGCGCATTCCACCCTCATCCTGGCCGACACCAACAGCAGCGAGCTGAAGGAAGAAGGCCTCGGCCGCCGTCCCGAGCGTGTCGAGATCGAGCGGCAGGAGGCGAGCGGTTCGCAATGGCTGGAGGCCGGGCATGACGGCTACCGCCGCACCCATGGCGTCATCCACCGCCGCCGCCTCTACCTGTCCGAAACCGGCGACGACCTCCGCGGCGAAGATGCGCTGGAGCCCTTCCCCGGCCCCGCCGTGCCCTGGGCTCTGCGCTTCCATCTGCATCCGGGCGTGACGGCGGTCTTGCAGGAGGAGGAAGGCGGCGTCCTGATGCGTCTGCCGGGCGGGCAAGGCTGGCGCTTCCGGGCGCGCGGCGCGCGGGTCGAACTGGAGGAGAGCATCTACCTCGCCGCCGAACCGCGCCGGACGCAGCAGATCGTCCTCACCTCGGATGGCGAGGCCGAGACGGTGCAGTGGGCCATCAGCCGCGTGGTTTCGGGCGGCGTGAGCGAGCCGGGGACGGACGGTTAGAGCAGATCCCGATCGAATGGCTTCATTCGATCGGGTGAAGATGCTCGAAAATCGCAGGCTAGAGCTTTTCCCGTGAGCCCTTGCGAACGGCAAAGCTCTAGCGTCCCTCCGGAGGCACCGCCATCAAGATCCTCCAGCTCACCAATGTGGATTTCTCGCTCCGGCACTTCCTGCTGCCGCTGATGCGGGGTGCCCGCGCGCGTGGGCATGAGGTGGTGGGCATCTGTGCCGAAGGGCCCCTGCTGGACCTGCCGCGCGAGGAGGGGTTCCGCATCATCCCCGTGCCAATGGCGCGCAGCCTCGATCCCCGGGCGCATGTCCCGGCCTTTCGCGCGCTGCGCGCGATCATACGCGAGGAGCGCTTCGACCTCGTGCACGCGCACATGCCGATTTCCGGCTTTCTCGCGCGGGCGGCGGCCAAGGCGGAGCGCGTGCCGCGCGTCGCCTATACCTGCCACGGCTTCCTGTTCAACCAGCCCGGTCCTCTCTGGCGGCGCGGATTGTCGCTGGGCGTGGAATGGCTGGGCGGGCGGATGACGGACACCTTCCTAACGGTCAGCGAGGAGGAAGCGGCCGATGCGAGGCGCCTCTTCATCCATCGCGGCGCCCTAGCTTGCGGCAATGGCCGCGACCCCGCGATCTTCCATCCGGACCCCGCCGCGCGCGCCGCATTGCGCGCGGAGATGGGCGTGGCGGAGGACGATTGCGTCGTCATCGGCATCTCGCGCCTGGTGCGCCACAAGGGTTGGCCCGAACTGCTGGAGGCCATGCAACGCCTGCCGAACGCCCATCTATGGGTGGTGGGCGAGCGGCTGGCCTCCGATCACGGCGAGGACCTGACCCCGCATTTCACCCGCGCGGCGGAGGTGCTGGGCCCGCGCCTGAAAATGCTCGGCTACCGGCACGACGTGCCGCGCTGGCTCCAGGCCGCCGATGTCTTCGCGCTGCCCAGCCATTTCGAGGGCCTGCCCATGTCGGTCATCGAGGCCATGCTGACCGGCCTACCCGTGGTAGCGAGCGACATCAGCGGCTGCCGCGAACAGGTCGTCACCGGCGAGACTGGCTATCTCGTCCCGCCCATGCAGGTATCGGGCCTCGCCGATGCGCTGGGACGTCTGGCGGGCGATGCGCCGCTGCGGCAGAGGATGGGCCAAGCCGGCATGGCCCGCGCCCATGCGCTGTTCACCGAGCGCGTGGTGGTGGACCGCACGCTGGGCTTTCTCGGATTATGATGGATTCCAAGATGACCGATTCGCTCCCCATCCGCCGCGCGCTGCTCTCCGTCTCCGACAAGACGGGCATCGTCGATTTCGCCCGCTTCCTGGCCTCGCGCGGGGCGGAGATCCTGTCCACCGGCGGCACCGCCCAGGCCATCCGGGACGCGGGCATCCCCGTGAAGGATGTCAGCGAGCACACCGGCTTTCCGGAAATCCTCGACGGCCGCGTGAAGACGCTGGTGCCGCAGGTGCATGGCGGGCTGCTGGGCCGGCGCGACGAGCCGGCGCATCTCGCGCAGATGGAGCAGCATTCGATCGCGCCGATCGATCTGGTCGCGGTGAACCTCTACCCCTTCGAGGCGAGGGTCGAGAAGGGCGCCGCCTTCGAGGACTGCATCGAGAACATCGACATCGGCGGCCCGGCGATGATCCGCAGCGCCGCGAAGAACTTTTCCGGCGTGGTGGTCTGCACCGAGCCTTCGCACCTCGCCCGCGTGACGGCGGAGATCGAGGCGTCCGGCGGCACCTCGCTCGCGCTGCGCAAGGAGCTGGCGGCCGCGGCCTATGCGCGCACGGCGGCTTATGACGCGGCGATCTCCGGCTGGTTCGCGGGGCAGCTTGGCCAGGAATTCCCGCCGCGCCTCGCGGTCGCCGGCATCCTCAAGCAGACACTGCGCTATGGCGAGAACCCGCACCAGCACGCCGGCTTCTACCTGAGCGGCGCCTCCCGC
>JAQGHY010000038.1 GCA_028291455.1 Rubritepida sp. | reverse complement strand
GGTGTGGTTGCCCAGGGTGATGACATCCGCGCCCGAGGCGAGGAAGGCACGTGCCATGTCGGGGGCAAGCCCGAAGCCGTGGCTCGCGTTCTCGCCGTTCACCACGACGAGGTCGAGCGCCAACTGGGCCCGCAGCGCCGGGACACGCTCGACGAAGGCGTCACGCCCGGCACGGCCGACGATGTCGCCGAGGAACAGGATTCTCACGGGCGGATGAGCCCCTTCTCGGTGGCGATGGCATTCAACGGAAAATCGTGCGGGCCGGTGGGCACCTGGGGGATCTCCTGCGCGGCATAGGCCACGCCGATGGCGGTCGCGCCGCGTAGCAGGGCCAGCGTCCGGTCGTAATACCCCCCGCCATAGCCGAGCCGCGCGCCGGTCCGGTCGAAGGCGAGGAGGGGGACGAGCAGCCAGTCGGGGAACACGGCCTCGCCTTCAGCCGGATGCTGGGTGCCCATGGGGCCTGGGGCCATGGCGGTGCCGGGCGCCCAGGGCCGGAATTCCAGCGGCCGGCCGCGCGGTGGCGTGAAGGGCAATGCGATGCGATGGCCGCGCGCGTGCAGTGCCTCGAGCGCCGGGCGCGTGTCGATCTCCGCCCCCATAGGCCAGAAGCCTCCGATCAGCGCGCCGGGCCGGGGAGGGGACTCGCGCAGCAAAACGTCGCGCAGGGCCTGGCCCGCGCCGGGGATAGCCGTGCGCGCGGCGATGCAGTCCCGGCGGAGCTGGGCCTTGATGGCGAGGAGTTCGTCGGAGTTCACCCGGAAGGACATACCGCGCATCGCGAAGAAAGGGAGCCGTACCCGCTCGCGTTCCTTGCCCCGGGGCCTCCGACACCCTATTTATGTTGGTGCGAGCCTGCCCGGTGCGTCCGGTAAGACATCCCCAGGGCCAATATCCATCCCTCGGGAACTGGCGCTGGCCGGATCTTGGTCCGGTTATCTGGTGCCCACCTGCTTAAGGCAGGCCTTGGGAGGATGCATACACCAACGGCCAGGGTGGCCTCGCACTTCGCTCGTTCGAGGCCCGCCACGCGGGCTTCCAACGAGCGAAGTTGTTTTAGGGCGCCGCAAGCAGCCGTTAAGGCTTCTCGATCATGCCCGTGATGTTCTCGATCCGCTCGGCGATCCGCGACAAGCGCTCCGCCAGCCGGGGATCGGGTTCCGGCGGCGGCGCCAGCAAGCCCGCCGATTGCCCGGCGGCGGCTTGGGCCGCCCCCTGGCTTCGCAGGCGCGCCATGTCGATCCGCAGATCAGCGGCCTCATCGGCGAAGAGCAGCGCGACGTGCAGCAGCATCCGCGACTCGCTGAACTGCCCGCCCATGGAGCGGATCACCCGCACCTTCTCCTCGAGATGGGCGACGAGGTCGCCGACATGCTCCTCCTCGCCATCCTTGCAACCGATGGTGTGGTTGTAGCCATTTACGCGAACATTGACCTGGCCCATCGGCGTCTCCGTCTTCAAGAATCCGCCCCGGCATCGTCGCCGAGAATCATGCGCAACCGCGCCAGTGCCTCGTCGAGGCGGGCGGTGAGTCGTTCCACCTCGGCGCGCGGAACCATATCGGCAGGCGGGGCGGAATCGGCAAGCGGGGCCGCATCGGCAAGCGGCGGGGCCGCGAAGCGCGCCTCGAGTGCGGTCGCCAATCTATCCAGCGCGTCCTCCAGCCGCTCGGCGGCGAGGAGGGTGATGTCGTTCGGGTCCAAAGGCTTCTCCCGGCGGCGCGCTGGACGGGGCGCCGCGCCGCATGGGAAAGCGTTTACATGCAGGACAGCCAGGGTCAACCGCGAGCCGTGATCGTGCATGCCGGCGACGAGGTCGCGGCCGTGCTGGCGCTTGCCGGAGCGCGGCCGGTGGCGCTGCTTTCGGCGCCCGGCGTGGCTGGATATCTGGGCGTTGCGGGCTTCCGCGCGATCCTGGAGGCACATGGCGCGCTGCCCTTGGGGATACTCGACGCGGCCGACGCACCCGGCCACGCACTGGCCGCCTTGCGTGGCGGATTCGTCGCCGTGGTGCTGGCGCCGGAAACCCCGGCCTATGCCGCTGTCGCCGCCATCGCCGCCGCCGCGGGCGCCCGCCTGCTTCCAGCACCGCCCCCAGCGCTCGATCTCAAGCGCGTCGATCTGACGAAAACCCAGGGGAAGCGGTACCTTGCGCGCTGGCTGGGCCTTCCAGACGCCGCCGATCTGCCGTAAGGAGCCGCGACCCGGCATATCAAAGGAAGCGCCCGACATGAGGCTTACGCGCAAGGTGAAGGAAATCCTCTCCTGGTATGAGAGCGACAACCCCGGCACGAAGGGCAACCTCGCCCGCATTCTGATGGAAGGTAAGCTCGGCGGCACCGGCCGCATGGTCATCCTGCCGGTCGACCAGGGCTTCGAGCACGGCCCGGCCCGCAGCTTCGCGCCCAACCCCGCCGCCTACGATCCGCGCTACTTCTTCGAGCTGGCGCTCGAGGCCGGGCTGAACGCCTATGCCGCGCCGCTCGGACCGCTTGAGGCCGCCGCCGGCGGCTATGCCGGCTGCATCCCGACCATCCTGAAGGTCAACTCGTCCAACAGCCTGTCCACCACCAAGGACCAGGCCGTGACCGGGACGGTGAGCGACGCCCTGCGCCTCGGCTGCTCGGCGATCGGCTTCACCATGTATCCCGGCAGCGAATACCAGTTCGAGATGATGGAGGAACTGCGCGAGCTCTCCGCCGAGGCCAAGTCGGTCGGCCTGGCGGTCGTCGTGTGGTCCTATCCGCGCGGCCCGATGCTGGACAAGGTCGGCGAGACGGCGCTCGACATCGCGGCCTATGCCGCGCACATGGCCGCGCTGAGCGGCGCGCACATCATCAAGGTCAAGACGCCGAGCGAGGCCATCTTCCTCGAAGCCGCGAAGAAGACCTACCAGACCTACCCGGTGGACGTGAAAAGCTTCCCCGCGCGCATTGCCCACATCGTGCAGGCCTGCTTCGCCGGCCGTCGCCTTGTGGTATTCTCGGGCGGCGAAATCAGAAGCCCCGATGGGCTGCTTGACGAGGTGAGAGCGATCCATGCCGGCGGCGGCAACGGCTCCATCGTCGGCCGCAACGCCTTCCAGCGCCCGAAAGCGGAGGCGCTGCAGCTGCTTTCCGACATCATCGACGTGTACAGGACGAAGGTCTGAGGCTTCCACATGGCCCGGGGCAAGAGTTCCGGGCCATGTTTGTTTCGTGGCCCGGCGCGCCTGGTATAGTCTGACGCCATGGATCGAGCCGCCATCCTCGCGACCTTGCGCGCCCATCAGGACGATCTGATCCGTGCGGGCATTCGCCATGCCGCGCTCTTCGGCTCGGTGGCACGCGGCGACGCGGTACCCGGCAGCGACATCGACGTGATGATCGAATTCGATCCCGCGGCCGTGCCGGACGTCTTTACCTATGCCGGGATCAAGGACCGGATCGGCGAGCTCCTCCCGGGACGGGTGGATGTGGTGGACCGCGATGCGCTGCGCCCGGCCGTGCGGCAGAATGCGCTCGCCGATCTCGTCTATGCGTTCTGATCGGTCGCGGGACGCGCTGCGCGATATCCGTGACAATATCCGGCTCGCGCAGGAATTCACCGAAGGGCTCGACGCCTCCAGCTTCGCTGAGGATGCGCGCACCCGATACGCCGTGATCCGCTGCCTGGAAATCATCTCCGAAGCGTCGCGGCGCGTCGGGGAGGCGGTCCAGGCGCGCCATCCGCAGCTTCCCTGGAGCCAGATCGCCAGCTCCGGCAACATCTACCGACATGAATACGAAGATGTGCGGCCGGAGGTTCTGTGGCGAACGGTGCGGGAAGCGCTGCGACCGCTCCTCGCCGCCGTCGAAGCCGAGCTCGGCGGCGAGCGATGACTTCGGTCTTCGCCGAACCATCGCATGGCCCGGAGCGGTAGCTTCGGGCCATGATCGATTCAGCCCTCTTCCAAGCATCCGCCATCGCGCTCGTCTTCATCCTGGCCGGAGGGGTCAAGGGCCTCATCGGCCTGGGTCTGCCCACAGTGGCGATGGCGCTTCTTACCCTGCTGCTGAGCCCCGCTGAGGCCGCAGCGCTGCTGCTGCTCCCCTCCGTCGTGACCAACCTCGTGCAGATGGCGCCGGCCGGCGCTTCGGTGGCGCTGACGCGCCGGTTCTGGCCGATGCTGGTGGGCCTCTTCGCCGGCATCCTGATCGGCGGCTGGCTCTGGGGCGGCTTTGGCGGGCGCTACGGCGCGGTGGTGCTGGGCGTCGCACTCGCCGTCTATGGCGTGGTGGGGATCGCCGCCTGGCGCCCGCATCTGCCGGAAAGCTGGGGGCTGGTCGTCGGCCTCGCCACGGGCGGGCTGACCTCAGCCACAGGGCTGTTCGTGATGCCGGTGGTGCCGTGGCTCCAGGCGCAGGGCCTGGGCAAGGACGAGATGGTCCGCGCCCTCGGCGTGACTTTCACGGTCGCGACACTCGGCCTCGCGCTGCTGCTGGGTGGCGCCGGCGACCTGCACTGGGGGCTGATCGGCCAGTCGGTGCTGGCGCTGGTCCCCGCACTCGCGGGGCAGGCGGTGGGGACGCGGCTGCGCGGTGCGATGTCCGAGGCGGTATTCCGCCGGGTGTTCTTCGTGTCGCTGGTGGTGCTGGGCGCGGCGATCGCCCTCAAGGGCTGATGCATCCGCAGGGGCTGCCCGCGCGTAATAGCCCCATGATGCTTCGCGCGATGATCTGGCTGGCCTGTTTCGTTCCCATATCGGCCGGGCTCGCCGGGTGCCTGACCGGCACGCGCTTCCTTGGCGCCGCCGGCCCGCCCGCGGTGGACAGCCATCTGCGCTACCTCTCAGGCCTGTTGCTCGGCATCGGGGTCGCCTTCGCCTGGGCCGCCTTCGACCTGCCGCGCCGCGCCTGGATCTTCGACGTGCTGGCGCCGATCGTCGTGCTGGGCGGGCTGGCGCGCCTGCTCGGCCTGGTCCTGTCCGGACCACCGCCGTTGCAGCACCTCCTGGCCCTGGTGATGGAGCTCGCCGTCACCCCGCTCTTGTGGCTCTGGGTCCGTCGCGCGATGAAAGCGGATGGATGATCGCTGCCGCCTCTACCTCATCACCCCGCCCGTGCTGCCGGCCGGCTTCGAGGACCATCTCGCCATGGCATTGGATGCCGGCGACGTGGCCTCCCTCCAGCTCCGCCTGAAGGACGCGCCGGACGACGAGATCCGGCGCGCCATCGAGCGCCTGCTGCCCATCGCCCAGGCCCGCGACGTCGCCTTCGTCCTGAACGACAACGCCAAGCTTGCAGCCGAAACCGGCTGCGACGGCGCCCATCTCGGCCAGACCGACGGCGACCATCCCGCTGCGCGCAAGCTGCTTGCGGGGAAGATCCTCGGCATCACCTGCCATGCCTCGCGCCACCTCGCGATGGAGGCCGGCGAGCTCGGTGCCGACTATGTCGCCTTCGGCGCCTTCTTCCCCACCATCACCAAGGAGACCGTGCACACCGCCGACACGGAGTTGCTGGATTGGTGGAGCGAGATGTTCGAGGTGCCCTCCGTCGCCATCGGCGGCATCACCGCGGTTAATTGCGGGCCGCTCGTTAGGGCGGGCGCTGATTTCCTCGCCGTGGTCGGTGCCGTGTGGAGCCATCCGGAAGGACCGGCCGCCGGCGTGCGCGCGATGAACACGGCCATCGGGGAAGCCCTGCGTGGAGCTTGAATTGGCGCTCGGCGTCTGATGGAGGAGCTTGATTTCCACACAGCGCTGCACCGCCCGGGAATCCTGCTCGACATCGGCGCGCATGACGGCCTGCTGACCATTCCTTTCGCCCGCCTGCCGGATTCGCGCGTCCATGCCTTCGAGCCGCTGCCCAGTGCCATGGCCCGGCTACGCGCCAACCTGATCGCCGAGTTCGGCGCGATCCCGCCCCATGTCGGCCTGCATCCCGAGGCGCTCGGCGCCGCGGCTGGCGAGGCCGTGCTGACGCTGCCCGTGCTGGACGGCATCCCGCAGGAACAATGGGCCAGCATCGCCAAGGACTATGCCGAGCACGCCAGCGTCACGACCCAGGCGCATCGCGTGCCGGTCGTCACCCTCGACAGCCTCGGCCTGAGCTCCGTCACCGCGATCAAGCTGGACGCCGAGGGCGCTGAGCAGGAGGTGCTGGAGGGTGCCACCGCCACGCTGACCCGCTCACGCCCGATCCTGTCCATCGAGATCGAGGAGCGCCACCGCCTGCACAGCACGCGCGACGTTCCGGCCCTGCTGGCCACGCTCGGCTATGCCGGCTGGTATTGGCATGAGGGCGCCATGCAGCCGCTCGCCGCGTTCGATGCGTCGACGATGCAGGTGGCGAGTTCCGACCCCGCGATCTTCGCGGCGTCGGACCCGTATATCTTCAGCTTCTACTTCTTCCCGAACGAGCTGGCAGAAGCCCTTCTCGAACGGCTTCAGCGCGCCCGGTAGGGCCGGTGGCAGCCGCCGCAACCGGCACCCGCCTGCTGCGCCGCCGCCTGGAAGTTCGCGACATTGCCCGAGGCGGCTGCCTCGCGCAGCGTGACGAGACGCGGCATCAGTTCGGCCAGCGCACGGTCGAAGCCTGGCCGGTCGGTCCAGATTGCCGGGAGGGCCTTGGTGTCGATTCCCGGCGCGCCCTGCTGCGTTCCCTCGGGGAAGCGAGCACCGAAATTCACGAAGAACGCCTGGACCGCTGCGATCCGGTCCACCACCGCCGTGGGATCGCCACCGCTGCGCGCGACGCCGCCGATCGCCTCGAAATGCGCCCCCACCGCCTTGAGCCCCTCGCGGCGCTCCGCCACGACGCGCGGGAGATCGGTCTGCGCCAGCGCGCCGCCCATCGTTGCCACGATCGCCAAACCTGCCAGCCAAAGCCTCATGCGACATCTCCTGTCCGGTGCACCTGCCCAGACTGTCATTCTTCCACGCACTGGGTTGCCGAGATAGCGCCGTGTGGCTAAGACACCCCCACGGCGCCGGAGTGTAGCTCAGCCTGGTAGAGCACTGTGTTCGGGACGCAGGGGCCGGAGGTTCGAATCCTCTCACTCCGATACCGTTTTCCCGAGACTTAGACGATCAGCGCACAGTGCCCGGTTGGCAGAGTTGCCCTGTGCATCCCACGAGCATCCACCGTGCGGGGCAGGCTCGCCGGCAGAGTCGCTGGACCGTCCGTCAGATCACCCGCACCGCACCGACATGCCCCCATCCACCACCAGCTCCGTGCCCGTGATGAACCGTGCCTCGTCCGAGGCGAGGAACATCACCGCATTCGCCGTGTCCCGACCGTCGCCCGCGAAGCCCAACGGGATGCGCGCAATGCGCGACTGGATCAGCGCCTGCACGTCGCCGCCCGTGCGCTGGCCAGCGAGGCGCACCTCGACCATCGGCGTATGCATCTGGCCGGGGATCACCGTGTTCACCCGCACGCCCCGCGCCGCATACTGCACCGCCACCACGCGCGAGAACTGGATCACCGCCGCCTTCGATGCGGCATAGGCGACCTGCGCGGACCCGGTCCAGCGGATGCCCGACGTCGAGGCCATGTTCACGATCGCCCCGCCGCCCTGGGCTTCCATGATCGGCAGCACGTGCTTGCAGGTGAGGAAGACGCTCTTGAGGTTGAGGTCGATCTGCGTGTCCCAGACCTCCTCCGCCATCTCCACCGGCCCGCCCGCCGCGGAGCCGCCGACATTGTTGATGAGAATGTCGATGCGCCCGAAGCGCTCCTTCGCATCCGCCACCATGGCGGCGATGGCAGCACCGTCCGTCACGTCGCAGGCCACGCCTTGGAAACTGCCGCCGTCCTCGGTCACGCGGTCCGCAGTCTCATGCATGGCGGAAATGTCGCGGTCCACGCCGAGCACCGTGGCACCCTCCCGCGCGAAGCCCACCGCCGCCGCGCGTCCGTTCCCCCAGCCGGGCCCGACCGAGCCGGCGCCGGTGATGAGGACGAACTTGCCTGAAAATCTCGGACCCATGTTTCTCACTCCACTCGGATGTTCGCGCTGAGCGCGAGGTCGCGCCATCGCGTCAGATCGGCCTGGATGAACCGCTCGCTGTCGGCCTGCGAAAGATGCGACGCAGCCGCGCCCTCCTGCGCCAGGTTGGTGGCGAAGCGCCCCTCGGTGAGCGCGGCCTGCGCCGCGGTATGCAGACGCGCTGCAGCCGCCGGCGGAATCCCCCGCCGCGCCAGCAATCCCCACCAGATGCTGGCCTCGTAGTCGGGCAGCCCGGATTGCGCCGGCGTAGGCCCGGCGGGGCCCGAGGCGGGCGGGCTCTCCGTGGTCCAGCCCAGCAGCTTCACCCGGCCGGATGAGACCAGTCCGGCGGCCGCGGTGATGGTCGTGAAGGTCAGCTCGATCGTATTCGCGACCATGTCGTTCAGGACTGGTCCGGTGCCGCGATAGGGCACGTGCTGCATGTCCAGACGGCCGCGCAGTGCGAAGAGCGCGCCCGCCATATGCCCGATGCTGCCCGGCCCGGAGGAGCCGTAATGCACCTCGCCCGGATGCGCGCGGATGAAGGCGATCGCTTCACCCATGGTGTTCGGCGCAAAGCCCGGGCTGCTCAGCATGCAGAGCGGCGCGGTGGCCAACAACGCGACCGTCTCGAGGTCGCGGCCGGCGTCGTAGGGCGTCTGCTGGACGGCGGCGGAGGTCGCGAAGGTGGAGGAAGTGACCAGCACCGCATAGCCGTCCGCCGGGGCACGTACGACCTCGGCCGTCCCGATTGTACTGCCCGCGCCGCCACGATTTTCGATGACGAAGGGCTGCCCCAGTGCGCGGCTCATGGCATCAGTCAGCGGGCGCGCGATGGCATCGTTGCTGCCGCCGGGCGGGAAGGGGACCACGACGCGCACCGGCCGCGCGGGATACTCCGCCTGGGCGAATGCGGGGCTAGCGAGCCCCGCCCCCAATCCTGCGATCAAGCTTCTGCGCCGCATGTTCGTTTCCGCGTTTCTTCCTCCCACCAGGGTTAGGCCGCTTCACCACCTGCCGCAACGGGTCCAGTCTCGACGCAAAGAGGAACACGGAACCCAAGCAAGAATGCGCAGATACCCCAGCATTACATTCTCGTCCGCGAGGATTGGCTCGCCACCACGCAGGAGGAAATTCTCGATCCGGCCCAGCTGATCGTGGACCCGCACCACCACCTCTGGGACCGCCCCAACTGGCGCTATCTCCTCGACGAGATCCTGGCCGATATCCGCACCGGCCACGACGTGCGCGCGACGGTGTTGGTCCAGGCCCGCTCCATGCATCGTATCGACGGGCCGGAGGCGATGAAGCCGGTGGGCGAGACCGAGTTCGCCAGCGGCATCGCCGCGATGTGCGAGAGCGGTATCTACGGCGATGTCCGCGTCTGCGCCGGCATCGTGGGCCATGCGGATTTGACGCTTGGCGATGCGGTGAAGCCCGTCTTGGAGGCGCATATCCGCGCCGGCGGCGGCCGCTTCCGCGGCATCCGCCACATCGCCACCTGGGACGCGGATCCTTATGTGCTCAACCCCGCCCATACCCCGCCCGAGGACATGCTGGACAGCGACGCCTTCCGCGCCGGCTTCGCCTGCCTGGCGCCGCTCGGCCTCTCCTATGATGCCTGGCTTTACTTCCCGCAGATCCCGCGCCTCACCAAGCTGGCCCGCGCCTTTCCCGGCACGAAGATCGTGCTGAATCACGTGGGCGGTGTGCTCGGCATCGGCGCCTATGAGGGCCGGCGCGACGAGGTGCTGGAGCGATGGACGGCCTCGATGCGTGAGCTCGCAACCTGCCCCAATGTGATGGTGAAGCTCGGCGGCTTCGGCATGCGGCTGCCCGGCTTCGGGCTGGAAGCCAAGCCGACCGCGCCTTCCTCGGAGACGCTCGCGGCCGCCTGGAAACCTTACATGGAGCGGAGCATCGAGATGTTCGGTGCCGACCGCTGCATGTTCGAGAGCAACTTCCCGGTGGACAAGGGCGGCTTCAGCTACGCCGTCGGCTGGAACGCCTTCAAGCGCCTCGCCGCGAAGGCCAGCGCCGACGAGAAGGCGGACCTCTTCTGGCGCTCCGCGACGAACTTCTACCGCCTGCCGGGTATTGGTTAGCCCACAGGCTCCAGGCCCAGTCCGGGTCCATCAGGGACGGTGATATAGCCGTCCCGCACATCCAGCGCGTCGCCGTAGGGCGGCGCGGCGAGATCGGCGAAGTAGATCTCGATCGGCTGCTCCACTTCGCAGGCCGCAAGCCAGTGCAGCGAGGCCAGCAGGCCCGGTCCGAAATAGGGGCAATGCGGCACCATCTCCACACCCACTGCATCGGCCAGCGCGGCGACCTCGATCATCGCGGAGACGCCGCCCACCTTGGTCACGCTTGGCTGCGCGACGTCGACCGAGCCGGCCTGGAACATATGCGCGAAATCCATGGGGCCGCCGGCATTCTCGCCGGCCGAGATACCGCAGCCCACCGCCTCCCGCACGCGCGCGATGGCGGGGAAATCCTCGGGCGGCCAGACCGGCTCCTCCACCCAGCGGACATTCATGCCCGCGACCGCGCGGCAGAATTCCACCGCCTGCTCCACCGTGTCCCAGGCGCAGTTGATGTCGAGCATCAGCGG
>JAQGHY010000007.1 GCA_028291455.1 Rubritepida sp. | reverse complement strand
ACACGGCCTTGAGCCCGACGGCCACCGCCACGTTCTGCTTCACATTGGTCATGGTGGCACGCGACAGGCCGACGAGTTCCGCGATACCCGTCACGCGATCCTTCAGCACGGCGGCGTCGGCGGTCTCCAGCGCCACGTCGGTGCCGCCGCCCATCGCCACGCCGACCGAGGCCGCGGCCAGTGCGGGGGCGTCGTTGATGCCGTCGCCCACCATCACCACCGGCCCTTGAGCCTTCAGCGCCGCGATCTCGCGCAGCTTGTCGTCCGGCAGGAGTTCGGCCTTGGCGGTGAGGCCGAGGCCGGCGGCGATGGCCTTGCCGGTGCGGGCATTGTCGCCGGTCAGCATGACCGAGCGCACGCCGAGAGCCGTGAGTGCCGCGATGCCGGCGGCGGCATCCGGGCGCGGCTCGTCGCGCAGCGCGATGAGGCCGAGCACCGCGCCGTCGATCAGCACCACGGAGACGGTCTTTCCCTCGCCTTCCAGCCGGTCCAGCTCGACGGCGAGCGCGCCGAGGGCGGCATTGGATTCCGCCGCATGGCGCGGGCTGCCGACGCTGATGCTGCGCCCGGCGACCTTCCCGAGCGCGGCCTTGCCGGGGACCGCGGAGGGATCCACCGCCGGCGGCAAGGTGAGCCCGCGCAACCCCGCCTCGGCCAGGATCGCCTTCGCCAACGGATGGGCGCTGCCTTGTTCCACGGCGGCGGCCAGGGCCAGCAACTCGTTCTCTGAACGGCCCTCCGCCGGGAGGAGATCGGTGACGCGCGGCCGGCCCTGAGTCAGCGTGCCCGTCTTGTCGAACGCAACCGTCTGGGCGGCGCCGATAGCCTCGAGTGCAGCCCCACCCTTCACCAGCAAGCCGCGTCGCGCACCGGCGGAAAGCCCCGATGCCATGGCCGCCGGCACCGAGATCACCAGCGCGCAGGGGCAGGCGATCAGCAGCACGGCAAGCCCGCGATAGAGGCTGGTGGACCAGTCCCAGCCCAGCAAAAACGGCGTCAGCAGGATAACAAGGGCGGAGACGATCATCGCGCCAGGCGTCCACCATTCGGAAAACCGCTCGATGAAGCGCTGGGTCGGCGCGCGGGAGGCCGTGGCGTCCTCCACCATGCGGATGATGCGGGCGATGGTGTTGTCGGAAGCCGCGCGCGTCACGCGGACTCGCAAGGCGCCGTCGGCGTTGATGCTGCCGGCGACCACGGCATCTCCGGGCCCGCGCGCCACGGGAATGCTCTCGCCGGTGACGGGGCTTTCGTCGATGGCGGAGCGGCCGTTCTCGATGGTGCCGTCGCAGGGCACGCGGTCGCCGGGACGAACCAGGACGAGGTCTCCGACGATCAGTCGATCGGCAGGAACTTCCTCGGTGCGATCGCCGGTGCCCAGCCGCTGAGCGACGCGCGGCATCAACGTGGACAAGGCACGGATACCAGCGCGGGCACGGCCGGCTGCGACGTTCTCCAGCATCTCGCCCAGCGCGAAGAGCAGCACGACGACGGCTGCCTCCTCCGCCGCACCGATGAGGGTGGCGCCGATGGCGGCCGTGCACATCAGCGTCTCGATGGAGAAGGGGCTGCCGGCCCGGGCGAGGGCGATGGCCCGCCGGCCGAAGGGCACGAGCGCGGCAAAGGTCGCGACGAGGAAGAGCGGGTAGGTCAGGCTTGCGGGCAGGACCAGCGAGAGGAGGTAGGCCGCGCCAACCAGCCCGCCGAGCAACCACACGAGCCTGGCCTTGCCGGTTGCCCACCACGGCTTCTCGGCATCGGCCGGATCGTCGTCATGGCTGTGGCTGTGGCTGTGCACCGGAGCCGGCGCGGCGACATCGATCGGCGTCACCCCGTAGCCCAGCGCCGTCACCCGGCGCTCGATCTCCTCGGGACCGATGCCGGAGAGCGAGGCTGACATGCGCTCGGCCATGAGGTTCACCTCGACGTTGGAGACGCCGGGCAGCTTCTCCATCGCCTTGGTCACCTTCGCGACGCAGCCGGCGCAGTCCATGCCCTCAACCCGCCAGCTCAACCGATCGCCATCCATAGAACCGCTCCATCGTCTCTCGATCGCTTAGATGGGGGTTCCAGTGGCTAGAGGTTCAAGCCCTTAATCGCCGAAGGCGACATCACTCAGCAATTTCAGGTTCAGCGACACGATCAGCGCCGCACAGGCCCAGCCGAGGACGATCTGCCACAGAGGCGCCACCAGCTTGCCGAGGCGCCCTTTATCCTGCGCGAAGAGCATCAGCGGGATCACCGCGAAGGGAAGCTGCAGCGACAGGATCACCTGAGACAGCACCAGAAGCTGTGCGGTTCCGCTGGAGCCGTAGTGCCAGGTGACGATGACCGCGGGGACGATAGCGACAGTCCGCGTGAGCAGGCGCCGCAGCACCGGCGGCAGCCGGAAGCGCAGGAATCCTTCCATCACCACTTGGCCCGCGAGCGTTGCCGTTACAGTCGCGTTCATGCCGCACAACAGCAGCGCGATGGCGAAGAGTGTTGCGGCAAGGCCGCTGCCGAGGAGCGGGGCGATCAAGCGGTAGGCATCGCCGATCTCGGCGATTTCGGTATTGCCCGTCGTATGGAAGGTGGAGGCGGCCATGATGAGGATGGCCGAGTTGATGAAAAGCGCCAGCGTCAGCGCCACGCTGCTGTCGATGGTGGCAAATTTGATGGCCTCGCGCTTGCCGGCATCGTCCTCGCGCCAGGCGCGGGACTGCACGACGGCGGTGTGGAGGTACAGGTTGTGCGGCATCACCGTCGCACCGATGATCCCCATGGCGATGTAGAGCTGCGTCTGGTTCGTGGCGATGGATACGGCGGGGATGTAGCCGTTCAGCACCTCGGCCCAATCCGGCTGGGAGAGCACGATCTGCACCGCAAAGCAGCCCACGATGAGCGCGATCATCCCGAAGACCAGGGCCTCCAGCCAACGCATCCCCTTGTTCTGCAGCCAGAGGATCAAGAAGGCATCGAGCGCGGTGAGCATCACGCCGTAGAGCAGGGGAATGCCGAAGAGCAGCTCGAGCGCGATGGCGGTGCCGATCAACTCCGCCAGGTCGGTCGCGCAGATGGCGATCTCGGCGAGGAACCACAGCGCGTAGCCGACCGGCCTCGGAAAGCGTTCCCGGCAGAGCTGGGCCAAATCGCGCCCCGTGGCGACGCCGATCCGCACGCAGAGCGCCTGCAGCAGGATCGCCATCAGCGAGGAAAGCAGGGCGACGGAAAGCAGGGTGTAGCCGAAGGCCGAACCGCCCGCGAGCGAGGTCGCCCAATTCCCAGGGTCCATATAGCCGACCGCAACGAGGTAGCCCGGGCCCAGGAAGGCAAAGAGCTTGCGCAGGAATCCGCCCGCATTCGGCACCGCGATGCTGCGATGGACCTCCGGCAGGCTTACGGCAATCGGGTCGGTGGCCATGATGTGCTCCAAAACATAGCCTAGGCTAATATCTGCTCGCGCGACTATCAATCCCCGGCGTTCGCGACCACATAGAGGCTATGCGGACCCCCAGAGACCAACGATGCCTGCCACCCGCCGAGGACCACGCCGCCCGCTTCGCCCGGCAGCGTGAGGGCGACCGCATGGCCGTGGCCGAGGATTACGTCGAGCTCGTCGCCGATCTTCTGCGCGAGGAGGGCGAGGCGCGCTCCGTCGATATCGCGCGGCGCATGGGGGTCGCACAGGCCACCGTTGCGGCGACCGTCACACGGTTGCAGCGCGATGGGCTGGTCGCCACCAAGCCCTATCGCGGCATCTTCCTCACCGAGGCGGGCCAGGCGATGGCCTCGGCCGCGCGGGAGCGGCACGAACTGGTGGTGCGATTCTTCCTCACCCTCGGGCTGGACCGGGCCACGGCCGAAGCCGATGCCGAGGGGGTCGAGCATCATGTGAGCGAGGCGACGCTCGAGGCCTTCGCGCGCTTCCTGGCCGAGCGGAAGGACATGGCATGAGCGGCGCCCTTTCCATCGGCGAACTCGGCCGCGCCACTGGCGTGAAGCCCACGACCATCCGCTGGTACGAGGCGGAGGGCCTGCTGCCGGCGCCGGCGCGCTCCGAAGGTGGGCACCGCGTCTATGCGCAGGCGCATCTGCATCGCCTGAGCTTCATCAGGCACGCGCGGGATCTCGGCTTCCCGATGCCCGCGATCCGCGCCCTGCTGGACCTCGCTGCCGAACCGGAGCGCGACTGCACGGCCGCCCATGCCGCGGCGACCACGCAGATCGCCGCCATCGACGACAAGCTGCGTCAGCTGACGGCGCTACGGGCGGAGCTGTCGCGGCTGGCCCATGCGTGCCAGGGCGGCACGGTGGCCGAGTGCCGCATCCTTGAAACGCTTGCGAGCTAAAGACTACTCGGTCGCGATCGTCGCGGCCCAATGGGCGATGGCCGCGGTGGCTTCGGCGAAGTCCTCGATGCGCATGGCCTCCAGCGGCGTGTGGCTGCCGTTCTGGTTGCGCACGAACACCATGCCGGACGGGATGCCCGCCTGGGCGAAGGCCGCCGCATCGTGCCCGCCGCCGGATGGCATGATCTTGTAGGCGATGCCCAGCGCCTCGGCCGCCTTGCGCACACCCTCGCGGATACCCTCGTTCATGGGCGTCGCCACGCTCTCCTGCCGGCCCTCCAGCTCGAAGCTGACGCCGCGCGAGGTCTCGACCTCGGCGACCAGGTTCTTGATCGCGGCAAAGGTCCGGTCGAGCGTCGAGACTTCCGGTGCGCGGATGTCGAGGCTGAAGCCGATCTCGCCCGGAACCTTGCCGAAGCCGGCCTGGTCGGTGGTCCCGATGGTGCAGAAGGTGCAGACCATGGGGATGCCCTCGGCCTCCAACTCACCCCAGAAGAGGTCCAGGCGATGGGCGAATTCCGCCAGCGCCAACGCCGCATCATGGCGATAGGCGCGCGGCGTCGCGCCGGAGTGGTTCCACTCGCCACGGACCACACCGTTGCGCACACGGCGATTGCCGGGGAGGGCGGTTACGATGCCCATCGGGATCTCCTCCGCGTCCAGCACCGGCCCTTGCTCGATATGCAGTTCCAGATAGGCGTGGACGTTGTGCGTCCCGAGGTGCTTCTTGCCATTGCGCAGCGCGTCCGGATCGAAGCCGAGCTCACGCATGTGGTGCTCGAGCGAGAGGCCGGTATCCTTCCGCAGGAGGCCGAGGTTGGCGGGCGGAAAGCTGCCGAGCGCTCCGCGGCTGCCGGGGAAGCCGTTGAACCAGGCGCCGCCCTCTTCCGCGCGGATCGCCATCACCGTGATGTCGCGGCTCGGCACGAACCCAGCCTGCTTCATCCCGGCGACCACGGCCATGCCGCAAAGCACCCCGGCCGCGCCATCGTAATTGCCGCCCTGCGGCACCGAATCCAGATGGCTGCCGAGGATGACTTGCGGGAGGCTGCGATCCGAGCCCGGCAGCGTCATGTACATATTGCCGGCGAAGTCCACGTGGATATCCAGCCCGATGGCCTCGGCCTCGGCGCGCACCAGCGCGTGGGCGATCTCCTCCCCCCGGCCATAGGCCTCGCGCGTGACGCCGACTCCGTCGAAGGTTTTCTCGCGCAGCGCGTCGAAGAGGCGCGAAGCCAGGGCGATATCGGGACTGTGATTCGTGGCCATGCGGGCCTCCAATGCTGTGGTGCAGCGTAGCGCCCTGCTTGCCACTGCCAACCCGTCCTCATAATGTTAATCCGAACGCTGGGCGCACGTTTCCACCTCAAGGATCCGTTGCAATGAATCGTCGTCATCTGCTGGTCGGCTCCGCCGCCCTGCTCGCCGCGCCACGCCTGGCGACCGCCCAGGCCGCGCGCACCCTCCGCTTCGTCCCGCAAGCCGACCTATCGGGCATGGATCCGGTGATCACCACCCGCCAAGTGGTCCGCAACGGCGCGCTGCTGGTGTGGGACATGCTTTACGGCGTCGGCGCCGACTTCGAGCCCAAGCCGCAGATGTGCGAAGGCCACGACCTCTCCTCCGACGGCAAGGTCTGGACCTTCACCCTGCGGCCCGGCCTGCGCTTCCATGACAACGAGCCGGTGCTGGCCAAGGACGCCGTGGCCAGCATCCAGCGTTGGATGCGGCAGGACGTGATGGGCCGGAAGATCCAGGCCGCGCTCGCCGCCATCGAGGTGGTGGACGACCGCAAATTCCGCCTCAGCCTGAACCGCCCGTTCCCCAAGCTGCTCCTGGCCTTCGGCAAGGTGACGACGAACACGCTGCTCATCATGCCCGAGCGCATCGCGCGCACCGATCCCTCGCGCAGCATCACGGAATACGTCGGCTCCGGTCCCATGGTGTTCAAGCGCGACGAATGGGTGCCGGGCGCCAGCGCGGCCTTCGAACGCTTCGCCGGCTACGCGCCGCGCCAGGAGGCCTCGGACTGGCTCGCCGGCGGCAAGCGCATGCTGCTGGACCGTGTCGAGTGGATCACCATGCCCGATGCGAGCACTGCCTCCGCGGCACTGCGGCGCGGCGAGATCGACTGGTGGGAGCAGCCCATCCCCGACCTCGCGCCCTCGCTGCGCTCAGCGCGCGATGTGCGGATCGACATTGCCGATCCCCTCGGCAACGTGGCGCTGCTCCGGTTCAATCACCTGTTCCCGCCCTTCGACGACGTGCGGATGCGCCGTGTCTTCCAGGCTGCGGCGAACCAGGCGGACTACATGGGCGCCGTGGTCGGCGGAGACCCCGCGCTGTGGAAGCCGATGCCGAGCTTCTTCACGCCGGGCACGCAGCTCTACACCGAGGTCGGCAGCGAGCCGATGCTGGGCCCACGCAGTATCGACGCGGCCAAGCGCCTCCTCGCCGCCTCGAACTACGCCGGCGAGACGCTGGTCCTGCCTGTGGCGACGGATGTTCCCGTGGTGAAGGCGCAGGGCGAGATCACGGCCGACCTGATGAACCGCCTCGGCGTCAAGGTGGACTTCCTGGCAATGGATTGGGGCGCGCATTCCACGCGCACCGCGAGCAAGCTGCCGCCCCAGAGCGGCGGCTGGCATGTGAGCCACACCTGGGTGGCCGGCGCGGAATGCGCGAGCCCGGCCGGGCACAAGTCGCTTGACGGGACCGGCGACAGCGCGACCAACGGCTGGGCCAAATCCGAAACGGTGCAGACGCAGATCGACGCCTGGTACGACGCCACGGATGCGACGACAGAGCGCGCCGCGGTTGATGCCGCGAACCGTGCCGCGATGGAGCATGTGAGCTTCGTGCCTTCGGGATTCTTCCTCAACTACACGGCGTGGCGGCGTAACGTGACCGGCATCGTCAAAGCGCCGTTCCCATGCTTCTGGGGTGTGGGAAAGAGCTGAGAAGTCTAGCCATTCCTCGCCTCAGATCTTGCGCCAGATATTCCGGGTCAAGGCGAGAGCGACGATGCCCTCGGTCCCGCTAATGACGCAGGCCCATTGCGAACCGACAGCTTCGGCAAGCAGCCCCAGGTGGAGGAAGCCTATGGGGCCGAGGCCGATGCAGACGGAGAGAAGACCGAGGATCCTGCTGCGCATCTCTGCCGGTGCCAGCATATAGACCAGCGTCGCCTGCATGATCGAGAAGCCCGACTGGCCAAAGCCGGTGAGGAACAATGCCATCCCCGCCAGCACTGGGGACGGCGCCAGCGAAAAGATCACCAGCATCGCGAAGTAGATCGAGATGCCGCCCATATAGCAGCGGCGGTAGAGCTCTGGCCGCACCCAAGCCGCCATCAGCAAAGCGCCGACGAATGCGCCGACGCCGTCCATGGAGGAGAGGACGCCGATGGCCTCCGGCGCGAGTTGCAGGTGATCGCGCGCGATGATCGGGACGAGGCTGGTGAACGGCCAGCCGAAGACGTTGAAGATGACGGTGACCGCCAGCGTGCCTTTCAGCCGCGGGCTGCCGCGCACCAGGGCCAGCCCTTCCCCAATGCGCTCCAAAAAGCCCTGGCCCGTCTCGGCCGGAACGCCGCTGCGATATCGCAGCGTCAGCGCGGCATAGAGGCCGACCAGGTACAGGGCTATTGAAATCAAGAACGTTCCCTCGATCCCGGCCACGGCAAAGATGATCCCGGACACCGTCGGGCCGACCATCCGGCTAGCGTTGTTGCTGCCGACATCGGCGGACATGGCCCGCCCCATCCGTGCCGCGCCGACCACCTGCCCGATCATCATCCGGCGCACCGGATTGTCGGCCGCCCAGCCAAGCCCGTTCACGAAGCTCGCTAGGGCCAGATGCCAGACATCGAGCATTCCAGCCCTTGCGAGCAAGGCCAGTGAGATGGAAGTCATCAGGCTGATCAGGACAACCGCGACCAAGGCCGTGCGGTGTTCGATGCGCTCCGCCATGGCACCGAAGACGGCGCCGAATAGGCCCATGGGAAGGATGCGGAGCATCCCGAGCATCGCCACGAGAAAAGCCGAGCCGGTGTGCTCATAGACGAAGAGGCTGACCGCCAGCATCTCCAGCCAGCGGACCAGGAAAACGATGAGGCCGACGCACCACAGGCGAACGAAATCCGGTTCGCGGAAGAGGCGCGCCGAGGGCCCCGCGACAGTAGACACGTTTTACGTTTCCCCACTTTTGCTCATCGTGGGTCGTTTGCCGGCACTCGCCAAGAGTGCCGGCGTTGCGTGCCGCTAAAGCGCCTCGCCCGCACCGGTGCCGTTATGCGGCGTCGGGAAGCACCACTCCTCGCCCCGTTCGGTCGTGATGTATTCCGGCCAGCGCAGGTCGACCGGCGGATCGAAATCGGCGGGCAGCAGGGGTCCGACCCATCCCGTTCCACCGACGCCGCCGCCAGTCCGGTCACGGAATTCCGCCTGTGCGGCTTCCAGCACATCCGGCTGGGTAGCGAGGTCCACCAGGGTCAGCGCCATCGTCTTCGCCGCGACGAACATGCCGGGGTCGATTGCCGATGGCAGCCCGCTGAGCGCGGTATAAGCCCAGTTCGGATAGACGTAGCCTTGCGTCGGCGGCTGCAGCCGTGGCCGGCCAGCGAGGAGCCGCACCGTCGGCGCATGCCAGGAGAATTCCACATAGTCGTCGGCGCTGAGATGCTTCTGCCAGGCGGGCAGGCTGGCGCGCAGCCGAGCCTCGAACTCCGCTGGCGGCAGCAGCTTACTCACGCTCGGGAGGAACGGATCGGCCATCGGCTCTACGCCGAGGTTGCGCTGCATCTCGCGGCCGAACTCCTTCGCCTCCTCCGAGAAGACGGGCGCGCCCACGACTTGCAGGTTCTTCCAGGTCAGGTCGGTCATCGCCGTGTTCGGCAGGCCGACGCGGGTCTTGGTCACCCAGCGCACGAAGGCGCGGCAGCCGGTCATGCTCGCGACATGGCGCGCATTGTTCGCAAGGACGCGCCAGATCTGCTCCTGGATGCCGAGTGCGGAGGAGCGCCAGGAATACTGGATCTGCGAGAAGCGCGGCGGCAGGTTGTCCGAAGTCGCGCCCGCATCGCCGAGGATGAATTCGTTCAGCGTCCAGGAGCCGGCATGCGGGAACATCGCCTCCTTGGTGTACTTGGTCGTCGTGTACATCAGGCACATGGCGTCGAGCGCGCCGGGGCAGCGGGCCTGGGCATGCGCGCCCTCGATCGGCACCAGCGTGGGGTCGATCCAGGTTTCGGGCGTATCCGCCTCGAAGGTGATGATGGCGCTCCAATAGGCACCGAAATGCGTCTCGCTGGTGACGGTGTTGTGCGGCCAGGGATGCCAGACCACAGCGGCGTCCAGCCCGTCGTAATAGCCCTTGGCGGCGTGGATGGGCTTGGAGCCGCAGACCTTCTCCGCGGGTTCGCCGAAGAGCTTCAACGTGCCGGGGATGCCATGCGCCTGCATCGCTGCCTTCGCGCCGAGGATGCCCGCAAGCGCCGCGGTGCCGAGCATGGAGTGCGGGTCGGTGTGGCCGGCGGTGTAGGGATGCAGCCCCTCGCGCGGCGCCTCGTAGGGCACGACCTGCTGCGAATTGCCGGGCACGGCGTCGTATTCCGAGAAGCTGGCGAGCACCGGCCCGCCGCTACCCTGGCTCCAGCTGGCGGCAAAGGCGGTGGGCATGCCGCCCGAACCCGCCTCGACCTCGAAGCCCTCGGCACGCAGCAGCTCCACGTAGTCCTTTGCGGATCGGTATTCGCGCCAGGCAGGCTCCGCATGCGACCAGATCCGCGCGTTGAAGGCGGAGAGGCGTGCCTCATTGTTGACGATCCAGTCCAGCGCGCTCGCGCGGACGGCGTTGTTGTCGGACATTGCTTTTGATTCCCGTGTGAAGGCTTTGGGCGGTGTTTCTAGCTGCGGCGGACGTTCCAGAAGGTCGCGAAACCTTCGTTGATATTCGTGATGTTCGCGCGAAAGGCGGTGGGCTGCAGGTACTGGCCGAGGGGGTAGTAGGGCACCTCGCGCATGGCCTCGACCTGGATGTCGCGGCAGATCGCCTGCTGCGCGGCGAGGTCGGGGGCCTGGAACCACGCGTCCCGCAGCTCCTCGATCTTCGGCATGGTGGCCCAGCCGCCATAGCCGGCATCGCCATTGCCGCGCAGCGCGATGTGCCCGGCCGGATTCATCCAGTCCGTGCCGACCCAGTTGCTGACGAAGGCGCTCCATCCACCCTCGGCGATGGTGCCCCGGCGGTTGCGCCGCTGCAGCATCGCGTTGAACTCGACGGAATAGACCTCCACGTTCATGCCGGACTGCTTCAGCATGTCCGTGACGACAGCGCCCATGAGCGCGTTGGGCTCCGACGTGGAGGGGATCATGAGCAGCACCTGCTCGCCCCGATAGCCGGCGGCGCGCAGATCCTCGCGGACCTTGGCGTAGTTGCGGGGGCCGACGAAGGGCTCGAGCCCCGCATTGGAGGCCATGGGCGTTCCGGGGCCGAAAAAGCCGAGCGGGACGTTGTAGAGGCCCGTCTCGGCCGGACCGACGAGCGCCTGCATGCAGGAGGTCTGGTCGATGGCGCCAAGCAGCGCGCGGCGGATGGCCGGATTGTTGAAGGGCGCCTGGGTGTGGTTGACGCGCAGCATGCCGACGAAGCCGGAATTATCCAGCACTCGGACGCGGACGTTGCGGTTCCGCCGCAGCAGCGAAAGCAGGTTGTGATAGGCGTATTCCTGCCAATCCGCCTCGCCAGCGATCAGGGCGTTCGTGGCCGTCGCGCTGTCGGGCATGACCGTCCATTGGACGCGGTCGAAATGCACGACCTTCGGGCCCGAGGTCCAGGTGACGGTGCCGTCCTTGCGGGGCACGTAGCCGTCGAACTTGGTGTAGACGACGCGCGCGCCAGGCACGCGCTCATCCGCCTTGAAGCGGAAGGGGCCGCTGCCGATCAGCTCGGGCACCTGGCGGAAGGCATCGGTATTGGCCAGCCGCTCCGGCATCATGGCGCAGACCGGCACCGAGGCCTTGCCGAGTGCGATGGGCAGTTGCGGGAAGGGGCGCTTGAGGCGGAAGCGGATGGTGCGGTCGTCGGGCGCGGAGAGCTCGTCCGTCGTCGCCATCAGGGTTTCGCCGAAGGGGTCGCGCTTGGCCCAGCGCTTGATGCTGGCGACGAAATCGCGCGCGGTAAACTTCTCGCCATCGTGCCACTTCAGGCCGTCGCTCAGCGTCAGGTTCCTGAGCTTGCCGTCGTCCTAGTTGGTGTGCCCGTCCACCATCTGCGGCGTGGCCTGGTAGTTGTTGTCCAT
>JAQGHY010000347.1 GCA_028291455.1 Rubritepida sp. | reverse complement strand
TAAACTGCTCGATACGACATCCACCCACAGTGCTATAACCGTATGCCTTATACGAATTGGAGCCTCCGCCATCGCCCGCCTTCGCAAGCCTGATGCCTTGTCATCAGGGGATCGGCATCGCCGCTATGTACGATCGAAAGACCTCCTGTCGCTCAAGCTACCGCGCTCATTGCTCGTGCGGCTGGACCTCCTTGCTAAGGGACGCGGCTGGGGGCGTGCAGAGGCGCTCGCCGAGGTGCTGACAGGCTGGGATGAGCGCGAGGCGGCTGCCGCGGCTCAGAGTGCCTCTGCGGCTCGAGCGCCGGCGGCGAAGGCCAGCCGCCGCCCCCGCCCTCCCAGCAAGCCAACAGCAATCAACACGTTGCCAGCTCCTGGTGAGCCGGTACCGAAGGCTCGGGGCACGAGGCAGCCTCTCTCTGGTCCCCGCCAAGCCGATCGGTCCGTCACCGATGCCTCGGCAATCAAAAAGGCCAACGGCCAGCCCGCGGACGGCCACGGGCGGTCGAAAGGAAAAGGTGCGGCCGTGCAAACTGAACGGGCGGCGAAAGCGGGGGGCATGGATGATCTTTTTGGTGACGTGGAACCAAGGGCCCTTCCGCGGGGGACTCAGCGTCTAAAGCGCTAGGCGGTCTAGGCCTGTGGCCCAAGGAACGATCGACCGGATTGCGCAGTTTCCGATTCGCCCAAGATGCAAGCGCTATTACGCTCCCACGTAGAGAAATAACGACTTTCTAGCTTTCGTGTTTTATTACAGCAACTTGGTTTCTGGCGTAGTGGCTGCTCGCGGCCAAAGATCCGGCGTCGTGATGATCCTCGTGCTGTTCGCTGAGGCGTCGTGACGCGATTCCTGTTTGCATGGCAGCGCTCAACCCCGAACTAGAATCGCCTCTCTCTTCCATGCCGTCCGGCCTAGCCGGAGCAGTTAATGGAACCGCGCCGACCGGCACCTCGTCGGCGCGGGTGGCTCTTCTGCATGACCTGGTCCGCGCCCTGGCGCGGCAGGCGGCAGCCGAGGCCTGGGCGCTCGCCATGAACCCCACAGCCACTCCGGAGATCACAGCATGAACACCCGTAACGTCACGCCGATCCTGCGCCTTCCGCGCAGCGGCAATCCGCCGCTGCCCAAGCCCACCAAGCCGCTGCGCCCGACGCCGCTACTCACCGTTGCCGAGGCGGCCGTCTTCCTCGGCCTCTGCACCAAGACGGTGCGGGGTTTGGTCAAAGGCGGGCGGCTGCTGGCGCACCGCATCGGCCGCAGTATCCGCATCTCCGAGGCCGACCTGCGCGCCTTCCTGGCGGCTAATCGGTGAGTATCGACGGTATTCCCGCTAATTCCACAGGATACCTCAAGTTTTAATCAAGTAGTGATTACGACATTCAAGTGGAGAGGTAGTCCACACGAATGATGATATCACTTTTTTCCTTCCGAATCACTTCAGATCAGCTAGGGTAACGCCATGTCCACCAAAATAACCTCTCCGCATGCCTTTCTGACCGCCGGTCAGATGGTCAAACCGCCGCCGGACATCCCGCCTGAGAGGCGCACTGTGCCCGGCCCCAAGCCCGCGATCGCCGCGGAAGGCGGCCGCAGTCGCCAGAGCTCCTTCGAGCTGCACGTCGCCCAGCCGATCGCGGCCATTGTCGCTGCAATTCCAGTCGACTTTGCCGCGGTGCCTGACTCGGCCCCGGTTAACGTGGTCGCTGAGGTCTGCAGCGGCGCCGCCGCCGTGGAGAATGGGGGCAGCCCCGGCACGGGGCGCCTGGCGGCGGTCAGTGTCGTCTTGATCCCGGCTGCGGCCGAGCAGAATGCTCCGATCGCCGCGGAGTGCGCCGTGTCTGTCCCGGTGGCGAGCTTCGAGATCGCCGAGGTTGTGGCTACCCCTGGCAACGTGACCCAGCCTCTGGCGCTGGAAACGATCAGCCACGAGCGCAGGTCTCCGAACCTCGTCGCCGTCGACAATTCCCTGACGGGCGCCAAGTTGGCCGCCTTGGCCAAGCGTCTGTCGACCTTCACGGAGATCTCGTCCGCGCGCCTTCGTGAGATGCGCTCGGCGCTGAACACCATCGCCAAGGGCTTTGGCTTGCCCCTCGACATGGTTCCCGCCGACCCGGTGCAGCTGCGTGCGCTTCTGTACGGCCTGACCCCGGCCATGGCCGGGGTGTCGCACGACAGGTGGGTGAACTCCCGCAGTCTGCTGTGCAACGTCCTCGGCCACTACGACGCGCGCTTTCTGCCCAGCCGCTTCAAGGGCGCCCCCGCGCCGGCCTGGGGCGGGCTTCTCGCCCTGCTCGGCCCCGACAAGGGCATGCGCTTCGAGCTGGCACGCTTTGCCCGCTACTGCACCCGCTACAGCCTCTTGCCCGTTGGGGTCACGGATCAGGTGATCGCCACTTACCTCGATGATCTCATGCATCACAGCCTGGTGAACGACCCCGCGCGAGCCGCGCGCGACGTCGCGCGCTTTTGGAACGCTGCTGCCAAGGCCTATTCCGCTTGGCCGCAGCAGCACCTCACGGTGGCCGATAACCTCGTCCGCCGGTCGCTGCCCTGGGAGGCCTATCCCGCCTCGATGCAGGTGGACGCCGAGGCCTGGGTGGCTTGGCGCCAGAACACCGATCCGTCGCAGGATCGCGACGATGATGACGACGAGGATGAGCGCAAGTTGATCCGCCCGGCCACGGCCGAGGGCGACATGAAAAACCTGCGCATCTATCTGGGTGCGCTGGTCGAGGCGGGTATCGATCCCGCGGTCTTGGTGGACTTGCGAGCTGCCTTTACCATTTCGAACATCAAGGCGGTGCGGCGCGTCATCCGTGCCCGCACCAGCCAGGAGCGCAGTAGCTACCTGACCAAATTCGTCGCCATGACCAAGGTCATCGGCCGTCATTACCTCAAGCTGCCGCCGGAGTTCGTCAAGCGGATCATCGTAATTGCCAAGAGCGTCCAGCCCACGAATGATGGCATGACGGAGAAGAACAAGACGCGCATGCGCCCGTTTGAGGATCGTCAGGTCCTCAAGCAGCTCATCCGCCTACCGCTCAAGATCCGTGACGAGGTGCTCCGCGCCGGCAAGCCCACCAAGCGCCTGGCGCAGCAGCTCCAGGCCGCCGTCGCCATCAACATCCTGCTGGTGAATCCGCTGCGCATCAGAAACCTCGCCGAGCTGCGCATCGGCCAGAGCCTCATCGCCCAGCGGGATGGAAGCTTCGCCATCAGCTTGCGGCCTGGGGAGGTCAAGAACTCCGTGGCCATCGAATCCGGGCTGACCAACAGCACGGCCGATATGATCCACTTGTATATTGGCAAGTACCGCCCGCTGCTGGGCGCCCCCGGTACCGATTGGCTGTTCCCCGGCCAGAAGGCCGGGTGCCACAAGACCTTCGACGGGCTGCGCGACCAGGTCCAGAAAGCCGCCGCTAAGCGCGCGGGTGTCCTCATCAACCCGCACCTCTTCCGGCACCTGATGGCCTTCATCACGCTCACCGCAAAGCTAGGGGACTACGCCAGCGTCGCCCGCGCACTGGGCCACAAGAGCACTGCCACCGCATTCCGGTACTACACCGGCCTCGAGACGAAGGCGTTCTACCGCGAGTACGTCGCCATCGTTACCGCGATCCGCGATGACGACGATGACGGTCCCGGCGCCTTCAAGGCACTTCAGCGCGACAAGCGTGAGCGCGCACGCAAGGTCCGCGCCTGATGGCTCGGCCCTACCTCCCCGGCCACCATGCCGTGCCGCTGCAGCAATGGCCGCCTCTCGACCAGGCGGCCTGGGCCATAGCCTTGAACCCCGATGATCCCGACGACGACGAGATCCGTCACGCCGTGGGACTGCGCCCACGCACCCATGACACCCTGGTTGGGGCCTATGGCCGCTGGCTTGCCTACCTCCACGGCCAGGGCATCCCCTTGGCAGGCCTGATGGTCGCTGCGGGTGTTACGCCCGAGCACGCTAAATCCTATGTGCCTTTCCTTCGGGCGCGCGGCTGCGCTTCCGTTACGATATCGAGCTATCTCGGCCATCTGCATGCCATGGTCCGGTACATGGACCCCGAGCGGGACTGGCAGTGGCTTTGCCGGCTGCAGGCCCGAATGAACCGCCGAGCCGAACCATCCAGGCTCAAGGCCACCCGCATCGTTCCGCAGCGGGACCTTTTTCGTCTGGGCTGCGACCTCATGCAGCGGGCGCTCGATCAGCCGCCCCTGACCACCACCGCCACCTCAAGTGAGCATGACCCGGCCTTGCTCTTTCGGGACGGGTTCGCCATCGCCCTGCTGTCGCTCAACCCGTTGCGTCGAGGCAACTTCCTTGGCCTGGAGATCGGCCGCCACCTGATCCGCGATGGCGAGGGTCGGACCGTCCTCATCCCGCCGACCGAAACCAAGAACAAGCGCAGCTTCGAGCTGCCGTTTCCCGATTGCCTGGAGCCGGCGCTGGAGCTCTACCTGGCGCTGTATCGTCCGCGCCTCATCGCTATGAGAGGAGGCGTGGACCCTGCGCGCGAATTGAGGGAGGCAGGGCAAAAGCTGTGGATCGCCCGCAGCGGCATGCCCATGAGCCCCGGCGCGCTGACCAAGGCCCTGGCTCGCCACTGCCTGGCGCGCTTCGGACACACGGTGAATGCGCATTTGTTTCGCGACTGCGCGGTGACCTCGCTCGGCGACGAGGTGCCCGAAGATATCCGCATGGCGGCACGCTTGCTCGGCCATGCGAGCTTCTCCACCACCGAGCGCCATTACATCCTGGCGCTGGGCAAGCATGCTTTCCGCCGCCACGAGCAGCGCATCCATGAGATGCAAGGCGACACCAGACCGCGACGGGTGCGTCGGGATGGTACCGGCACATGACTCACCTCAAGCCGGCCCGGCCAGTAATCAGTACTGCCAGCAGCCGCGGCAAGGCTGGCTATGGCGCCGGCACCGGCACGGGTGGGGTCCGGACCGCGCTCTACGCCCGCTATTCCAGCGACCGGCAGTCGGAGCATTCCATCGAGGACCAGCTGCGCATCTGCCGCGAGCGGGCCGAGCGCGAGGGCTGGCAGGTCGTCAGCGTCTATCAGGATGCGGCCATCTCGGGCGCAACCACCGATAGGCCGGGCTTTCAGGCGCTGCAGCTTGCCATGCGCCGAGGCGAGTTCGATCTCGTCGTGGCCGAGGCCCTCGATCGCATTTCGCGTGACCAGGAGCATGTGGCCGCCTTCCACAAGCTGTCGGTCTTTACCGGTATTCCCCTCATCACCTTGAGCGAGGGCGAGGTCAACGCGCTGCATGTCGGGCTCAAGGGCACGATGAACGCGTTGTTCCTCGTTGATCTCGCCGCCAAGACCAAGCGCGGCCTCGAGGGCCGAGTGAAGGCCGGGCGCGCGACCGGGCCTGCTCCTTATGGCTATCGGCGTGTCACCGGCATCCTGAAGTCCGACGGTGAGATCGACCGGGGCCTGCGAGAGATCGTGCCCGAGCATGCCGCGGTGGTGCAGCGCATTTTTGCCGAGTACGCCCAGGGCAACACGCCGGGCGCTATCGCGCGGCGGCTGAATGCTGATCATGTGCCCGGGCCCCGCGCCACGGGTTGGAACGCCATGACGATCCGCGGCCGACCCGGCAATGGCGACGGCATCCTGCGCAACCGCTTCTACATCGGCGAGATGGTGTGGAACCGCCGGTATCGCGTCGTGGATCCGCTGTCGGGGCAGGCGCACCGGCGGCTCAACTCGCTCGACGCGCGCGTCATCGGCTTGGCGCCGGAATATCGCATCATCGATGACGCCCTTTGGGTCGCGGCCGAGGCGAGGCTCTCAACCGACGCGGCGCCAACGGATGCCAACTCGGGTCGGCAGCTCTTCTGGGAGAAACGCAAACCGCGCTACCTCCTGTCTGGCAAGCTTCGCTGTGGGGCCTGTGCGGCGCCGTTCTCCACAAATTCCGGCACGTCTTACAGCTGCAACAACGTTCAGCGAGGCATGTGCATCAATCGGACTTCCATGAAGCGCCACATTCTTGAAGCGCGCGTGCTCAAGGTCCTCGCCGAGGACATGATGGATCCCGAACTCGCCGCCACCTTCGCCGAGGAGTTCACCTCTGAATGGAAGCGCTTGGAAGGGCAACAGCATGTGGTCGAGGCGCAGCTCAAGCGCGAGCTGGACGCCGCTGAGCGCAAGCTTGCCAACCTCCTCGATGCCATCGCGGACGGCCTGCGCAGCCCTGGGCTCCAGGCGAAGCTGTCCGCCGCCGAGGCCGAACAGCAGCGGCTCCGAGCTGCTATGTCGATGGCAAAGCCCATGCCCGTGCGTTTGCTGCCCAACATCGGGGCCGCCTATCGCCAAACGCTGGCGCGGCTGAGAGAGGCTTTGGCCGCGGGCGATAATCCGTCAGCACTCGAGACCGCCCGTTCGCTGATCGAGTGTGTGGTGATCCACCCTGCAGCAACCGGAATGCGACCAGATATCACCGTGGAAGGTCACCTCGCCCATATGCTCACGGCCGCGCAGCCTGGCCTCCTGCTGGAAGGGGCTGCAGTGATTTCGGCCATCGTTGTTACAAGCGAGCAGCCGGCGGCGTGCCCTTCCGCTCGGCTTAACCATTATCGCGGCGCTGGCAGTCGCAAGTAGGCGCCTCACCCTCTCCTAGCTTGGGGCTGACGTTTCGAATCCCCTGCCCTGCAGCGATAGGGACCGAGAAGACAACGTTCTCTGGGGCAAGCGTGAATGGGAGTCGCGCTCGCCGAAGCGTCTGAGGGGTACAATGAGCGAAGTCGTGACGGGGGAAGGCCTGCCGTTCCTCTGGCTGGGGTTATGGAACCAATCGGTCGATGATTAGGGGGCCGGCTTGGACAAAGGGTGCGACGACGACACGGTTCCGACCGGTGTGCTTGGCTTGGTAAAGCGCCTCATCCGATGCTTTGATCAGTGCTGAGGTTTCGATGGGGACCAGGGGGCTCGGCACTGTTCCGGCCACTCCGATGCTGACGGTAACGACGCCCGTGCCGTTACCTTCATGGCGCAGGGACAAGGCCTCAATAGCGCCGCGCACGCGTTCGGCCACGTCCAGCGCTCCCACCAGATCCGTCGCAGGAAGAATCACTGCGAATTCTTCGCCGCCATAGCGTGCGGCCTTGTCGCCGGGTCGGCGGATCGTTGCTGCGATGCTTGAGGCCACGCTGCGCAGGCATTCGTCACCCGCAGGATGACCGTAGCGATCATTGAACGCCTTGAAGTGATCCACGTCGAGCAGCAGAAGCGCGATCGATGTACCGTCGCGAGCCGCACGTCTCCACTCAGTGAGAAGGTCATCGTCGAAACGGCGGCGATTGGCGATGCCTGTCAGCCCGTCTGTCGTGGCCAGCGCCGCCAGCTTCGTTTCGAGCTCCTTGCTAACCGTTACATCCCGCGAGATGCCCACGTAGCCGTTTGGTGCGCCTGTCTGGGGGTCACGCACCAGCCGCAAGGTCGATTCAACCCAGATCTCCGATCTGTCGGTGCGATTTGCGCGATAGATCAGGCCGCCCTGCTCCTGGCCAAAACTTAAGCAGGCGACCAGTGCCTCAAATTCCGGTCGATCCTCTGGATGAATGTGGTCCTCCGGACGCCGGCCAACGAGTTCGGCCGGGTCAACTCCCAGCAGTCGCGTGGCCGCTGGCGAGGCATAGCGCCACACACCATCAGTACCTACCCGTGAGACCATGTCGCTTGCATGTTCAGCGAGCATGCGGAACTCGGCCTCACTCTCGGCGAGGACCAGTTCAGCCTGCCGACGGCGCTGGATCTGGGCGATCAACCGAACTCCTAGGAGCACGATTACACAGGAAACGGCGAGGACGGCGGCCACCCGAAACCAAGCTCCGTGGACCCAGGCTGCGAGCGCCTCGGAAGTTCCAGAGGAGACAATGACGAGAAGAGGAAACCGCTCGCTCCGCTGATAGGATCCGAGGCGGGCCACTCCGTCGATTGCGGAAACGGAATTATAATGACCGGCCGGCTCGCTTGCCGCGAGTTCGAGTAGCGCGGGCACGGCCGGCAGGATCCGGCTGATGACGGCTTCGTCAAAGGGATAGCGTGACATGATCATGCCGTTCGTGTGCAGCAGCGCGATCGAGCCTTCACGGCCCATGTCGAAGGCCGCGTAGGTGCCGGCGATAGTTGCCGATGTGATTGATGTGACAACCGTCCCTGCGAACCGCCCGTCCCGATCTTGGAAGCGCCGGGATATCGTGATGACCCAATAGCCTTGTCGTCGGCTTTGGGTGGGCGGACCGATAAGGGGGCCACGATCTGGGTCCTCCCGATGGTGGCGGAAGTAGTCTCGGCTGGCGTTGCTAACTCCCAGTGTCTGATTTGGCACTGAGCTGATCAGGCGCATTCCGTTGCGCCCATCGACGGAGAAGCCGCGGAGTTGTGGCTGGTTGGCGGAAGCGGCCACCAGCAAGCTTGATAGCCGCGTCAGCGCTGCGGGCTCGGTACCCTCCAGTTCCAGAAAGCCAACAATGGCCACGAGTGCGGCGTCAGCAGCAGCTACCGCCCCTTCGGCCTCCTGCAGCAGCGAGTGAGCCAGATTGGCCGATGCCGTCTGCACCTCCTGAAGTTGCGTCTGCCGGCTGGTCCACTCGCGCCAGCCCTCTGCGGCGAAAAGAACTAGGAAGATCAAGCCGAGCAACACGTAGGCGCGCCTAGCTCGAGGGCGGCCACGGACACCCAGCCCCTGACGCTGGCTGGTCTGCAGGGATGTTGGCTCGGTCCGATTGTTCATGGGCATAGGGCTCCGGCGCAACGTGCAGACGTGCGGAATCTCTTTTAGATCAATGATATTGCATGCATATGGAGTTCTTTAACAACCTTCCGTCGGCGCCGCGTAGGCGAATAGCGACGGCCATCATCAGCGACGCATGCAACAGCAGCAGCATCAAGCACAGCAGTATCAAGCACAGATGGCTCGGCAACGCGCGGCGAACGATTTGGCGAACCAGCGGGCACTTGAGCAGCAGCGTCGCTATCGCTTGCCGGTACTTATTAACGGCGGCCGTAACTCAATGAAACTGATAAGGTCTTTACAGCGCAATTGTATTATCGCGCTCGGCGAGACCAACGCGTTGATAAAAGACGGAAATATAAATGGCATAAAATCTGCTCTTGCCTCCTCGCCGCCTCCTTTCGGATGGTCCGATAGGCTGCCGGTTACAAAAGAGAGCTCAAGATGTTCAACGCAAATCTCCTCGCTGCTGCCTCCACCGCCGCGCTGACGCTGGCGGTGGTCTTCGCGCCGCAGCAAGCCTCTGCCGCTGCGATCACCATCAACTCGACTGCGCCTTCTTGGACGAACGTGGTGGGCGGAACCAACGTCAACACCGATACCGCCTTCGGCGGCCCCAACACCGTCACACAGGTGTTCTGGGGGACGCCCGCTGAAATTCGCGGAGATCAGAGCGGCCTCGGCTTCAATCCATCCAATTCGCCCGCGATCACCTACCAGACCGGAACGTCCTTCTTGCTCGGCACGCTCACCCACTACAACGAGCCGATCAGCACAGGCACTGCGGCCACCTCCGCCCGGCTGAACCTGATAACTACCATCGCCGGCGCAGTACCCTCCTCGGTCTCGTTCAGCTATCGCTTCAACATCGACGAAACTCCCAACTCGGCC
>JAQGHY010000335.1 GCA_028291455.1 Rubritepida sp. | reverse complement strand
CTGGACCAGCAGCCGCAGCGGCTTGCCCGCCACCGCCGAAAACCCCTTCGCCCGCAGCACGCCCGTCACGGCGCAGGCCGCCGAGATGCGGGCCGCGAGCGCCGAAACATCGCTGACTTCGGGCAGCGCCAGCAGCATCGTGTCGAAGTCGTCGTGGTCGTGATCCAGCTCGTTGTCGTGATGCGTGGGACGATTAGCGATGTCGCCTTCGGTGCCGATGTTCAGGCCCAGCATCACGCCGGGATCGAGCCGGCCTTCGGCGCTCGTCACCACCTTCACGGCGCGCGGCAGCGCCACCGCGATCGCGGCATGCGCGCGAGCCAGCGCAGCGCCGTCCAGCAGGTCGGCCTTGGTCATGATCACGAGGTCGGCGCAGGCGATCTGGTCCTCGAAGACCTCCTCGACCGGATCGTCGTGATCCAGCGACGGGTCCGCGGCGCGCTGCGCTGCCAACGCGGCCGGGTCCATCGCTACTCGGCCCTCGGCCAGCGCCGCACCGTCCACCACGGCGATGACGCCATCCACCGTCACGCGACCGCGGATCGCCGGCCAGTGGAAGGCCTGCACCAGCGGCTTGGGCAGGGCGAGGCCGGAGGTCTCGATCAGGATGTGCTCGGGCGGCGGGTCCAGCGCCAGCAGCGCATCGAGCGCGGGCACGAAATCATCCGCGACGGTGCAGCAGAGGCAGCCGTTCGCCAGCTCGATGATGCCCATCTCGTCACAGGCCTCCGCACCGCAGCCGCGCAGGATTTCGGCGTCCATGCCGACATCGCCGAATTCGTTGACGATCACCGCGATCCGCCTCCCCTGAGGGTTCAGCAGCATGTGGCGAATCAGGGTCGTCTTTCCAGCGCCGAGGAAGCCCGTGACGATGGTGCAGGGAATGCGGGCGAGGCTCATGCGTGGCGCTCCGGAAGGCTTAGGGGTGGGATGCGCGCGATCATGCCGCGCTTCAGAGCTTCCGGACGGCCGCGCCACGGCATCAGCCCGTCAGGCGAGCCGGATAGAAGCCGCGCTCCCTCGAACACCGCCGCTCCATCCTCCGCAGGGTCCAGCCCGCCGAAGATGTAGCTCCAGCCGCCCTCCCGCGCCATGGCGACCGAGGGCCCGCGCTTGCAAGCTGCGAGGCAATCCACCTGGCGGACATGGATGCCCTCCGGCGGATCGGTGAGGGTCGCCGCCAGTCGCGCACCGGCGCGGGCTGCGTCGGGTGCGTCCTCGGTGCGCCGGCAGGTCATGCAGACGAAGAGCGTCACCGTGGAAGCGGCGAGGTCGGAGATGGACAAGTGCACGCTCCTCCCGAACCCCATCGGGGGCCCGGGCAAAGGGGATGCATCGCGGCACGCGAAAACGTGCCGTCGCCGGAATGGCGTCCGCACCGAGGCACCCCGCCCGGTACGGTGGTCTGCGCTGGATGGCAGGTCTCCTGGCTCGCGGATCATCGCCCTGTGCCGCCTTCCCGGTGCGCCCTTTCGGGTGGGCACCAGTGGCTGAGTGGCACGGGCTCTCCGCTCACAGTTGCGGGGGCAGCCATGGCTTCGGATGCGTGATGCGCCCGTTCCATGTTCCCTTTTCACCCCACCTCCCGGCGGGGACCATCAAGCAGGGGCACTAGAGGCAGCCGGGCGCGCCGATGTCCACTTCGGCGCGCGCTCGGCACGGGTGCAGTTGCCGCCGCGGCCCGGTGCGGTCATGGTCCGCGGCCCATGAGCAACCCCCTGGCCCTCATTCTCGGCGGCGCGCGTTCCGGCAAGAGCCGGCATGCGGAAGCGCTGCTGAAGGCGCTGCCGCCGCCCTGGACCTATATCGCCACGGCCGAGGCTTTCGATCTGGAGATGGAGGCCCGCATCGCCGAACACCGCGCGCGCCGGCCGGACGGCTGGGTGACGGCGGATGTGCCGCATGAGTTGCCGGAAGCCATCGCCACCGCCGCGCCGGATGCGCCGCTGCTGGTGGACTGCCTGACGCTGTGGTTGAGCAACCTGATGCTCTCCGAAGCTGACCTGGATGCGGCTATGGAGGCGCTTTCCACCGCGCTGGCGGGCCGACGCGCGCTGACGGTTCTCGTCTCCAACGAGGTCGGCTCCGGCATCGTTCCCGCCACACCGCTTGGCCGCGCATTCCGCGACGCGCAGGGCCGCCTCAACCAACGCATGGCCGCGCAGGCGGGCCGCGTGGAGCTGATCGTGGCCGGACTTTCCATGAGGCTGAAATGAGCATCACCGCCGAGGAAGCCGCGCGCCATCGTGCGAAGATGCAGAAGCGCAAGGAGGTCCAGGATGCGGAGGTCGCCTCCAAACCCATCGTCTCCAAGGGCCTGCTGATCGTGAATACCGGGCCGGGGAAGGGCAAGTCCACGGCTGCTTTCGGGCTTGCGCTGCGGATGCTCGGGATCGGCGGTCGGGTCGGCGTCGTGCAGTTCATCAAGGGTGCCTGGCATGCCGGCGAGCAGGATGGCTTCGCAGCCTTCGGCGATCGCGTGCAATGGCACAGCATGGGCGAGGGCTTCACCTGGGAGACGCAGGACCGCGCGCGCGACGTCGCGGCGGCGGAGCGGGCCTGGGAGCAGGCCACCCGCATGCTGGCCGACCCCGGGCTTGATCTGGTGGTGCTGGACGAACTGAACATCGCGCTGCGCTACGAGATGCTGGATCTTGCCGCGGTTGTCGCCGCGCTAGTGGGGCGGCGCGAGGGGCAGCATGTCATCGTCACCGGGCGGAACGCGAAGCCCGAGCTGATCGCGGCGGCCGATTGCGTGACGGAAATGGGCGCGACGAAGCACCACTTCGCCGCCGGTGTTAAGGCGCAGCGCGGCGTGGAGTTCTGATGGTGGCGCGGGCCTTGATGTTTCAGGGCACCGGCTCGGATGTGGGCAAATCGCTGCTGGTGGCGGGGCTGGCGCGGGCCTTCACCCAGCGCGGGCTGCGGGTGCGGCCGTTCAAGCCGCAGAACATGTCGAACAACGCGGCCGTCACCGCCGATGGCGGCGAGATCGGCCGCGCGCAGGCGCTT
Source organism: Rubritepida sp. (assembly GCA_028291455.1). GTDB lineage: Bacteria > Pseudomonadota > Alphaproteobacteria > Acetobacterales > Acetobacteraceae > Roseococcus. The sequence goes on along the minus strand of JAQGHY010000335.1, from coordinate 2,475 downwards.
CAGGCGCGGGCGGCGCGGGTGCCGACGAGCGTGCATATGAACCCCGTTCTGCTGAAACCGCAGAGCATGATCGGCGCGCAGATCATCGTGCAGGGGCGCGTAATGGGCAGCGCCAAGGCGGCGGAATACCAGACGCTTAAGGCCGGGCTGATGCCCGCCGTACTGGACAGCTTTTCCCGCCTGCGCGGCGAGGCGGATATCGTTCTGGTGGAGGGGGCTGGTAGCGCGTCCGAGGTGAATCTGCGGGCCAACGACATCGCCAATATGGGCTTCGCCCACGCCGCCGATGTGCCTGTCATCCTGATCGGCGACATAGACCGCGGCGGCGTGATCGCGAGCCTGGTAGGCACGCAGGCGGTGCTTGATGCCGCCGATGCCGCGATGATCCAGGGCTTCATCGTGAACAAGTTCCGCGGCGATCCCGCGCTCTTCGCCGACGGCATGGCGCTGATTGCGGCCCGCACGGGTTGGGCGCCGCTGGGCCTGCTGCCGTTCCTGCCCGAGGCGGCCCATCTCCCGGCGGAGGATGCGCTGGCGCTGGATCACGCGCTGCCGCGAAACCCCGGCGCCAAGCTGCGCATCGCCGTGCCGGTGCTGCCGCGCATTGCGAACTTCGACGACCTCGATCCGCTGATCGCGGAGCCGGCGGTGGAGGTGATCCGGGTGCGCCCGGGCCAGGCTTTACCGGGCGATGCGGACCTCATCATTCTGCCCGGCTCCAAGGCGACCATTGCCGATCTCGCTGCGTTGCGCGAGGCGGGCTTCGATGTGGATATCGCGGCGCATGTGCGGCGCGGCGGTGCGGTGCTGGGGCTGTGCGGAGGCTACCAGATGCTCGGGCGCACGATCGCCGATCCCGAGGGTGTGGAGGGGCCGCCCGGGAGCGTGGGAGGGCTCGGCCTACTCGATGTGACCACGCGGTTGAGCGGCAACAAACGGCTGGAACCGGCCAGCGGCGCTACCTGCGACGGCGCGTCCTTTACCGGCTACGAAATGCACATGGGCGTAACGGAAGGACTGGACCGGGAGCGGCCTTTCGCCGTGCTCGCCGATGGCAGCGCGGAGGGCGCGACGGCGGCAAATGGCCGCATTTTCGGCACCTATGTGCACGGCCTCTTCGCCGAAAATTCGCAGCGCGGCGCGTGGCTCGCGCGCTTCGCGGCCGGGGCGCCTTCCGTCGATTACGAGGCGCGCGTGGATGCCGCCCTGGATGCACTTGCCGCCCATATCGCCGCCCATATCGACCTGGACGTGTTGCTCAGAATCGCGCGCTGAGCAGCAGCAGGACCAGCCCGACGCCCAGCCCATCCGCGACGATGAAAAGGCGTAGCGCGCGGCGGATATCGGCGGCGCCCGCATCGCGGCGGCCGTCGCCCATGAAGCCGTCCTCCACCATCACGCCGCCGTAGCTGCGCGGCCCGGCGAGGGCGAGGCCCAGCGCGCCGGCCATCGCCGCCTCCGGCCAGCCCGCGTTGGGAGAGCGATGGCGCCGCGCGTCGCGCCACACCGCGCGCCAGGCGCCGCGTGGATCGACGCCCGGCAGCAGGGCGGCCGCGATGACGATCAGTAGCGCCGAAAGGCGCGAGGCGGGCAGATTCAGCAAGTCATCCAGCCGTGCGGAGGCCCAGCCGAAGGCCAGGTACTTTTCCGAGCGATGGCCGATCATGCTGTCCGCCGTATTGACCGCCTTGTAGGCCGCCCCACCCGCGAGGCCACCCACGCCGATCCAGAAGGCGGGCGCCACCACGCCGTCCGAGAAATTCTCGGCCAGGCTCTCGATCGCGGCGCGGGAGATTCCGGCCTCGTCCAGGCTTTGCGGATCGCGCCCGACGATGTGGGAGACCGCTTCGCGGCCGGCCTCCAGCCCGCCCGTTTCCAGCGCTGCGGCAACGCGCGCCACATGGTCGTGCAGGCTGCGCTGGGCCAGCAGGGAACTGGCCAGCAAAGCCACCAGCACCACGCTGGGCAGCATCGCCAGCCCGGCCCCGGTCCCGCCGGCGACCAGCACCAGAAATGCCGCGGCCAGCACCCCGCCGCCCCGGCGTGCCCCAAAGCTTCCACGGTTCAGCACGCGATCGAGCGCAGAGATGAGCCGCCCGATCCAGATCACAGGATGCCCGATCGCCCGCACCAGCCGGTCCGGATAGCCGAACGCCGCCTCCAGCAGCAGCGCGAGCAGCAGCATTGTCATGCCAGCGCGGCGGCCAGGCGCCGGCGTGCGGCATCGTCGGGCGGGATGCCGAAGCGCAGGCGGTCCGGCCAGAAGGGGAAGCGCCGCACCAGGATTCCGGCCTCTCCGAGACGCTCGAAAGTACCGGGCGGCGTCTGGACGAGGCGGAACAGCGAGGTGCCGCCCAGCACGCGGCATCCGCCGGCCGTTAGCACCGCATCCAGCGCGGCGGCTGCCGCCGAAAGGCGTGCGCGCGCCGCCGTGGCCCAGGCGTCGTCGGCGAGGGCGGCGAGGCCGACGGCGAG
>JAQGHY010000328.1 GCA_028291455.1 Rubritepida sp. | reverse complement strand
GTCGGCGAAGCGCCGCACCAGGTTCAGGTCGTGGGTGATCAGCAGCACCGCCATGCCGGTCTGCCGCTGCAAATCGGCGAGCAATTCGAGGATCTGCTGGCGCAGCGTGACGTCCAGCGCCGTCGTCGGTTCGTCCGCCAGCACCAGCGCCGGGTTGCACAGCAGGGCACGGGCGATACCGACGCGCTGCTTCATCCCGCCGCTCAGCTCATGGGGGTATTGCCGCAGCCGCGCCGCCGGATCGGTGATGCCGACCAGATGCAGCAGTTCGGCCACGCGCTCCTCTGCCTGCTTGCGGCCGAGCTTCTCGTGCCAGACCAGGATTTCGCCGAGCTGCGCGCCGATGGAATAGATCGGGTTCAGCGAGGTGGCGGGATTTTGGAAGATCATCGCGATGCGCCGGCCACGGATAGCCGCCATCTGCTTGGGCGACTTCAACACCAGGTCCTCGCCCTCGAAGAGGATCTGCCCGCCCACCGTCTTCGCCGGCGGCGGCACCAAACGCAGCATGGCGAGGCTGGAGACGGTCTTGCCGCTGCCGGACTCGCCCACGATGCCAAGAGTCTGCGCTGCATTCACCTGGAAATCGACGCCGTCGACCGCGCGCACCACGCCGTCGCGCGTGAAGAAGTGGACCTTGAGGTCCCGCACCTCGACCAGCGGCCGTGCCGCCTGGGCCACGACCACGGGCGCGGGGCTAACGGCGGAGGCGAGGGTTGAACGCATCGGTCAATCCATCAGCCAGCAGGTTGAAGCCCAGCACCGTCACGAAGATCGCCGCACCCGGCGAAAGCACCGCCCAGGGGGCCACCTTCAGCGCTTCGTAATTGAAGTAGAGCGACTGGCCCCAGGACACCGCGCGCGGGTCACCGAAGCCGAGGAAGCTCACCATCGTCTCGGCGAGGATCGCACCGCCGATGCCGAGCGCCACCAGCACGATCAGCGAGGGCAGGGCGTTCGGCAGGATGTGGCGCAGCAGGATGGAGCGCTTGGTGGAGCCGATGCAGACCGCGGCCTCGACGAACTCGGCGTGCCGTAGCCGCAGGAATTCGGCCCGGGCCATGCGCGCGATCGGCGGCCATTCGAAGCAGCCCAGCAGCACGATGATGGTCATGAGGTTGAGGTGCGGCACACTCTCCAGCCAGGTGCCCACCACCACGATGCCGAAGAGGCGCACCACGGCGAGGATCACGACGAAGACGGGTATCACCATGAAGAATTCGGCGAAACGCATCAGCAGCTCGTCGGTCAGGCCGCCGGCATAACCTGCGATACCGCCCACGATCACGCCGATGACCGAGGCGATGGCCATGGCGCCCAGCCCGACCGCGAGTGCCGTGGAGGCGCCGTAGAGCATGCGCGTCAGTACGTCGTAGCCGTTGCGGTCGGTGCCCAGCAGGTGGATCCAGTCGGGCGCCCGACGCGAGGCGCCGCGCAGCATGGCGGACTGATCCGAAGGCTCGAAGGGCGCGACGAAGGGGCTGAGGACCGCCACCAGGACGACCAGCGCAACGAGGAAGAGTCCCAGCATGCCGCCGCGGTTGCGGCGAAAGCGGTACCAGCCCTGGCGCCACATGCCCGGCCGGCGCCGCAGCACGGCTACCTGGGGGGCAGGCGAAGCGAGATGCGTGTCCACCCTCAGGCGAGCCGGATGCGCGGATCGATGATGACGTACGCGATGTCGGTCAGCAGCGTGGCACCCACCAGCATGAAGGTGATGACCATCGTCGTCCCCATGATCACGGGATAGTCGAGCTGCTGGATCGCGGTGATGTAGAGAGCCCCCAGGCCCGGCCAGGTGAAGACCGTCTCCGTCACCGGCGCGGTGCCCAGCATCAGGCCCAAGAGGATGCCCAGATAGGTCAGCACGGGAATGAAGGCGTTGCGCAGCGCATGGCCGAAGACGACGCGGCGTTCCGGCAGGCCGGAGGCGCGGGCGGCGAGGATGAAATCCTGCCGCAGCACCTCCACCAGCGAGGAGCGCAGGAGCAGGGTCAGCGTCGCCGTGTTGAAGAAGACCAGCATGCCCACCGGCAGCACCATGTGCCACAGCCCGTCGATGAACTTGCTGTCCATCAGCATGCTGCGCGTGGAAAAGGCCCCGTAGGAGGGCAGGATGCCCAGCCAGTAGGAGAAGACCAGGATCAGCAGGATGCCGATGAAGAAGCTCGGCAGCGAATGCCCCAGCATGGCGCCGGCGATGACGCCGAAATCCACCCGGCTGTGCTGCCGCGTCGCCGCGACGACGGAGACCAGCACCGACAGCGCGAGTGCGATCAGGATGCCGGGGAGCTGGATCTTCAGCGTCTCCTGCCCGTAGGCCACGAGCATCTCGGAGACGGGCTGATTGTAGATGATGCTGGTGCCGAAATCGAGATGCAGGATGTTCCCTAGCCAGGTGAAGTAGCGGTCGGTGACGCTCCCATCCAGGCCGTAATACTTGCTGACGGATTCGATGATGTCGTCGGTGATGCCGGGCCGCTCGGCCAGCAGGATCTCGATGGGATTGCCGATCGCATTGATCATCGCGAATAGGATCACGCTGACGCCAAGGATCAGACAGGCCGAAAAAATCAGCCGGCGTGCGATGTAGCGTGCTGTCCCCATGAAATCTCCTGGCAGAACGGGCGTGGATCGACTGTTCGTTCCTCGGAGCGGCTCCCATCCCCTCGCTCTCACCCTCGGGGACGGCAGCGCTCCTGGATTTGGCGTGCTTGCGCTACGCTTGGTCCATCTCGTTCGTCTGCATGTGGGCAGGACACCTTGGCGGCGAGGCGGCGTTCCGTTGCATCGGGCAATACTTCAAGACGACATCTCCTTTTGGAGCCTGCCTGCGCCGAGCAATCTTCCCTTTCGCGTCGAATTCTTCCAACTGCGTTAGAGGAAGCCTCCGGCATGCGTGCGCGATGGTCAAATGCTAATTTGACCATTCTTCATACGTCTATGTTATGAAGAGAAATGCACCGCCGCCTGACCCAGAGGCAGATCGAGGCCTTCCGCGGCGTCATGCTGCGCGGCTCCATCTCAGGAGCCGCCGCAATGCTGGGCCTGTCGCAGCCCGCCGTGAGCCGCCTCATGCGCGATATGCAGGAGGTGCTGCAGCTCCGCCTATTCGAGCCGCGCGGCAACGGAATCGTCCCAAATCCCGAAGCCAACCTGCTGTTTCGGGAAGTGGAGCAGAGCTTCGTCGGGCTGGACCGCATCCAGCACGCGGCGCACGAGATCAAGCGCGCCCGGCGCGGCAATCTGAGCATCATCGCCATGGCCGGCCCGGCGCACGGCATCCTGCCGCGGCTGGTGGCGCGCTTCCTGCGTGACCATCCCGACACCTACTTCGCCCTGCACAACCACGTCGCGCCCACGGTGCTGGAGCGGGTAGCCTTGCGCCAGTTCGATTTCGGCATTGCCTATGCCCCGTCTGACTATCCCGGGCTCGACATCGAGCCGCTGCCGCGGCTGGACGCGGTTTGCGCCCTGCCGGCATCGCACCCGCTCGCCGCGCGGCCCGTGATCCGGCTCGAGGACCTGCACGAGCAGGACCTCATCAACCATGGCTCAGGCAGCCACATCTCGGTGAAGCTCGACGCAATGCTGCGCATCGCAGGCGTCGTGGTGCGCGAATTGGCCGAGGCCACGTCGGCGGAGGTGCTGTGCCGGCTGGTGGGGCAGGGGGTCGGCATAGCCTTGCTGGATCCCTTCACCGTGACGACGTTGCGCGACCCCGACATCGTGCTGCGTCGCTTCGAGCCACGCGTGGACTATCCCGTCGCCCTCGTTTTTCCCTCCGGAATGCCGCGCTCCCGCACGGTGGAGGAGTTCGTGGCCGTCCTCCGTGAGGAAGCCACCATGGCCCGTCTGCTGCCCAATCTTCCGGGGTAAGCGCAATTCGAAGAAGCTGAGCTTGCATCGCCGCAGCGCTTCATGCTTTTTTGTTGTCTCTCACTCTCTGGCCGGCTTGCCGTCCATCGCTCGCGGATAGTCCAGCGGCGCGCGGCGTCGCTCCAGAAATTTGGCGCGGTCGCGCCTGGGAAGGGTGAGAATGGGACAGCGTGGAATGATGAAGCTCGGCATGTCGATGCGCGGGCTCGGCTATCATCCGGCGGCTTGGCGGCATCCCGATGTGCCGGTGGACGGGACCCTGCGGTTCGAGCACTACGCTCACAACGCGCAGACCGCCGAGCGCGGGCTGTTCGACATGATCTTCTTCGCCGACGGCATCGGCCTGCGGGAACGCGACGAGCCGCGCGGCTCGCTGGCGCGCTCCGGCTATGAACTGGTCGAGATGGAGCCGATGACGCTGCTGCCGGCGCTCGCGGTGCTGACCAAGCACATCGGCCTCGTGACGACCGCCTCGACCACCTACAACGAGCCCTATCACGTCGCCCGCAAGTTCGCGACGCTGGACCTGATCAGCGGCGGGCGCGCCGGCTGGAACATCGTGACCTCCTGGTCCGAGGCCGAGGCGAAGAACTTCAACCGCGACGAGCATCTGGAATACGACACCCGCTATGAGCGCGCCGCGGAATTCGTGGAGGTGGTCAAGGGATTGTGGGACAGCTGGGAGCCGGATTCCCTTGTCTACGACAAGGCGGGCGGCCTGTTCTACGACGAGAACCGCATGCATCTGCTGAACCATCGCGGCAAGCATTTCCAGGTCCGGGGTCCGCTGAACGTTGCGGGCATGCCGCAGGGAAGGCCAGTTATGGTGCAGGCGGGGGCGTCGGAACCCGGACGTGAGATCGCGGCGGCGACGGCGGATGTGGTCTATGCGGCGATGGATTCCATCCCCGCCGCTCGTGCCTATTATGAGGACGTGAAGGGACGCATGGCGAAGTATGGCCGCGAGCGCGACGAGCTCAAGATCATGCCCGGGGTGCGCACCATCGTCGGCCGCACGCGCGAGGAAGCGCAGGAGAAGTTCGACAAGCTGCAGGACCTCACCGATCCGCTGGTCGGCCTAGCACGCGTCTATGCGGCGCTGGGCGATCTCAGCGGTTTCGATATCGACGGGCCAGTGCCGGAGCCACAGCGCGCGGCGGAGGTCCGCAGCAGCACCGCGCGCATGATGGAGCGCGCCCGCGCCGGCAATCTCACCATCCGGCAGCTCTACAAGCAGGTGGTGGGCGGCGGCTTTCACCTGATCGGCACCGCCGGCGACATCGCCGACGGATTGCAGGAGTGGTTCGAGGCCGGCGTCTGTGACGGCTTCAACGTGCTGCCGCCCTATCTTCCCGGCTGCTGCGACGATTTCGTCGAACTCATCACCCCGGAACTTCAGCGCCGCGGGCTGTTCCGCAAGGCCTATGAGGGCACGACCTTGCGGGAAAACCTTGGCCTGAAGCCGCATGTGAACCGCTATGCCGCCGCGCGGGCGGTGCAGTCCTCCGCGGCGGAATAGGGATTCCCGCGTGACTCGTCAGATGAAGCTCGGCCTTAACCTCGTCGGCAACGGCGCCCATGGCGGCGGTTGGCGGATGCCGGAAGCGCATCTCGCTGCTTCCATGGACTTCGCCCTGTGGAAGCGCCTCGCCCAACAGGCCGAGGCGGCGAAGTTCCACTTTATGTTCTGGGCCGACGGCATAGCCGTGCGCAGCTCGGCTAAGGACGATGAGCAGCTCAGCTACGACAGCCGTATCGACGTCTTCGAGCCCTTCACCATCATGGCCGCGCTCTCCGCCGTGACGGAACGCATGGGCTACATCGCCAGCGCCTCGACCACCTTCAACGAGCCCTATCACATTGCCCGCAAATTCGCCTCGCTGGACCATATCAGCGGGGGGCGGGCCGGCTGGAACGTCGTGACCTCCTGGTCCGAGCAGGAGGCGCTGAACTTCGGCCGCGACAGCCTCCTGGAGCACGCCCTGCGCTACCGACGCGCCGAGGAATTCGTGGACGTCGTCTTCGGGCTCTGGGACAGCTGGGAGGACGCTGCCTTCATCCGCGACAAGGCCAGCGGCAAGTATTTCGATCCCGCGAAGCTGCACACGCCGCATCACCGCGGCGAGCACTTCCAGGTTCGCGGCCCGCTGAACGTGAGGCGGCCGGTGCAGGGCTATCCGGTTATCGCGCAGGCGGGATCCTCGGGTCCGGGACAGGATCTCGGCGCGCGCCGGGCCGACATCATCTACACCATGCAGAAGTCGCGAGAGGATGCCGTGGCATTCTACAGCAGCGTGAAGAGCCGCTTCGCCGCGCATGGAAGATCGCCAGAAAGCTCGCTGGTGATGCCGGGGATCATGCCGATCATGGGCCGCACCATGCAGGAGGCCCGCGACCGCGCCGACCGGCTGGGGGAGTTGATCCACCCCGAGCTCGGCCTCGCGGCGCTGATCCCCTCCTTCGGCGATCTCAGCGGCTATCCGCTGGACGGGCCGGTGACGGCGCTGCTGGCGGAAACCAACAGCGTGAAAAGCGCCCATGCCCGGCTGGCCAAGGAGCTGGAAGGCCGGTCCATCACCATCCGCGAGCTGATCCACCAACGCTCAGCCTCGGGGCATCATGTCTTCATCGGCACGCCCGCCAGCATCGCCGACGAGATGGAAGACTGGTTCGTCCACCGCGGCTGTGACGGATGGAACATCTTGCCGCCGTTCTTCCCGGCTCCGGTCGAAGAAGTCTTTAACCTGCTGATCCCGGAGCTGCAGCGCCGGGGGCTGTTCCACACGGAATACGAGGGGAAGACTTTCCGCGAGAATCTTGGCCTCGCGCGGCCCGCACATCCCTCGAAACGGACAGCGGTGGCGGCGGAGTAGACGGTGCCTGTCATGCCAGATCGTCACCTGGGCAGAGGCTCGAATCCGGTGCGTCCGCGGTCACCCCAACTCCGGGTCGTTCGCCGCGGAGCCGAGGATATGTGCGCGGACCTCCGCCGCCAGCAGCGCCGCATCGCCGGCCGATAAAGCGCGCAGGATCAGGCGATGACCTTCCGCGCTGCGCCGCAAGGCGGCCGCGGAAGGCCACAGCACCACGGGCCAAAGCCGCGCCCGGTCGCGCATCTCGATTGCCAGCTGGGCCAGGGGCCGGTTCGGCGCATGGGCGTAGAGTGCATCGTGGAAGGCCAGGTTGGCGGCGCTCTGTTCGGCGGGCGAGCCGATTTCCACCGCCTCGTCAAAAGCCTCGGCCAGGGATGAGAACTCGGCGAGCACGGCGCGCGTGACGAACGGCAGCGCGGCTACCGCCGCCTCGGCCTCCAGCAACGCACGCACCGCCAGCAGGTCCCGCAACCTCTTTCGGTCATGCTCGGCGACGCGGAAGCCGCGATTGGGCACATGCTCGACGGTGCCGCGCAGGGCGAGCTCGGCGAGGGCGGTCCGCACCTCGAAGCGGTTGGCGCCGAGCCGCTCCTCCAGGTCGATCTGCCGGAGCCACTCCCCCGTCCGGTAGCCGCCGCTTCGGATGATCACGGCGATTTCCACCGAGAGCTGGCGCTTGAGGCGCCGGCCGGTTGGGACCGCGGCATTTGGTTCCAAGGGCGGGTTGCGGGAAGGCATCGTTGGGGCCTAGGTTGAATTGGCGCCAATTGATGCGCCAATCGTATCGGCCTATGCAAGCTCCGTTGCGACCCGTTCATGAATTGGGGACCGTTCCACGCAGAGGGCGGCCGTTGAGGAAGGAAGATCGTCCATGACCATCATCCGGCGCCGTTCCGCATTGGCCCTGCCTTTGGCCGGCCTCGCGAGCCCCGCCTTCTCCCAGGGCGCGGCACCGGCCGCGCAGGGCGCCCCGGCCGGCTATCCCAGCGGCTATGCCGACATCGTGACGGCCGCGCAGCGCGAGGGTTCGCTGCTCATCTATTCCATCATGTCGCCGGAGAACTGGCGCCCGGTGATCGCCGGCTTCAACGCCCGCTACCCCGGCATCCGCGTCGAGACGCTGGACCTGCCGAACACGCGCGACGTCTTCGAGCGCTACCTCGCCGAACGCAGCACCAACAGCCGCACCGGCGACCTGCTCGCGACCGCCGAGCCCGCTGGGTGGATCGAGATGTCCCGCCGTGGCGAAATCCTGGAATACAAATCCGCGGAGGACGACGCCTGGCCAGCCTGGGCGAAGCCGCTGCCGGGCATCTACACCTGCTCCTCGGACCCGCTGGTTTTTATCTACAACAAGTCCCTGCTGCCGGAGGCTCAGGCGCCCAAGACCTTCGCCCAATTTGTGGAGCGGGCGAACGCCAATCAGCGCGGTTGGCGCAACAAGATCACGAGCTACGGCGTCCATAACAGCGGCCTCGGCTATTCCGGCAACTACGCCTTCGTCCGCAAGCACGGCGAGCCGGCCTGGGACTGGTTCCGCCAGCTCGCGGAGTTGCAACCCCGCTGGGAACGCTCCGGCGGCCCCATGACCGAGAAGGTGACCTCCGGCGAATACGTGATGGGCTGGTTCGTCTCCGCCATCACCTTCTGGCCGCGCCTGAACGACCCCGCCCGCGCCCGCATCCTGGGCTGGAACTTCATCGGCGACGGACAGCCGGTGATCCTGCGCGGCGTCGCCATTCCCAAGGGCGCGCGCAATCCGAACGCCGCCAAGCTGATGCTGGACTTCATCGCCTCCGCCGATGGCCAGCGCGCCTTCGGCCGCGGCGGGCTGACGCCGGCGCGGCCCGATGTGCGGCCGGGCGAGGGCATCCGCCACACCTTCAGTTCCATCACCGAGGCGATCGGCGGCGAGCAGAACATGTGCTTCATCGACTACGATCCGAAGATGATCGAGGACTACCAGCCGTTCCTAGACCGCTGGAAGAACGTGTACGGCGTGCGCTGACCTCCGTGAGCACCACCAGCGATGCCGGGGCGCCAGCCCGCTTCCCCCGCGAGATTCCGATCCAGTACGGCACCGCGCTGCTCGTCGTGGTGCTGGTGGCCGCGCCGCTGCTGCCGGTGCTGTACCAGTCCCTGCTCGACGGGCCGCTCTACGACCGCGACGTGCGGCTCACGCTCGGCAACTTCGTGCGGCTCGCGCATACCGACGGCTTCGGCCTGGTCCTCTGGAACACCTTCGTTCTGGCGGCGCTGACCACCGTCGTGGCGCAGGTCTTCGGCACGCTGGCGGCCATCCTGTTCGGCCGCACGGATATCCCGGGCGCCCGCGTGCTGGGGGAGCTGTTCCTCTGGCCGCTCTACCTATCGGCGCTGGTGCTGTCCTTCGGCTGGTACACGATCTACGGGCCGGCCGGCTATGTGACCCTGTTCTGGCAGTCGCTGTTCGGCGACGCGCCCTGGAACCTCTATTCCCTCGGCGGCATGGCGGCGATCGCCGGCGTTTCGCAGGCGCCGCTCGCCTACCTCTATTGCCTCTCGTCCGCGGGCATGACCGATCCGACGCTGGAGGAGGCCGCGCGCGTCTCCGGCGCCGGCACCTTCACCACGCTTCGCCGCATCACCTTGCCGCTGATGCTGCCCGCCATCGCCTATAGCGCCGTGCTGAACTTCACCATCGGGCTGGAGCTGCTTTCAGTGCCGCTGATCTTCGGCGAGCCCGCCGGCATCAATGTGCTCACCACCTTCCTGTTCAACGTCAGCGCCACCTCACCACGGCCGGACCACGGCCTCGCGGCGACGGCGGCCGCGCTGATGCTGGTGGTGATCTGCTTCCTCGTCTGGCTTCAGGGGCGGCTGCTCGGCAATACCAGGCGCTTCGTGACGCTTGGAGGCAAGGCGACGCGCCCGCGTCCCTTCCGCCTCGGGGGGCTGCGCTGGCCGCTCTTCGTGGGCTGCGTGATCTATGTCGTGCTGACTGGCATCGCGCCGATCGCCATGCTGGTGCTGCGCGCCTTCACCTCCTTCCTCTCGCCGATGATCCCGCTCGCCGACGTGCTGACGCTGGACAATTTCACCTCGCTGGCGAACGAGCCGATCTATGCCCGCGCGGTGAGGAACTCCTTCATCGTCAGCCTCGTCGGCGCCGCGATCGCCACCGCGCTCGTCGGCCTCATCGCGCTGATCGTCCATCGGTCGGAGTTCCGCTTTCGCGGCGCGCTGCACTACGTCGCACTGTTCCCGCGCGCCGTGCCGGGCGTGGTCGCGGGCATCGGTTTCTTCTACGCCTTCGCGCTGATCCCCGGCCTCGGCGGCATCCGCAACTCGATCTGGGTTCTGGTGATCGCCTTCACCATGCGCTTCATCCCAGCCGGCCTCGGTGCCGTCGCGCCCATGCTGCTGCAGGTGAGCCCCGATCTCGACCGTGCCGCACGCGTGCAGGGCGCGGATTGGTGGACCACCTCACGCCGTATCATGGCACCGCTCATGCGGCCCGCGCTGGTGGCCTGCTACACCATCCTCTTCATCTCCTTCTTCAAGGAATACGCCACCGCCATCTTCCTCTTTGCCCCCGGCAGCGAGGTGATCGGCACCGCGCTGCTGCAGACTTGGGTGCAGGGCGAGGTGGGCGTGGTTGCCGCACTCGCGGCCATCCAGGTGATCGTCATCGCGGTCTGTGTGGCCACGGCCCGCGCCATCTTCGGGGTAAAGCTTCATGGCTGATCTGTTGATCGAGGGGCTGGTGAAGCGCTTCGGCGATGTACGCGCCGTCGACAACCTGTCGCTGCACGTTGCCGACGGCGAATTCGTGACGCTGCTGGGGCCCTCGGGCTGCGGCAAATCCACCACTCTCGCCGCCGTGGCCGGCCTCGACCGGCCCGACGAGGGACGCATCATCGTCGGCGGCAAAACCTATTTCGACAGCGCGCGCGGCATCTGGCTGCCGCCGGAGGCGCGAGGCTGCGGGCTCGTCTTCCAGACCTATGCGCTCTGGCCGCATATGACGGTCTACGACAACGTCGTCTTCCCGCTGACCCTGCGGAAGGTCTCCGGCGCCGATCGCAAGCGCCGCGTCGCCGAGGTGCTGGCGCTGGTCGAGATGGAACCCTATGCGGACCGCTATCCGCACCAGCTCTCGGGTGGGCAGCAGCAGCGCGTCGCACTGGCGCGGACCCTGGTTTATCAGCCGGCGATCCTGCTGCTGGACGAACCGCTTTCCAACCTCGACGCTAAGCTGCGGGACCGCGCCCGCGCCTGGCTGGCGGAGCTGCGCACGCGGCTCGGCCTCACGACCATCTACGTCACCCATGATCAGATCGAGGCGCTCTCGCTCTCCGACCGCATTGTGGTGATGAATGCCGGGCGCATCGCGCAGGTGGGGCCGCCGCAGGAGATCTACGAGCGGCCCGCCGATCCCTTCGTGGCCGACTTCATCGGCACCACCAATTTCCTCCCCGCACGCGTCGCGGAGGTGGGGGCCGGCAGCGCCGTGCTGGAACTGGGCGACGGCCAGCGCGTCGAGGTCGCCGCCGAGCGGCCACCGGCACAGGGCTCGCGCGTCACCCTCGCCTTCCGCCCCGAGCAGATGCGCGCGGCGACGGCGGGGGAGGTGAGCGACGGGCAAGGTTGCGTCGTGGAGACCCGCGTGCTCAGCCGCTCCTATGTCGGCGGAAGCTGGCAGGTGGCGCTCGACCTGGGCGGCGGCGCGCTGCGGCTGGAAACTGCGACGCCGCCCGCCGGGGACACCGCCCGCATCTGGCTTCCGCGCAGCGGCGGCATCGTTTTCCAGGAGACTGCCCATGTCGCAGGCTGATGCGTTCGAATTGCCGAAGGCCGACTACACGCCAGGCGTCCGCGGCCCGCTGACCGGGCTTCGCGTAGTCGATCTTTCCCGGCTGGTGGCGGGCAATATCCTGACGCAGCATCTGGTGGATTTCGGCGCCGACGTGATCAAGGTGGAACCGCGCGAGGGCGACACGCTGCGCCACTGGCGCGTCAGGGGCGTGGAGACGACCTGGAAGATCCACAGCCGCGGCAAGCGCAGCCTCTGCATGGATTTCCGCAATCCCGGTGCGGTGCCGCTTATCCGCCGCCTGATCCCTGGTGCTGCCATCTTCGTCGAGAGCTTCCGCACCGGCACGCTTGAGGCCATGGGCATCGGCCCCGAGGAGCTGCTGAAGCTCGAACCGAAGCTCGTCATCATCCGCATTTCTGGCTGGGGGCAGGACGGCCCCTATGCCCGCCGCCCCGGCTTCGGCACGCTGGTGGAGGGCTTCGCCGGTTTCGCCAGCATGAACGGCTTTGCCGACCGCGAGCCGGTGCTGCCGCCGATGTACCTGGCCGACAGCATCGCCGGCATCACCGGCGCCTTCGCCGCGCTGACGGCGCTGCGCGAGGTGGAGATCAACGGTGGCAAGGGCCAGGTGATCGACCTGCCGCTGCTGGACCCCCTCTACAACACCCTCGGCCCGCAGGCTGCGAACCACCGGCTGACCGGCAAGGTCAAGCCGCGCACCGGCAGCCGCAGCACCGGCGCTGCGCCGCGCAACGTGTACCGCACGAAGGACGACCAGTGGGTCTGCCTCTCGGCCTCCACGCAGGGGATGGCGATGCGCGTGTTGCAATCCATCGGCCATGGCGAGTTGTGCGACGATCCCCGCTTTAGGACCAACGAGCAGCGCGTGGCCAACGGCCTGGAACTGGACGCCATCATCGGCGCCTTCGTCATCCAGCGGACCCAGGCGGAGAACGTCACCTTCTTCGAGAAGGCCGAGGTCACCATCGGCCCCGTCTACGACATCACCGGCTTCATGCGGGACCCGCATGTGAAGGCCCGCGCACTCGTCGCGGACTACCCGGACGAGGACATGGGCAGCTTTCCCATGCACGCCATCACCACCCGACTGTCGGGCACGCCGGGGGCCATTCGCACGCCCGCGCCGCGCCTCGGCCAACATACCCGCGACATCCTCGCCGAAGCTGGCTTTTCGCCGGCGGATATCGAGGAGAGCATGACCTCAGGCCTCGCAAGGACCGACCAATGACCAAGCTCGCCCATCCCGTCTGGCGTTCCGGCCTCTTTGTTCCCGTGAACGTCGAACGCTTTCTCGCCAAGGCGTCGTCGCGCGGCGCCGACGTCATCCAGCTCGACCTCGAGGACAGCATCGCCCCCGGCGACAAGGCCGATGCGCGCAAGGCGCTGCCGGCGGCGGTGGAGCGCATCCGCAAGGAGGGCGTCTCCGACATCCTGGTGCGGATCAACCAGCCGCTGGAACTCGCGGTGCGGGACCTGGAGGCGGCGGTGCTGCCCGGCGTCCACGGCATCATGGTGACCAAGGCCGAGGGCCCCGACCACCTGCGCCTGCTGGATGAGTTGGTCTCGCGGCTCGAGGAATCGCGCGGCATCCCCGACCGCACCATCCGCTTCATGGTCCTGATCGAGGCACCGGGCCCACTGGCCCAGGCGCATGAGATCGCGCGTTCCACTCCGCGCATCCTGGCGCTCACGCTCGGCGCCGAGGATTACGCCACCGCCGTCGGCGGCGAGCCCAACGGCGAAACCCTGCTGATGCCCAAGCAGCAGGTCCTGCAGGCGGCGCGCGCGCATGGTCTGATGCCGATGGGGACCATCGGCACCGTCGCCGACTACTCGGACCTGGAGGAGTACGCCCGCGTCGTGCGGCTCTCCGCCTCCTTCGGATTCGTCGGGGCGTCGGCGATCCATCCGGCGCAGGTGCCGGTGCTCAATGCCGGCTTCAGCCCCTCGCCGGAAGCGGTGGCGAAGGCCGAAAAGATCGTCACCATGGACAAGGAAGCCGCGAAGTCCGGCCGCGGCTCCTGGTCGCTCGACGGTAAGATGATCGACATCCCCATCGTGCAGCGCGCCGAGGCGCTGCTGACCCGCGCGCGCGCCATCGCTGAGCGAGCGCGGCGCGCCGGCTGAGCGCGCAAATCCTCAGTGCCGGAAGCGGTCGATCCGGAAGTCGTTCATGGGCATTCCGGTTTCCCGCCGTCCCATCAATGCCGCGGCCGCCCGCCCCATGACGGGGCCGGCCGTCATGCCGAAGTGGGAATTGCCGAAGGCGAGATAGGCGTTCCCGACGCCCGGCATGCGGTCCAGGATCGGGAGTCCGTCTGGTAGGCTCGGCCGGTTGCCGCACCAGCGGCTCACCTGGTCCGTCCGAACGCCGGGGAACATTCGCTTTGCCTGGGCGAGCAGGAGGTCAGCCCGCTTCCAGTTCGGCTCGGCGCCGAGCCCGGCGAATTCCACCGTGCCCGCCAGCCGCAGCCCCATTTCCATGGGTTGGGCTGCGAAGCCCCAGTCGCGATGGGTCACGGGCCGGCGTGGGGCCACGCCCGGATCGGTCAGGGTGACGTGATAGCCGCGCTCAGCCTCGATCGGTACGTGTCGGCCGAGTTCCCGCACCAGTTTGCCGGAGGCCGCACCCGCGGCGATCAGAAGGTGATCGAGGGTGCGCTCGGCGCCGCCCACCAGCACCAGCCGCGCCACGCGCCCGCTTTCGATGCGCAACGCTTTAACCTCGCCCTGAATCAACTCGGCGCCGGCCCTAACGGCTTCCTCCGCGAGGATGCTCACCAGCCGGTGCGGATTGCGGCAACGCCCGTTGTCCGGCAGCAGGATTCCGCTGCGGAAGCCGGGCGCCAAAGCCGGCTCCATCTGGCGGATTTCATCCTCGCCCAGCAGCTCTACCCGGACGCCGGCCTTAGCGCGCATTTCCTGGGCCAGAGCGGAGCCGTTCGCGCCATCGGCCTTCTCCGAGACGTAGAGTTGGCCGATCCGCTCCAGCAGCGCATCCGCCTCCGTACCGCGCGTCAGTTCCGCATAGGCCCCGAAGCTGTCGGCGTGGAGCGCGTGCATGGCGCTCGAGATGCGCAGCGCCTCCTCCTTACCGCTCGCGCGCACCCAGCCGAAGAGCCAGGGTAGCAGGCGCGGCAGGTAGCCGGGGCGGATGCTGAGTGGGCCCGTAGGGTCGAACAGCCACTTCGGCACCTGCCGCAGCGACCCGGGAATGGAATAGGGCACCACGCCACCCGGGCTGATATTACCAGCATTGCCGAAGGAGGCACCGTTGCCGGGCGGCTGGGTGTCGATCAGCGTCACCGCCCAGCCATCCCGCTGCAGCCAGAGGGCGGAGCAGACGCCGACGATCCCGGCACCGATGATGGTGACATGCTGCGTGGTACTATTGGTCATGGCTGGGCGCCTCCCCGGCGCGATGGATGGTCAGGGCGGACGGATGTTGAGGGTTCACCGGTAGTACTTGCGGCGGATGTGGCTCTCGATGACGTTCGCGCCCATCGTCATCGGCACGATCAGCACGAGGAAGATCACCGCGACCGTGGTCAGCACCTCCAGCGGGCGGAAGGTCTGCACGCTGATCTGCTGGCCCTGGTAGAGGATATCCGCCACCGCGATGTAGCCGGCCAGCGCCGTGTTCTTCACCACCAGCACGCATTGGCTTACCAGCGGCGGCAGCATTCGCTGCGAGGCCAGCGGCAACACCACGCGGCGCAACGCCTGGCTTCGAGTCATACCCACGGAGGATGCTGCCTCCACCAGCCCACGATCGATGGATTGCAGACCTGCCCGAAAAATTTCTGCGAAGAAGGCCGAGCTGTAGAGGGAAAGGGCGAGCACGGCGGTCTGGAAGGCCGGCATGCTGAGGCCGAGCAGGATGGGTAGGCAATAATAAATCCACACCACCAGCACGAGCGGCGGCACCGCACGCAGCAGTTCGACCCAAGCAGTGGCAGGCCAGCGCACCACCTTCAGCGGAGACATGCGCAGGAGCGAGAGGACCAGCCCCAACACCATTCCGAACAGGATGGTCAGCGCCGCGAGGGAGAGCGTGAGGCCGATCGCCCGGGCGAAGACGTCGCGGTAGTCCCAGATGACCTGGAAGTCCCATTGGTAGGCCGCGTCACCCATGCGCTGCACCCGTGATGATCTGGTGCCGGTCCAGGTAGCGGCGCGTGAACTCGCGCGTGCGGGGCCCTGCCTCCGCGCCGAAGATATGAGCGGGCGGGCCCATATCCTGGATGCGGCCATCCGCGAGAAACACGATCCGGTCGCAGACCTCGTGCGCGAAACCCATTTCATGGGTGACGATGATCATCGTCATGCCCTCGTCCGCGAGATCCCGGATCACCTTCAACACCTCGCCCACCAATTCGGGATCGAGCGCGGAGGTCGGTTCATCGAACAGGATAATCTCGGGTTGCAGCGCCAGCGCGCGGGCGATGGCAACGCGCTGCTGCTGGCCGCCCGAGAGCCGGCTGGGATAGGCATGCACGCGGTCTTCGAGGCCCACCTTGCGCAGCAGCGCCTCGCCCATCTCCCGCGCTTTTGCGGGGGCGATGCCCTGCACCACGATCGGCCCCTCGATCACATTCTCCAGCGCCGTACGGTGCGGCCAGAGATTGAACTGTTGAAACACCATGGCCATGCGGCGCCGCTGCCTGCTCAGTTCCCGCGGTGGGAGCAGCCGGCGGCCGCGCGGCGTGTCGCGGAAGCCGACCAATTCGCCCGCCAGGCGGATGCTGCCAGCCTCCGGCACTTCCAGCATGTTGATACAGCGGAGTAGCGTCGATTTGCCCGAGCCGCTTGCGCCGATGAAGCCCATCACCTCGCGGCGCTGGACTTGCAGGCTGATGCCCTTCAACACCTCGATAAGACCGAAGCTCTTGTGGAGGCCTTCGATGGCCAGCAAGGGTTCCATCAACGGGGCGCCCGATCAAGCCGGCGTGACATACTTGCTCCAGATCTCGTCCAGCGTGCCCTCGATGCGGAAATACTCGATCGCGACGTTCATCCAGCGCTGCAAGTCCGTCGAATCGATCCGCATGCCGAAATTGACTGGCTGGGCGCGGTGCGGTGTGGGGATGACGAGCGTGCCGCGGCGGCGCTGCGTGCGGTATTGCGACAGCGTCGGCTCGTTCGACAGCACGACATCGACGCGGCCGCTTTCCATTTCGAGCGTCATCGCATCGTTGGTGCGCACCAAGGTCCAGGCAGCATTCGGCAGGAAACCCTGGGCGAGGCGAGTGGTGGAGGCGCCATCCACGGCTGCAATCCTCACCGAAGAGGCGTTGACCGCACTCCATTCACGCAAGCCCGTGACCTTGTCGGTCAAGCCAAGCAGGGCAAGGCGGCTCTGCGCCACGATGTCGGAAAAGCCTACGGCCAGCGCCCGCTGCGGTGTGGCGTTGAAGCCGCCGACAATGTCGAAGCGGCGGGACTGCAATCCGGCCGCCGCCGTACCCCATTCGGTTGTCACGTATTCGCAGCGCACGCCGATGGTGGTGAACAGCAGCTCGGCGATCTCCGGCATGATGCCGGTCCAGCTGCCGGTGCGAAGGTCTCGCCGGTAATGCGGAAAGGCCTCGACGGCGCCGACGCGAACGAGCTTCTCGGCAACGATGCGCTGCAGGTCTCCCTGCGCGGGGGCGGTCTGGGCCTGCGCCGAGCCGATCAGGCCGGAGGCGCCCAGCGGCGCGAGCATGGCGCCGGCAAGAAAACGAGCTCTGTTCATCGCGGTCTCCAAATCAGTTCCACTCAGTAAGTCGAGCCGATACAGACTGCGTGTCCCTCTGGTTTCTTGTCACTCATCCGTAGCGAAGAGCGCGAGATGCGTGAAATCGTTTTTTTGCATGCCCTATGCAAAATCTGCATCATCGGCATTCAACCCCTTGGTCGTTCTGGGTCAGGGATCACCCATCGCGGAGAGCGGGCTTATGGAGCTGTCCTGGCTGGAGGATTTCCTTACCCTCAGCAACACGCTGAACTTTTCTCGCGCGGCGGAGCTGCGCAACCTGACCCAGCCCACCTTCAGCCGGCGCATCCGCAATTTGGAGAACTGGCTCGGCGTAACGCTTGTAGACAGGGGAACCTTCCCCGCATCCCTCACCGCCGAAGGCCGCAGCTTCCGCAAGGCGGCCGAGGAGACCGTGCACGCACTCTACCGCGAGCGGGAGCAGTGCCTGCAGATGGCTGGAGGCGAGGCTTCGTTCCAGTCCTTCGTCACCCTCCACACGATCGCCGTGAGCTTCTTTCCGCATTGGCTGCACACGCTTGAGGGCAAGCTGGGCCCCCTTCGCACGCGCATGACCTGCGCCACGATGAATGACTGCGTGGAGAACCTCGTCTCCGGCGCATCGAATTTCATGCTGTTCTACGCGCATCCCTCCGCTCCTCTGCGGCTGGACCCGGTGCAGTATCCCTCGCTGGTGGTAGGAAAGGAGCGGCTTATCCCGGTTTCGGCGCCGGGGCGCGGCCGAAAGCCGCGCCATCCTCTACTCGGGGGCGGTACCAAGCCCACACCGTATCTTCGCTACGCGCGGCACACCTTCATCACGCGGCTCATCGACACCATCATCGCTGCTCAGCCCAAACCGCCCCTGCTCGAAGTGCGGCACGAGAACGCGCTGACTTTATCTCTCAAGGTCATGACCATGGAGGGCCATGGCCTGACCTGGCTGCCGGAGACATCGATCAAGGCGGAGCTTCAAGCAGGTTCCCTGGTTCTCGCGGGACCGTCGGAATGGTCGCTCGCCATGGAAATCCGCGCTTACAGGTCCGTGCAGCGCGGCGCCCGTGAGAAGGAGCGCATCTGGAGCCTCCTGCACGAATCCGCCGTGGATTGATAAGCCAAGCGGGGTCTTACATCTCCGAGCCTTGGCGTTTCAGCACTTGAAACGGCCATTCCGCCGACGACTGTCTGGCATCGAAGGCCTTGTCCGCCAGCACGTCCCACCAAGATCCGGACGGCGGCGCGGGCGGTGCGGCCACGCCGTTGGCCCGCGTCGGCACCACGACCCGAAGGCGGCCGTTGCCGCGGGTGAAACCCAGCCAGCCGGCATCGCCGGGTGGCAGGTTCAACGCCTCATAGCCGTCGAACAGATCCGGCTGTTCCCTGCGCAGCGTGAGCAACCGCTGCGTCACGCGGTGCTTGGTCACCCCCTGTGCATCCTCGGCGATCGCCGGCAGCGGCGCATCCAAGGCGGCCAAGCGCGCGGCGTAATCCACGGGACGGCGGTTGTCCGGGTCGACCAGCGAGAAATCCCACCATTCGGTGCCCTGATAGAGATCAGGCACACCCGGCATGGTCAGCTGCAGGATCGTCTGTGCCAAGGAGTTGATCCGACCCGGCTGCGCCAGACGATCACGGAAATCCTCCATTTCCTGCCGGAAGGCAGCGGCGGCCGGGTCCTCCAGGAGGGATGCGGCGAAGCCGAGGCAGGCCTGTTCATAGGCTTCGCTTGGAGTCTCCCAGCGGGTGTGCCGCTTGGCCTCCCGCATGGCCTTGGTGAGGTATTCGCGGAGCCGATCCGCGCCGATGGGCCACGCGCCGAGCATCGTCTGGTAGATCAGCCATTCATCCGCGCCGTCCGGCCCAGCAGCGGGCCGCAACGGCGCGTTCATCTCCCTCCATCGCGTGCAGGCCGAGATCCAGCGACCGGGGTCAAGGGAGAGCAGGTTGAGCCGGGCCCGGACCTCCGGCCCGCGCTTGGTGTCGTGCGTGGCGAGCGGGGTGAGGTCCCGCGCCCCGATACGCCGGGCGGCCATGGTGTGGAAGCCGGCGATGTCGCCGCCCGCCTCCTCGATCTCACCGCCGACCTCGTTCACCGAGGTCAGCGCCACGGCACGGTAGAACTCGGTATCCTCCAGCCCCTTGGCCATCATGGGTCCGCTGAGCTGCTGGAAGCGGCCACGCAGCGCGGCGGGATCGGCACCCTCTCCGGTCAGGATGATCTGGGCAATGCAGCGCGCGGCGGCAGCGGTCCAAGGGTCGGCGTCCATGGTCGCGAGCATGCGGGCCCAGAGCACCTTGTCCGTCTCATCTGGACCGGCCGCCGTGATGTAGCTGCGATAGACCGGGCCGCTGACCAGCAGCATCGCGAGGGCGCTGCGCAGGGTCGGCAGGCCGAACTCCAGCGCCGGGTCTACGGCCGCCTGGGCGATTGTGGCGAGCTGGCCGAGTTCCGGCCCGAAGCTCTCCTCCAGCATCTGCCGCTTGGCGGCGGCCAGGCGTGGACCCGGCTGGCCGACGACCCAGCCCTGGTCCTCCAGGTGCTGGCTCAACTTTCGATAGCCCTCCGGCTCGACGAAGAGGCGGTTCAGCGAATTCAAGCGCTCGTAACCGGTGGTGCCGTCCACCGGCCATTCGCGGCGGAGCGTCTCGCCATGGCCGAGGATCTTTTCCACGACGATCAGCGCATCGGGGCCGGCGGCATCGCGAAGGCGGCGGCAATAATCGGCGGGGTCGGCGAGACCGTCGATGTGATCGTCGCGGAGCCCGTCGATCAGCCCGTCACGCAGCAGGGCCAGCGGAAGCCGGTGCGTGAGTTCGAAGACCTCGGGCCGCTCGACGCGAACACCGATCAACTCCGTGATGTTGAAGAACCGGCGCCAGGACAGGGTATCGCGCGCGGTGCGCCAATGCGCCGGGCGCCAATGCTGGCGCGCCAGCAGCGCCGGCAGATCCTGCGCCGCCAGGGCTTGCCGCACCGCCTCGCTTTGCGCGGTATCCAGGTTCCGAAGGGCTTCACGGGCAGCGGAAAAATCCGCTTGCCGCCAGAGTTGGGCGGCTTGCGGAGTGCCCGCCTGCTCCAGGATCGCCGCTGTGTCCTCGGTGCGAAGCGGCCAGGCATGCTCGCCATAGGCGGAAGCAACGAGCCAGCCTTGCTCAGCATCCAGCTCCAGCGTGATGGCACCCTGCTCGAGCGTGGCGGCGAGGGTGTCTCCCAACACCGGCTGCAGTACCTGGCCTTCCCAGTTGATGTCGAAGATATTGGCGGCCGATCCCTGCGGGCCACCCGCCAGCGCGCTCATCCACCAGGGGTTGCTGCGATGCGTGGCCATGTGATTGGGGACGATATCGAGCAGCAGCCCCATGTCGCGTGACCGCAGCCCATCGCTCAGGCGGTGGAATCCTTCCTCCCCGCCCAGCTCAGGATTGATGTGGCCAGGATCGGTGATGTCGTAGCCGTGGGTGGAGCCCGGCCGCGCCGTGAAGATGGGCGAGGCATAGACATGGCTGATGCCCAGCCGCTCCAGATAAGGCAGGGTGGCCAGGGCATCGTCGAAGGTGAAGCCGGCGTGGAACTGCAGCCGGTAGGTGGCACGCCATTCGCGAGCCATCACGCCGCCTCCGCCCGGGCAAGGGCGGCCCATAGTCCGTGCGGCATCACGCGCGTGCCTCCCATACGACGAGCGAGCGCCCCTCGACCGTGAAGACATCGCCCTTGGCGCGCTTCTCGCCTTCGGCGCGCGCAGCGGTGTCGAGCACCGCTTCCCATTGGCCCGTACCACCCGCTGGGACGGTGAAGTCGACCCCGTGATCCGCGGCGTTGAGCATGATCAACACGCTGCCGCCCCCAGGCGCGGCGGGGGCCAGGCGCACGACCAGGCACTTCACATGCGGCGTGTTCCACTCGGTATCGCTCATCCTCTCGCCGCTGGCGGCGAACCAGACGACGTCGGCCACGCCGCGCTCATTGCGTGCGCCTGTCAGGAAAGCCGGGCGGGAAAGCGCACTGTGGCCCTTTCGCAGTTTCGCCAGGCGAGCGACGAAATCGATCAGCTCCTCGTCATGCCCTTCCCAGTCGATCCAGCCGATCTCATTGTCCTGGCAATAGGCGTTGTTGTTGCCGCCTTGCGAATTGCCCATCTCGTCGCCAGCGAGCATCATCGGCACGCCTTGCGAGAGGAACAACGTCGCCAGCAGGTTGCGCTTCTGGCGCGCGCGCTGCTCCAGGATCGCGGGATCGTCGGTCGCACCCTCGACGCCGCAGTTCCAGCTTCTGTTGTCGTCGCTGCCGTCGCGGTTGTCCTCGCCGTTCTCCTCGTTGTGCTTCTCGTTGTAGGAGACGAGATCCTGCAGGGTGAAGCCGTCATGCGCGGTGATGAAGTTCACGCTCGACCAGGGCCGCCGCCGGCCCTCGCTGAAAAGGTCCGACGAGGCCGCGAAGCGCGAGGCGAAGGCCGGCACCAGCCCTTCCGAGCCAACCCAAAATTCCCGGACGACGTCGCGATAGTCGCCGTTCCATTCGGAGAAGCCGGCAGGGAAGTTGCCGAGCTGGTAGCCCCCGGGCCCGACATCCCAGGGTTCGGCGATCAGCTTGCGCGAACCGAGCACGGGGTCCTGCAGCATCGCGTGGAACATGCCGTGCCCGGGGTCGAAGCCATCGGGACGGCGGCCCAGGGTGGTCGCCAGGTCGAAGCGGAAGCCGTCGACGCCATAGGTTGTCGCCCATAGCCGCAGGCTGTCCATCACCATCTGCAGCACGCGCGGATGGTTGGTGTTCAGCGCGTTCCCGCAGCCGGTGAAGTCGTCGTAGTAGCGCGGCTGGCCCGGCAGCAACTGGTAGTAGCTGGCATTGTCGATCCCCCTCCAGGAGAGGGTGGGGCCGAGGTGGTTGCCCTCGCAGGTGTGGTTGTAGACCACGTCGAGGATGACCTCGATGCCCGCCTGATGCAGCCGGTCGACCGCCATGGCGATCTCCTCGAGCCCTCCCGCACCGAGGTAGCGTGGCTCGGGCGCGAAGAAGGAGAGCGTGTTGTAGCCCCAGTAATTGTTCAGGCGCTTGTCGAGCAGGTAGCGGTCCTGGGTGAACGCCTGCACCGGCAGCAGCTCCAGCGCGGTCACGCCGAGCTTGACCAGGTGATCCACCATCGGTGCCGAGCCCAGGGCCGCGAAGGTGCCGCGCGCCTCGTGGGGCACCAGCGGATGGCGCATGGTCAACCCGCGCACATGGCCCTCGTAGATGATGGTCCGGGGCCAGGAATTGCTTGGATTGGCCGTCGCCGTCATGGGCAGGTCAGCGACAACGCGCGCCTTGGGCATGAAGGCGGCGCTGTCGCGCTCATCCAATATCAGGTCGGCATCGTCGCCCCCGCCGATGGGGTAGCCGTGCAGCGCGTCGTTCCAGTCGATGCTGCCGACGAGTTGGCGCGCATAGGGATCGAGCAGCAGCTTATGGGCGTTGAAGCGATGGCCTTCCTCGGGTGCCCAGGGGCCGCGGACGCGCCAGCCATAGACCTGGCCGCGGCCGACACCCGGGAGGTGGCAATGCCATACCCCGTTGGTGCATTCGGCCAGTTGAAGCCGCTCCTCCTCGCGCTGGCCCTTGCCATCGAACAGGCACAGCTCGACGCCCTCGGCATGGTCCGAGAACAGGGCGAAGTTGGTGCCGCGGTTCGTTGTGGTCGCGCCGAAGGGGAAGGGCGAACCGGATTCCATGCGCCTCATGCGCGGCTTCCGGCACGGCGAGATCCCTGACGCCCGGGCGCCGGGGCTAAGTCGGTCGTGAAATGCGCGGTCATATGAGCCACCTGACGATCTGGGTGCCGCCCTGCCATCCGCCCTCGGATGCTGGGCACCGGTCCAACAACGCTGAACCGCGGCAAGGGTTCCAGATCCGATCGCGTCTTGATGCGGCTACCTTCGGTCTGTCACGCACAAGTCGCCGAATCACGGCTAACGACAGGCCGTTTCGCGCGTTACCAGGGGGGCGGCGCGTCCAGCGCCATCCGCAACGGGACCAAGATGCCCGATCTCACATCAACAATGGAGGCAGCCATGTCCGACAATGTTTCCCTCCTCGAAGGGCGCATCCGGGAGAAGGCCTACCGATTGTGGCAGGACGCCGGTTCACCCGATGGACAGGAAGAGGACTTCTGGCATCGCGCCAAGACCGAGGTCGAACAGGAGGAAAAGAAGCTGGATAAGGAACTGGCCGACAGCTTTCCCGCCAGCGACCCTCCTTCCACCACGGGGGTCACCGGGCCCAAGAGGCGCAAGGCCCCGCGCTGACGCGCCGGGGCAGGGGGGGATGCGGCGCGGGCTTATCCGGGAGGTATGTCGCGTCCTGCAACTGTGTGCGATCCTTCGCCTCACATGACCGACACATCCGAACCCTTCGCCCCTGGCTTCATCGAGCACCCTTATTGGTGGGACGCCGCACCACCCACCATCGACGACGCACCCCCGCTGCCCGAGACGGTGGAGGTAGCCATCATCGGCGGCGGAATCGCCGGCCTTGCCACGGCACTGGAGCTCGGCCGCAACGGCGTGAAGGCCCTGGTGCTTGATCGCGAGGCGATCGGCTGGGGCGCGTCATCCCGCAACGGCGGCGCGCTGGCCGGCGCTGGCAGCCTGGGCAAGACCCGCTCCGATCTCGCCGAGGTCCTGGGCGCGAAGTTCGTCGCCGAGCTTTCCGAGGAGAGCGAGGCGGCCTTCGAGAGCTTCGAGGCGCTGGTCGCGCGCGAGGGGCTGGATTGCGACTTCGTCCGCTGCGGCCGCTTCGTGGGCGCCCATGCGCCCAAGGCCATGGAGGCGCTCAAGCGCCGGGCGGAAATGATCAACGCCGCCGATGGCGAGCAGGCCTTCATGATCCCGAAGAACCGCGTCGGGGAGGAGATCTCCACCGACCGTTTCTGCGGCGGAATGGTGCTTCACCGTGCGGGCTCGCTGCATCCGGCGAGGTATGTGCGCTCGCTCGGTCAGGCCGCGGAACGTCAGGGGGCGACGCTGGCCGGCGGCACCGAGATGCTGGGTTATCGGCGCGAGGCCGATGGCAGCTTCGTGCTCCAGACCAGCCGGGGCGTCATCAAGGCGCGCCACCTGATGATCGCGACCAACGGCTATACGGGCAAGGCCACGCCCTGGCATCGCCGGCGCCTCGTCCCGGTCGCGAGCTACATGATTGCCACCGAGGAGCTGGGTGAGGAGCGGGTCCGGCGCGCGCTGCCAAAGCTGCGCGTCTATGGCGACACCAAGAAGGTGCTCTACTACTTCCGCCCCTCGCCGGATTACCGCCGCATCCTCTTCGGCGGCCGCGCCAGCTTCGTCGATGCCGACACCAAGCGCTCCGGCGCCACGCTGCATCGCTTCATGACGGACCTGATCCCCGACCTCGAGGGAACGAAGATCACGCATTCGTGGAAGGGCAATGTCGCCTTCGCCTTCGACATGATGCCGCACGTCGGCATCGAGGAGGGCGTGCACTACGCCATGGCCTGCAACGGCAGCGGCGTGACGACGATGACGCATTTCGGTACGGTGGCCGCGCAGCAGATCCTAGGCGGATCGAACAAGGTATCCGCCTTCGCGCGTATCCCGTTTCCGACCAAGCCTCTCTACAATGGTAATCCCTGGTTCATGCCCTTCATAGGCATGGCCTATCAGCTGCGCGACCGGCTCGACGGATGGCGGCTGAGGGATCGGAAGCACTGATGGGTGAGCATCCCTATTTCACGCGCGAGGAATACGAGGCCCGCCTCAAGCGGCTGAAGTCGCGGATGGACCCCGCACGGGTCGACGCCGCGCTGTTCGACGAGATCGAGGCCATGATCTGGGTCGCGGGCTTCGGCAGTTCGGCCAATCGCTGGCGCTGCGTCGTCATTCCGATGGCGGCCGACCCCTTTTTCCTGATCCGGGCGCTGGATGCCGGCATCTGCCGCGATCGCTCATGGATCGAGGATGTGCCCACCTATCGCGACTGGGAGGATCCCATCCCGGTCCTCGTCGCGAATCTGGCCGAGCGCGGCCTGACGGGCGGCCGGATCGGCCTGGATTTCGAAAGCTACGGCATGTCGATCGGCCGTTTCGCGGCTCTTCGCGATGCGATGCCAGACGCCGAGTTCGTGGATCTCGGCCCAGTGGTCGCGGAGCTGCGGCTCATCAAGTCCCCGGCCGAGATCGAGCTGCTGCGCCGCGCCGCCGCCATCGCGGATCAGGCGACGCTGGATGCCGCTGCCGTCTGTGTCGTCGGCGGATATCAGCGCGACGCCTCCAAACGCGCGCAGATGACCTTCATCGAGATGGGCGGCGACCCCTACCGCCCCGGCCCCATCACCGCTGGCCGCGGCTGGAACTTCCTTCACGCGCCCTCGGGCGACGAGCCCCTGGAAAAGGGCGACGTGGTGCATATCGAGCTCACGCCGCGCATCCATGGCTACAGCTCGCGCATCATGCGCAACGTCGTCCTCGGTACACCCGAGCCCGAGCGCCAACGCGCGATGGACATCCTGATCGAGCTGCAGGACCGCCAGATCGCCGCGATGCGGCCCGGCGCCATCGCAGCAGATATCGACGCCATCCTGCGCCAGGGCGTGATCGCGTGCGGCCTGCGCGACAGCTACGACAACATCACCGGCTACACGCTCGGCCTCTATGGCGATGCCGGGCCGCGCACCAGCGATTTTACCCGGATTCTGCACCCCGGGGCGCATTGGGCGATGGAGGCGGGGATGGTCTTTCACATCTACGCCTCGGCCGGGGGGGCCGCGATCAGCGAGACCGTCCTGGTGACCGAGGACGGTCCCGAACGCCTCACGCGCCTGCCGCGCGGGTTCATCCTGAACGGCTGATGGCGGGCCGCGTCTTTGCTCCCGCCGTGGGCAATTCGGCAGGGCGGATGGGCCGCCGGGTGGCAGGCTTGTCTGGGAGCGTGAAATCGGGGCTGCGACACGTATCGACGCCCCGCCCTGATCCTGCTGCGGTTCCATCCAATCCGCGCCATGCCGGCCAACGACAAAGGGGCAAGACATGACCATGACGCCTGACGCCATCCGCCTGCGCCGCCGCCTGCTACTCGGCGCCGCGCTTGCCGCCCCCGCACTGCGCACCGGCCGGGCCCAGGCCAATGGCGAGGTGATCGTACGCACCCCCGGCGGCGTCTACGACGACATCATGCGCCGCTTCGTCTACGACCCTTTCACGGCCGAGACGGGTATCCGCGTGACGGTGGTGGCAGGCACGGCCGCCAAGCTCATCGCCATGTTCCGCGCCAACAATGTCGAGCTCGACCTGATCGACACGGGCGATGCGCAGCTGCTCACGCTGGAACGCCTCGGCGCGCTGGCTCCTATTGCCTATGACCGCTGGCGCTGGACGAAGCCCGAGGATGTGACGGCGGAGGTGCGGCTGCCCTATCGCGTCGGCAACTTCACCTATGCCTCCGTCCTCGCCTTCAACAAGGAGGCCTTTCCGGGCGAAGCCCATCCGAAAACCTGGGCGGAGTTCTGGGATGCCGGACGTTTTCCGGGTCCGCGGATGCTCGCCGACATGGCCAGCGGCTCCGCCAATCTGGAATTCGCGCTGCTGGCCGACGGCGTGCCGAAGGAGCAACTCTACCCGATCGACCTGGACCGCGCATTGCGTTCCATGACCCGTATCCGCCCGCAGATCCGCCGCTTTTGGGACACCGGGGCACTTTCAGCGCAGATGCTGTCCGACCGGGAGGTGGTGCTTGGCTCCATCTGGAACGGTCGCCTGCAGACGCTGATCGATCGCAGCGCGCCGCTCAACTATACCTGGAACGAACACATGATCCAGGTCCAGGCGCTCGGCATCTTCAAGGATGCGCGCAACGTGGAAGGCGCGCAGAGGCTCGCCGATTTCATGATGCAGCCGCAGGTCCAGGCGCAATATTCCAAGGCGCTCATCTACGGCCCGACCAACGAGCGCGCCTTCGACGC